>NZ_JBWKPZ010000001.1:315832-693357 GCF_059418505.1 Citrobacter sp. GW821-FHT07H02 | reverse complement strand
AAACCAATCGGATCATTATAAACATAAGAGTATAGATTCCATCCCCCCACTACTCCAATCGGATCCTGCGTAATATACTGCCCCAGTAACGGGTCATAATAACGATGACGGTTATAGTACAGCCCGGACTCCTCATCATACTGCTGCCCAGGCAGGCGGATGAGCTGCGTCAGATGATGCGGGTTATTCTCATTCAGCAGGTTTCCCCATTCGTCGTATTCAGCACTCCACGACATGCTGCCGTTTTCATCGATAAGCGCCAGCGGCAGACCCCGGTGGTCACAGTGGTACAGGTGGATTTTTCGCTCCGGGGTATACACCGGGTCCATCTGGTTTATCATCTTTTCGACGCTGAGTCCGCAGCCTGCCAGCCACCGACGGTTTTCTTCGCTCACGCTGTCCTGCTGAATTTCCTGCTCCAGCCGGTCGAGGCGCTGTATCAGTTCCGGCGGTAACGTCATGCCGGTGTCCTGCTGCAACACCTCCGCCAGGCTTCGGCGGGCGCTTCTGGCCAGCTCTGCGGTTGCGGTTTCGATGCGCAGCAGGGGCGTGAAGCTCCCGGGCTGGTACACCGTCTGGACACGCCGCGCCCCGGTCTGTGTGGTGGTTAACCTGTCTCCATCCCAGCCGTACCAGGTCTGTTCCGGTTTGCGCGACAACTCCATATACCCGGCCAGGCAACGCTCCCGCCGCCAGACCCGTTTCCCGATACGCCGGCCCAGCGGGTCGTACACATAACGACTCTCCACCTGCGGGGTGTGGTGCTGCGTCCGCTCATAGTGGACCAGACGGTGTTGTGTATCATACCCATAACGGTGGGTGCGCTCGTCATCCATCCGGTTGACCCCGGCCGGGATGCGGTCGGTTTGCTTCGTCAGCCTGCCGTGGCGGTCGTGGTGATAGCGGTAGTGCGCATCCTGTATGATACGGTTGTCCGGCCATATCGTGAGACTGCTTTATTTTTTTCTACGCTTTGGATATAATAAAATTGAGTAGTGATCTGCGATTATTTTTTCTATTTCATTATACCCGCCAAGTTTCGCGACCTCGGCAGGCAATTGATTAAACTCATTTCTTATTGTATTTTTCGCTTTGTATTTCAATAGAATAGAAACTGATTTTAATTGGCCAAACATTGCAGCCTGATGCAAAGGAGTATTGCCTAAATCACCTATGGCATTTATATTGGCTCCAAAAAAAATTAATTTTTCAATATCTTCAATAGCACCCGAACGTGCAGCTATATGTAGCATAGTATCATCATCAATAGATTTTTGATCAATCTCTGTGATTTTGATAGTGTAAAAATCCGGGTGTTCTTGATATTTTAAATAAATATCATCTAAAGTTTTAGAATATTTCATTTATTTGTACACTCCTCACGATGTTTTTTGCTCAAACGTTGAATGCGGATTTTTCTCTCGTCTATTTTTATGTCATGTCGACCGGGGAACCATTTTGCATCCCAATTTTCATATAGACTCGCACACATTTTTGCATGATCAATAGCTTTAGACAATGATGCGCAATCACTTTTCCCTTGTTCAGGTTTTTTATCACAAAAGGTTTTTGCTCTTTCATATTCAGATTGTTTAATATCATTTAACGCCGCACCTTCGCGGTTATTCTTGGATTCAGAATCTGAAGTTGCTAATGTAAAAATACCAACACCAGCTGCAACCCCCAAGATAGCACCTATGACAGCTCCTGGAGGACCGCCAACAGCAAATCCTCCTATAGCACCAGCAACAGGGTTTAACCCCAAAGGATCTATTCCAGATACTGGATCCAGCGGATAACTATACAGGTTCCATCCACCCGCCAACCCAATCGGATCCTGCGTGATATATCTCCCCTGCGCCGGATCGTAGTACCGGTGCAGGTTATAGTGTAGCCCCGACTCCTCGTCATACCACTGGCCCGGCAGCCTCAGCGGTTGCTCCATCTTCTTCGGATTGTCTTCGGACAGAACATTTCCCCACGGATCAAGTTCTGCTTTCCAGTCTGTCTGTCCTTCCGTGTTTATCAGTGCCACCGGTGTCCCCAAATGGTCGCACTGATACAGGTGAACACGCGGATATTCATCACCGACAGCGGGTCAAGCTGTGCCGCCATCAGTTGTACTGGTATGTTCGTTAATGCCAGCCATTCAAGACTTCGTACTGATAGTCCTCCTGCCCGCAGGTCCTCCTCTACCCGCTCCATATCCGCATACTCCTGAGTCGTAAACGGTATCTGGCTGTGCTGCTGTAACTTCTGTGCAAGAGGGGTATACGGTTCGTCTCCACCGTCCTCTCCGCTCGCAGCAGCTGCGTGAAGCTGTTGGTTTCATACAGTGTGTACACTTTCTGGCCGTTTTTCTCCATCAGCACCAGCCTTTCCCAGTGTCCGTTTCTCGTAGCTAGTCAACTGGTGCTGCGGGTCGTAGTGGTAGAGGTGCTTTTGCCGCATTTTCAGTCATTTTTTAGAAACCTTCTCATGGAACCATACGTGAATTAAAAAAAATGCTATAGAAAGAAACCACGCACATAAGGCTATGTAAGGCATAAAAAAGCCACCTATAAGACTATTCAATAGATTGCGAGTAAAAAAATCATAAAAATAAACAACCATTACAAATACATCACTCAAAACGGAAGAAAGATAAGGCCCCAAAATAAAAAACACATACGCATACACCTGTGATTTACAAAAAAAAAGATGCTTTAAAACAAATAAAAAAAACAAGAACACATAAAATAAAAAAACATAGCTCCAAAAATAACTATGCAGCGTTTTAAATGCAAAGCCATAAACAACAGTGATATGAGAAATTAATGCACATAGTAAAGTTAATAATTTCAGACTAAATCTTTGTATTTCCATTCGTATTGCCTTTCAATACGCTGGAGATACGAAAAATGAACCAAACGACCTAGGGTGCTGAATTTCACTCATAGCATCGCCCATTCCCCACGGACTTATAGTCATTTCCAAATTTTTGAAAGGTCCAATCCCTTGCAAAACACTGCTAGAACATATCGCACACTTGAGCGGTGAGCATCCTCCCATATTATCTATCGCATCTCTAATTTTTTTATCTTCATCCGGTGTTATTTCAAAACTATACACCGTGACTTTAGAACCATCCGCATATTGGTATTTTAAATAATCATTTAAATTTGCATCTGATGCGCCAAAAACACCACCACTACCAGAAGGTATCCCCGCAGGAGTAACATACGAACCACCAGGATCATATAATAGTTCGTTCTCCCCAGTTCCCATATGCAATCCAACATGGCCTATTCCATTGTTATTGACGATTACATCGATATTGTTCAAACCCAGTGGATCTATTGCTTGTAATGGATTCAATGGATATCGATATAAATTCACCCCGCCCTTCAGCCCTATCGGATCCTGCGTGATATACCGCCCCTGTGCCGGATCGTAGTACCGGTGCCGGTTATAGTGCAGCCCCGATTCCTCGTCATACCACTGGCCCGGCAATCTCAGCGACTGTTCCATCTTCTTCGGATTCTCTTCGGAAAGAACATTTCCCCACGGGTCAAGTTCTGCTTTCCAGTCTGTCTGGCCTTCACTGTTAATAAGCGCCACCGGCATACCCCGAAGGTCACACTGATAAAGATGAATTTTTCGGATATTCACCACCGGCAGCGAGTCAAGCTGTGCCGCCATCAGCCGGGCAGGGATGTTCGCAAACTCCAGCCAGTTACGGCTTCTTTCCGACAGGCTTTCTGTCCGCAGGTCTTCTTCCAGACGCTCCATATCCGCATACTCCTGAGTCGTAAAGGGTATCTGGCTGTACTGCTGGAGTTTGTCGGCAAGACAGGTATACGGCTCGTCTCCACCATCGCTCTCGATGCGCAGCAGCGGCGTGAAGCTGTTGGGTTCATACAGCGTGTGCACCTTATGCCCGTTTTTCTGCGTCAGCACCAGTCTGTCGCCGTCCCACCCGTAACGCGTGGTGTCGCTCTGGTTATTGCGTTTTATTGTTTTGCTGATGCGCCGCCCGTACGGGTCGTAGCTGTAGGTCGCACGGGTGATGGCACCTGCCGGGGTCTGTTTCTCGTAGCCCGTCAGGCGGTGCAGCAGGTCATAGTGATAAAGATGTTTCTCCCGCTCGTTGTATTTTTTGATGAGGTTGCCCCACGCATCGTACTCATACTGCCAGATGGCGTCTTTTACCGGCCGGTTGTCGAACAGCTGGCGGCCTTCCCCCTCCACCCGGTTGCCCGTCGGGTCATAACGGTAGTCTGCACTAAGCCCCGGCTGTACCGCGCTGATTAAGCGTCCGTTGTCGTCGTAGCCATACCGGCATTCTGCACCGAGGCCGGTAAGCTGACCCAGGATGTCGTACCGGTAGTCCTGCGTCTCACTGCCGGTAACCCGCGCTGCCAGCTGACCCGCTGCCGTGTAGCGCCGCTGCTCCCGGCAAGGCCCGAATACCCGCTCCGCTTCCCGGTGCAGCTTATCGCGCTCCAGCTCCACCATGACATGACCGCCCAGGCTGACGCCGATAAGATGCCCGCTGCCGTAGCGCTGCCAGCCGGCCTGCGGCAGCGCGCCGTACTGTGTCTGCTGTTCATTGCCCAGTGCGTCGTAACGGTGGCCGGTTTTGTGTTGCCAGATGGCCTCCCCGTCGGCGTTATATGCGGTCTGCACTTCTTCGGCGATGTGCCCGCCCGCGTTATAGCGCCAGCTGACGCTGGTGTTGTTGTCCCTGACTTCGGTCAGTTGCCCCGCATCACTGTAACGGTAGTTGGTTGTCGTGCGGCGGTCTTCCGTTTCGCAGTGGTGTGCACTCAGGTGGCCGCTGTCGTCATAGTCGTACTGATGATGAATGTCGCCGTCATCCCGCCCGGTCTGCCGACCCGCCGCGTCATAGCGGTAGCGCTGTGCTCTGCCGTCAAACGCCACGTCCTCCGTCAGCCGGTCCATCACGTCATAGCTGAAGCGGTACGGACGCCGGTTCTCGTTGGTCAGGCCGGTGAGCCGCCCCGCCAGGTCGTAATGGTATTCCCGCACCAGCCCGCCCTGGCGGGTTTCGGTGAGATGACCGCGTTTGTCACGGGTCAGAAGCTGTTCGCTGCCGTCCGGCAGTATCACCCCGACCAGGTCGCCCGCACGGTTATGCCGGTAACGGGTGGTCCGCCCTTCAGCATCGGTATCGCTGACCCGGTTGCCACGTGCGTCGTATTCATGCGTGAGGTGATAGCCTTCCTCGCCGCAGGTTTCAGTCAGGTTGCCCCACAGGTCATACGCCCAGGTGGTTCCGTAACCGCTACAGTCGGTATGGCGGACAAGCTGACCGTAACGGCTCCACTGCAGGTGTCTTTTTCCACCTGCAGCATCTTCGATTATTGTCGGCTGTTCGTCTGTGGCACCGGCATAGTGGTAGCGGATGGTGCTGCCGTCTGCCGCCGTCTGCGCGGTTATGCGCCCCAGAGAATCATAGTCGTTGCGGGTGGCGCTGCCGTCCGGATACAGCACGGCGGTCAGCTGGCCCTGACGGTTATAATCAAAACGGGTTTCTTTTCCGTCCGGCTCTTTGATACTGCTGACGGCACCGCTGACCACATCCAGCGCCCAGGTGGTCTTTCTGCCCAGCGGGTCGATGGTGGCGGTCAGCCGTCCGCTCGCATCGTACTTTTTCTCCACGCTGCTGCCGTCCGGATGGTCGATTCGTACCACCCGCTTTAAACCGCCTTCGCCTTCGGTGTGATATGTGCGCTGTCTGCCGTCGCTGTAGGTGACGAGGGTTTTGTCCGGCTGGTAGTCAAAGTGATAGTCCAGCCCGTGGCCGTCTTCGGTTATCTGTCGTACCGCCCGGCCTGCATCGTCGTACTCATACGCCGTCGCCGGACGGCCGGTATGTCGCTGACCGCTCATCCGACCGGGACAGCCCGGGTGGTAAGCAAAGGCACGTACCTCCAGACCGCTGCGGTCAGACACGCTGACCAGTTCACCGCACCCGCTGTAGGCGTAGCGCGCCAGCGGCTGTTCCGGTATCGTCTCGCCGCCATCACGCGCCAGCCAGACGGCCGCCAGCCTGACGCCGCTGTCCTGTTCCGTGGCGGCAACCGCCTGTATCAGCACCAGCCGGTAATGCCGGCCGCTGCCGTCGGTGACCCCGGTGATGCGCCCCGTAAACTCACCTTCCTGCGCCCGTTCCAGCACCATGCTGCGCCCGAAGCGGTCACGCTGCATCTGCAACAGCTGACGGCCCGGCTGCATAGCCCCCACGTGGCTGAATATCCACCATGGCCCAAGCGGGTCACTGGTCACAAAGTAAAACTCAGGGTGATGCCGTGCCTCTTCCGGGAGCGTCTGCCACAGCGGCTGCAGCACGTCCGACTGCCCGCCTTCCAGGACTGCGGCCCCGCCGCGGACTATCCATAATTTCTCACTGCGGCTGTAGGTCAGTTCGCCTGCGCTGAGCGGGTCGAAGGTGATGCTGCGGCCTTTATCGTCATTGAGGATAAGCGTGTCTGGCGTGGTGAGCAGGCTGACTTCTGCCGCCTGGCTCCAGCCAGGGCCAAACAACCCCACCGGCGCTGGTGTCGGTGTGCGGTAACTGGAGTAGCTGCGGCTGAGAACGAAGGGCACCGGACCGGGCAGCGCGACATCCACCTCACCGGGCAGGACTTTGGCACCGAGAACGGGGTTAACCGGGTCGCCTTCGGTGACGCCGCCGGGACACACGGAACAGGCAATGCCGCCCTGACTGCCTATCAGCACAGTGCGTGAACCCTGCACAATCTGACCATTTGCCACGCCGTCGCTTATCCGGCTCGCGGGTTTTCCACTCATTGCTGATATCCTTTTATTGTGGCGCATCTGTCCATAACTGACTGCGCTGGTCAGAATGATAAATACTGTTCCTGTATAAAACGGATACTCTCCTTTAGAGTTTACTTTTTTGACGAATATCAATGGGGCAGGTTAATAAGAAGAATATTTAATAAAAGTTAACTGTGTGGCACTCAATATATTTTTGGATAAAATAAATACCCCTTCAGTATTCATGACGTAATTATATTTAATCTGCAATATTATTATATTCAGTGCCGACTTCCGGTAAAACTGCTGTCGCTCTTAATCCATCGTTATATCAGTTTATTGCTGACTCTCACTGTTACTGGTTCAGGCCGCCTTAAGCTGCCGCGTATAAATATAGGTTGCTGTATCCCCCTCGCAGCATTTATAGAGACAATCCGATCACCGCCGCATACCTCAAGCAGTTCCGCTTTATGTACATACGCAGCGCCCGGTTGGGGGTGTATTCGTTCATCGTTTTGTACGGGTTATAGTCGCCAGGAAACACCAGTTCCAGATGACCAGTAATCTCCTGTATCTGTTTCAGAATGGCTATCGGCTGGTGGGAGAACGGCACGATATGCAGGGATACGCAATTGCGCCAAAACCTGAAAAAAGCACTTTGTCGATGGTTTCGTGGGTGGCGGGGATAGTCCAGATTTTGTTTCGAAAATCAATATCGATCCAGCGGGCGAAACGCTGTTTTATGGAGCGGATAAACAGGCACAGCGTCAGCCCTCCGCTTTGAAGCGCTTTTCAGTAGAGTCAATTTTCCCGGTGAGATAGCCGCAAATACGAACACGGCTAAAAACAAAGCCCGGTTTCCCGGGCTATGAGATCACACTACCGCTAGCTGTATGCATTAAGCGTGCGTTGGCAGAGCGCTGAACGCACGCAATCGTCTTTGTTGAATCGGATAATCCCGACCATCTCATCTTCTTCAAAACGCGCTAACGCGTCACTGAGCCCTGACTGAACGTGAGCGGGTAAATCGCATTGGGTAATATCACCATTCACGATCACCGTGACGTTCTCCCCGAGGCGAGTTAAAAACATTTTCATCTGCGCTGCAGTCACATTCTGAGCCTCGTCGAGAATGACAACTGCATTTTCAAATGTACGTCCGCGCATATAAGCGAACGGCGCGATTTCCACCTTACCAATCTCAGGTCGCAGGCAGTACTGCATAAAAGACGCACCCAGACGTTTCACCAGCACATCATAGACTGGGCGAAAATAAGGCGCGAATTTCTCAGATACATCTCCAGGCAAGAAGCCGAGATCTTCGTCGGCCTGCAGGACTGGACGGGTGACAATGATCCTTTCTACATCTTTATGTATCAGGGCCTCTGCTGCTTTTGCCGCGCTGATCCAGGTTTTACCACATCCGGCTTCACCCGTAGCGAAGATCAGCTGTTTACTCTCAATGGCATTCAGGTACTGCGCCTGAGCCTCATTTCGCGCAGCAATTGGTGTTGCGTCGCGGCTGTCGCGCGCCATGCCAATTGCTTCTACGCCGCTCATCTGCACAAGCGAGGTGACCGACTCTTCTTCACGTTGCTTGTGGCTACGCGAATCCCGTCTCAGCACACGCTTTGCTTCGCGACGAGCTTTGATCACTGCTTTTTGTCTTCCCATGGATAGCACCTTGAGTTGTAGGTATACATCACACGTGCCGCTGGCAGCACGATTATGCGCACACACATCTGAGGGTTGGCTTCCTTGTAAGCCATAGCTTGCCTTCTAAAAAGACACCACACACGGCTACGCGCACCGTATACGGCGTCAGTAACAATGCTAAGAAGAAGTGAGAGAAATTTAGGGGTGACGAGTGGGCTACCGGAGGAGAAACTTCCGCGTAAGGTACTGCGGTTACTGTGAAAAGCATGTCCAGTTGAGGACCTTACCATTCGCGATCTCCATAGTGAATGACCATCACTGCCGGGAACTACCGCTCATACGTATAATTACATCAGAATCGATCATTAACGCAACAACATTTTTACTTTGCATTAACGAAAAATTCTCTTTGTTCTGACAGTAGTCTCTTACAGGGATATGACAAAATTATTTCAGAAGATTGGTTAGATCAAAAAATAATATTTTCATTCATGAGGATGAGAGTGAAGCCCCGCAGGAAAAGCGGGGCTGACGATCAGGCTTCCAGCAGGGATTGCCCCAGATAGCGGTCGGCGTTTTTTACGCCGGGGAGTGCGAAGAAGTAGCCGCCGCCGATTGGCTTAACGTACTCCTCAAGCGCTTCACCATTCAGCCGTTTTTGCACGGCCAAAAAGCCTTTTTCCAGATCGTGCTGATAACAGGCGAACAGCAGTCCCATATCCAGTTGCCCGGAATTAGTCACGCCGAGGGAGTAACTGTAGCCACGGCGCATCATCAGGCTGGATTGGGTCTCCGCCGTGCGCGGATTCGCCAGTCGAATATGGCTGTCCAGCGCAATTACATTCCCTTCCGGGTCGCTGGCGTAATCCGGCACATCATGCTCGTGCTGCATGCCCAACGGCGCCCCGGTCTGTTTATCACGGCCAAAAATGGTCTGCTGCTCTTTCAGCGGCGTCCTGTCCCAGAACTCGACGCGGAACTGAATCAGCCGGACGGCCTGATAGCTGCCCCCTGTCGCCCACGCAGGTTCCTGTTGTTCTGCGGTCACCCACACCACATCCTGCATCAGCCTGGCGTCTGAGCTGTCGGGATTGGCGGTGCCATCTTTAAAGCCCAGCAGATTGACCGGCGTCTCTTTTCCCTTACTGCGTGCCGCGTGATCGGAGATAAACCCTTCCCGCTTCCAGCGCACGCTCAGGAGATCCGGCGTGTGCTTAATAATGTCACGCAACGCATGTATCACCGTATCCTGGGTATTGGCGCAAATCTGTAACAGCAGATCCCCGTGGCATAACCCCGCATCCAGTGAATCATTCGGAAAGCGCGTCATTTTCTGCAGTTTTTTCGGCATCTGAGCCTGTAATCCATAGCGCTCATCGAACAACGCGTGCCCCACCGAGAGCGTCATGGTCAGATTATCGGGTGCGATCCAGGCACCGAGGATCCCGGAGTCCATAGGCGGCAAGCGAGGATTTGGCGTTTCAGGCGCTGGCCCTCCCGTCGTCAGGAAGGCGATACGGCGCGTCAACAGGCGAAACAGACGTTCGAGCTCCGCTTTGTCACTGGCCAGAATGTCAAAAGCCACCAGCACCATAGACGCCTGCTGCGGCGTGAGAATCCCCGCCTGATGTTCGCCGTAGAAGGGTTGCGTTTCGCTACGGGCATCCGGCGACAAGGTCCCCGGCGCACTTTGTGGTTTTTGAGCATGAGCCACCGGGCAGCCCCCCGCCAGCGCCAGCGCGCCGCCCAATGCCCCCATCCCTTTCAGTAAACGTCGGCGTGACGGTTCGCTCACGCCGTTTTCATTATCATGCTGCATGGTGCTTAATCCAGACCCAGTACGCCGCGCAATTGAGACAAATCTTCCGCCAGCGTCGTGATTGGCCCTTTCAGGGCGTTACGATCGGCATCGGTCAGCTTGTCATAGGTTTCAAACCCGTCTTTGGTGCGATATTTCGCCAGGATGGCATCCACTTTCTTAAAGTTGGCATCCACTTTCGCCAGCAATTCCGCATTGGATTTTTGGAGCTGCGGGCGCAGAAGGTTGACGATTTTTTGCGCGCCATCGACGTTTGCCTGGAAGTCCCACAGGTCAGTTCGGCTATAGCGTTCTTCTTCACCGCTGATTTTGCTGGCCGCCACTTCTTCAATCAGAGCAGCCGCGCCGCCCACCACTTTTGACGGCGGGAAAGCCAACTCGCTGATCCGCGTTTGCAGATCAACCACATCGGTATAAAGCTGGTCGGCATATTTTTCCATGCCTTTCGTACTGTTGTCGCCGAACAGGGCTTTTTCCAGACGGTGAAAGCCCGTAAATTTCGGGTCTGCCGCTTTCTGTTCGTAATCATCTTCACGCGCATCGATACTGCCATCAAGATCAGAGAAGAGTTCTGCGATTGGTTCAATACGCTCGTAATGCTGACGCGTTGGCGCATACAGTGATTTTGCTTTCTCGATATCACCCGCTTTAATGGCATCGGTAAACGCTTTTGTGCCAGTCACCAGTTGTGCGGTCTCTGCCGTGACATACGCTTTATATTCAGTAATCGCGCCACTCAGACTCAATAATGCGTCGCTTTGCCCCGCCTCTGCCGTTGCGCTGCCTTTGACGATCAGCTTCCCTTTCGGGTTGGTCAGCAGACCGCAGGTCATGTCATATTCACCCGGTTGCAGATTCACAGTCATTTTCTGACTGAAACCGGGGGCGATGTTTTCGCGTTCTTCCACCACCATCACGCCTTTGAGGATTTCCCACTCCAGCGCTTTCTGGCTGTGGTTCAGAATAATGAACTGCGTTTTCCCGGCATTCACGGTGAGGGTCATCGGTTCACACTGTTTATCATTAACGGTGACTTTAACCTGTGGAATATCAGCTGCATGAGCAGTAAAAGCGGAGGCGAACAGCGCAGCAATACCCAACTGCAGCGCGTTACGGCGGAAGTTAATCGTCATGACTCATCCCTTTAAATAAGTATGTTGTAACTAAGTAGTTTTCTGCGCCACATTTTTTCAGGGTGCTGTACGAGACGCCGTCGTACCTGCACGAGGCGGCAGCGCAAACAGCACCAACGCCGGAATCAGATAGATAAACCAGACCGCGACTTCACTCACGCTGGGCGCTTCCTGATAGCCGAAAATACCCTCCATCAGCGTTCCAAACAGCGAATGGGTAGAGAGGATACTGCTCATATCAAATGCCACATCCTGGAAGTGGTTCCACAGTCCCGCTTCGTGAAACGCGCGGATCGCACCGGCAGCAAGCCCGGCCGCAACCAGCAAAATGAACAGGCTGGTCCATTTGAAAAAAGCGCCAAGATTAAGGCGGATCCCACCCCAATACAGTAAGAAACCGAGCACCACTGCGGTTGCCAGCCCCAGCATCGCGCCCAGCGGCGGCCAGAACCCAACGTCCTGTTGAAACGCAGCCAACAGGAAGAACACCGATTCCAGTCCTTCACGGGCAACGGCGAAGAAGACCATCATGACCAACGCCCAGCCGTGATGATTTCCCCGCTGCAATGCGGTGTCGACAGCTTGCTCCAGTTGTACTTTGACGTTGCGCGACACTTTACGCATCCAGAACACCATCCAGGTCAGGATCACCACGGCAATGACTGCCACAATGCCTTCAAACAGCTCTTGTTCCTTCTGCGGAAATTCACCCGTGGTTTCATTGATGAAGACCCCTAACGCCAGGCACAATCCCGCCGCCAGAATCACCCCAATCCACATCACACCAATCCAGCGACCGCGCTGGGTACGCTTCAGATAGCTGGCGATCAGACTCACAATCAGCGCAGCCTCTAATCCTTCGCGTAACATAATTAGAAACGGAACAAACATGCCGGGAACCCTTAAACGTTATTCTCAGTCAACTGATGCAAAGAAAAGTAAATTACAGTGATAGTGATTATCATTACAGAGAAAGAAAACTCAAGCAGAATGTTTTGATTATGATGATTGAATGTAAATATTTGGCTGATTAATGGTTATTAATATTTTGTAGGGTGCTGAGACGAAAAAGCCCGCACGTGGCGGGCTGGGGAGTGTTTTTGCCGGATGACCACGCGTAAGCGTCTTATCCGGCCAGCAGTTCGATGCCTTCAGGCTCTGTTACTGCTCCTGCAGACGCGACGGCGGTGCCGAATGGTAATGCGCATCCGCTTTCGCAAAGCGTGCCTGCATAGCGGCAGACGGCGCTTTGTCCAGCAAACTGAAGACCACAATCCCAAGACTACCGAAAATAAAGCCTGGAATGATTTCATACAGGCCCAGCCAGGCAAACTGTTTCCAGACAATGACGGTGACAGCACCGATGATCATTCCGGCCAGCGCGCCGTTGCGGGTCATTCGCGGCCACATCACAGAGAACAGGACCACCGGACCAAATGCAGCGCCAAAACCGGCCCAGGCGTAGCTCACGAGTCCAAGGACCCGGTTCTCAGGGTTGGCAGCAAGCGCAATTGACACCAGCGCCACCACCAGCACCATCAGGCGCCCTACCCACACCAACTCTTGCTGGCTGGCCCCTTTGCGCAGGAAGGCTTTGTACAGATCTTCGGTAATCGCACTGGAGCACACCAGTAATTGGCAGCTGAGGGTCGACATCACCGCAGCCAGAATGGCAGACAGCAGAATACCGGCAATCCACGGGTTGAACAGAATTTGCGCCAGTTCGATGAAGACGCGCTCAGAGTTCTGGTTAACCGCTCCAGCCAGTGCCGGATTATCGTTGAAGTACGCGATACCGAAGAAGCCGACGGCCACTGCCCCCGCCAGACACAGGATCATCCAGGTCATACTGATACGACGCGCATGCACGATACTGTGATGCGAGTCCGCCGCCATAAAGCGCGCCAGGATGTGTGGCTGACCGAAGTAACCCAGCCCCCAGCCCATCAGGGAGATAATGGCGACAAAATTCAGCCCTTTGAGCATATCCACATTCTCAATGCTCTTTTGTTTGATAACCTCCAGCGAGTCACCAAAACCCCCCACGGCGATGATGACCATTACCGGCGTCAGGATCAGCGCAAAAATCATCAGGCTGGCCTGAACGGTGTCGGTCCAGCTTACCGCGAGGAAACCGCCAATAAAGGTGTAAAGGATGGTCGCTGCCGCCCCTGCCCACAGCGCCGTTTCATAGCTCATGCCGAAGGTGCTCTCAAACAGACGCGCGCCCGCCACAATGCCGGAAGCACAGTAGATGGTGAAAAACAGCAGAATAACCACCGCAGAGATAATACGCAGAATGCGGCTGTTGTCTTCAAAACGTCCGGTGAAGTAGTCCGGCAGGGTTAACGCATTATTGTTGTATTCGGTATGCACGCGCAGACGGCCCGCCACCAGCTTCCAGTTGATCCACGCGCCTAATGTCAGGCCAATGGCAATCCAGCTTTCTGAAATGCCTGAAATGAAAATCGCGCCTGGCAGTCCCATCAGCAGCCAGCCACTCATATCCGACGCACCCGCCGACAATGCGGTCACAAATGGCCCGAGGCTACGGCCACCCAGAATATAATCATCAAAGTTCTTCGTTGAACGCCATGCAATAAACCCAATCAATATCATGCCCAAAATATAGACACAAAATGTCACCAGCATCGGTGTGCTAATAGCCATCAAAAATCTCCAGAATCATTTATCGACAATATCGATACTTGCCGTTTGTCCCCTGCCGGAACGTAGCAGTGGTGTGTATGTTTACCAGGGCGCCCGTATCCTGCCGGAAGCGGTGGTCTTTCACAATCGATTTAACACACCATTTACATCAATTTTTTAATCGGCGGCATACCATTTTTCTATAGGTTGCACTCTCTCACATTTTTCACGGTTGCACCTTTAAAAAGTGTTAACTACCGCAGAGAAATAATTCACTTTTTATTTCCTGATTAAAGAACACCTGCCCAACATTTAACAATTAATTCATTTTTGAGCTTGCAAGCCACATCACACTCAACAAGGTTGCACAAAGTTGCAACATAGTGGATATTTCTCGATAACCATTAGTACTACTTACCAGAACAACAGGAGCACACGGCATGGGAACCACCACGATGGGGGTTAAGCTGGATGACGCGACGCGCGAACGTATTAAATCAGCAGCAATACGTATCGATCGCACCCCACACTGGCTCATCAAGCAGGCAATTTTTAATTATCTGGAAAAACTGGAAAACAATGACGCGTTGCCAGAGCTTCCCGCGCTGCTGGCCGGTGCGGCAAATGAAAGCGAAGAATCCGTCGCGCAACAGGATGAAATCCACCAGCCTTTCCTCGAATTTGCCGAGCACATACTGCCCCAGTCGGTTTCACGTGCCGCCATTACCAGCGCATACCGTCGCGCCGAAACCGATGCCGTCGCGATGCTGATGGAGCAGGCCCGCCTGCCGCAACCTATTGCAGAACAGGCACATAAACTTGCCTGGCAACTGGCGGAAAAACTCCGCAACCAGAAAACGGCCAGCGGTCGTGCCGGCATGGTTCAGAGCCTGTTGCAGGAATTCTCTCTCTCTTCTCAGGAAGGGGTGGCGTTGATGTGTCTGGCGGAAGCGCTGCTTCGTATTCCCGATAAAGCCACGCGCGATGCGCTGATCCGCGACAAAATCAGTAATGGCAACTGGCAGTCACACATTGGCCGCAGCCCGTCGCTGTTTGTTAACGCGGCGACCTGGGGCCTGCTGTTCACCGGTAAGCTGGTATCAACGCATAACGAAGCCAATCTCTCCCGCTCGCTGAACCGGATTATCGGCAAGAGCGGCGAACCGCTGATCCGCAAAGGCGTGGATATGGCGATGCGCCTGATGGGCGAACAGTTCGTCACCGGAGAGACCATTGCAGAAGCGCTGGCCAATGCCCGCAAGCTGGAAGATAAAGGTTTCCGTTACTCCTACGACATGCTGGGTGAAGCCGCGCTAACTGCCGTGGACGCACAGGCCTATATGGTTTCCTATCAGCAGGCGATCCACGCCATTGGTAAAGCCTCGAACGGTCGCGGTATTTACGAAGGTCCGGGCATCTCCATCAAGCTCTCGGCTCTGCACCCGCGCTATAGCCGCGCGCAGTATGACCGCGTCATGGAAGAACTGTACCCGCGCCTGAAATCGCTGACCCTGCTGGCGCGCCAGTACGATATCGGTATCAACATCGATGCCGAAGAAGCCGATCGTCTGGAAATTTCGCTCGATCTGCTGGAAAAACTCTGCTTCGAACCGGAACTGGCGGGCTGGAACGGTATTGGCTTTGTTATCCAGGCTTACCAGAAACGCTGCCCGTTCGTGATTGATTATCTGATAGACCTGGCGACCCGTTCTCGCCGCCGTCTGATGATCCGTCTGGTGAAAGGCGCCTACTGGGATAGCGAAATCAAACGGGCGCAGATGGACGGCCTGGAAGGGTATCCGGTGTATACCCGCAAGGTGTACACCGATGTTTCCTACCTCGCCTGTGCGAAGAAACTGCTTGGCGTGCCGAACCTGATTTATCCGCAGTTCGCCACCCACAACGCCCACACGCTGGCGGCGATTTATCAACTGGCCGGGCAAAACTACTATCCGGGTCAGTATGAGTTCCAGTGTCTGCATGGCATGGGCGAACCGCTGTATGAGCAGGTCACCGGTAAAGTTGCCGACGGCAAACTCAACCGTCCTTGCCGTATTTATGCACCGGTCGGCACGCATGAAACGCTACTGGCCTACCTGGTACGCCGCCTGCTGGAAAACGGGGCGAATACCTCTTTTGTTAACCGCATTGCCGACGCCACGTTACCGCTGGATGAACTGGTGGCCGATCCCGTAGAAGCCGTCGAGAAACTGGCGCAACAGGAAGGACAGGCTGGCCTGCCGCACCCGAAAATTGCACTGCCTCGTGACCTCTATGGTCATGGTCGTGAGAACTCCGGCGGTCTGGATCTGGCCAACGAACACCGTCTGGCCTCTCTCTCCTCCGCCCTGCTCAATAGCGCCCTGCAAAAATGGCAGGCGAAACCGATGCTAGAACAGCCGGTTGCCGACGGGGAAATGGTGCCCGTAATTAACCCTGCAGAGCCAAAAGATACTGTCGGTTTCGTGCGCGAAGCAAGCCCAGGCGAAGTCGAACAGGCGCTACAGAGCGCGGTGGATAGCGCCCCGATCTGGTTTGCCACCCCGCCGCAGGAGCGCGCCGCAATTTTGCAACGCGCCGCCGTGTTGATGGAAAGTCAGATGCAGCAGCTGATTGGCATCCTGGTGCGCGAAGCCGGTAAAACCTTCAGCAACGCCATTGCCGAAGTGCGTGAAGCCGTGGACTTCCTGCACTATTACGCAGGCCAGGTACGCGATGATTTCGACAATGAAACACACCGTCCATTAGGTCCGGTGGTCTGCATCAGCCCGTGGAACTTCCCGCTGGCGATTTTCACCGGTCAGGTCGCCGCCGCGCTGGCGGCAGGCAACAGTGTGCTGGCAAAACCGGCAGAACAGACGCCGCTGATCGCCGCTCAGGGGATTGCTCTCCTGCGAGAAGCGGGCGTACCCGCCGGGGTGGTGCAGTTGTTGCCAGGTCGGGGGGAAACGGTAGGGGCGCAACTGACCGCCGATAACCGTGTACGCGGCGTGATGTTTACCGGTTCGACGGAAGTCGCCACATTATTACAACGCACGCTCGCCACACGCCTGGATACCCAGGGCCGCCCGATCCCGCTTATCGCGGAAACCGGCGGAATGAACGCCATGATCGTCGATTCATCGGCCCTCACCGAACAGGTGGTGGTGGATGTGCTGGCCTCCGCGTTTGACAGTGCCGGGCAGCGCTGCTCTGCACTGCGCGTACTGTGTTTGCAGGACGACATCGCTGAACATACCCTGAAGATGCTGCGTGGAGCGATGGCCGAATGCCGGATGGGCAATCCGGGTCGCCTGACCACAGACATCGGCCCGGTTATCGACCAGGAAGCGAAAAGCAACATTGAAGGCCATATTCAGGCCATGCGCGCCAAAGGCCGTCCGGTGTTCCAGGCCGTCCGTGAAAACAGCGACGATGCCCGCGAATGGCAGTCCGGAACCTTTATCGCACCGACGTTGATTGAGCTGGAAAGCTTCGACGAGTTGCAAAAAGAGGTGTTCGGACCGGTTCTCCACGTGGTGCGCTACAACCGTAACAATCTGGATGCGTTGATCGAACAAATTAACGCCTCCGGATACGGGCTGACGCTTGGCGTACATACCCGTATCGATGAAACCATCGCCCAGGTCACCGGCTCGGCACACGTGGGTAACCTGTACGTTAACCGCAACATGGTCGGCGCCGTGGTCGGCGTTCAGCCCTTTGGTGGCGAAGGGTTATCCGGAACCGGACCCAAAGCGGGCGGCCCGCTGTACCTGTATCGCCTGCTGGCACACCGTCCGGAGAAAGCGCTGGGAACGACACTGGCGCGTCATGATGCCAGTTACGCTGTCGATACCCAGGTAAAAACCGTGCTGATTCAGCCGCTGGTGGCATTAACCCAATGGGCGGAAGCCAGCCCGGCGCTGCGCGCGCTCTGCCAGCAGTTCAGCGAGCTCAGCCAGTCCGGGACTCAACGCGTACTGCCAGGCCCCACCGGGGAACGTAACACCTGGACGCTGCTACCAAGGGAGCGTGTGTTATGTCTGGCGGAAGACGAGCAGGATGCCCTGGTTCAGGTTGCCGCCGTGATGTCGGTCGGAAGTCTGATTTTGTGGCCGGATGATAGCGCCCATCGTGAACTGGCAAAACGCCTGCCTGCCGCCGTTTCAAAGCGTATTCAGTTTGCGAAACGCGATGGGCTGACGTCGCAACCGTTCGATGCGGTTATCTTCCACGGCGACTCCGATCAGCTGCGCGCCCTGTGCGAAGCCGTTGCCGCACGCGAAGGGGCCATCGTTTCTGTACAGGGATTTGCCCGTGGCGAAACCAACATTCTGCTGGAGCGGTTGTACATTGAACGTTCCCTCAGCGTTAACACCGCAGCTGCCGGAGGTAACGCCAGCCTGATGACAATTGGCTAAGGCTGTGGTTAATTAAGGCTCCGGTAACGGAGCCTTTTTTTATGGAGCCAGAGGGAAGCATGAACCGAATTTTACTGACGTGTGCTGCGCTGCTGTTGAGCAGTCAGGCACTGGCCGATGACTGCGCGAACGCCAGCACACAAACCGAAATGAACACCTGCGCCGCCGCACAATTTCAGGCCGCCGATAAAAAACTCAATGAGACCTGGCAGAATGCGCTGACCCGCGCCGCGCCGCCACAGCGTGAATTGCTGAAAAAAGCACAGAGCGCATGGATTGCGCTCAGAGATGCCGATTGCGCATTACTCAGCTCCGGTACGGAAGGCGGTAGCGCACAGGCGATGATCGCCAGTCAATGTCTGGTAGACAAAACCGCAGAGCGCGACGCGTTTTTAGCCTCGCTGCTCCAGTGCGAAGAAGGTGATTTAAGCTGCCCGTTGCCGCCCGCTGGTTAACGCACGCGAATGCCTTCAATGATCATTCGCTGAACGCTCTCGACCGTTTGGTTAAAAAAGGCTTCATCGCGCAGTGTTGCGCCCGTTACGGCTTCCACCTGAGGGGCAAAATCCGCGTAATGCTGCGTTGAAGCCCAAATCATAAAGATAAGATGGTGTGGATCGACAGGCGCAAGCTTGCCGCTGTCGATCCAGCCTGCGATCAACGCGGATTTCTCGTCAATCAGCGCCTTCAGATCGCCCGTTAACTCTTCCATCAGCAACGGCGCGCCTGCCAGCATTTCCATGCAAAACAGCCTTGAAGCCTGCGGGTAATCACGGGAAACCTCCAGCTTCAGGCGAATGTACTCTCTGATTGCCGCCAGGGGCGCGAAATCCTCACGAAACGCCTTCAGCGGCGCCAGCCAGATGTCGAGGATCTGGCGCAGTACCGCCACATACAGCGCCTCTTTTGACGGGTAATAATAGAGAAGATTAGTTTTGGATACACCCGCCAGTTCAGCAACCTGCTCAAGCCGGGTACCATGAATGCCAAACTGGGAAAAGGTGTTTAATGCGGCGTTAAGAATGGCCTGGCGTTTTGCGCTAACGGCCTGCGAACGTTTACCTGGTTTTTTGACTGCGCTTTGTGCCATGCGCCCTCTCCTTTTTTATTTGCGATGAGCATAACAAATCTTGCGGGGGTTAACCCAGGATTGGTTTGCTTACTGAGGGTCCGATGGCACTTGCGACGCGTCGTCAGCGGTGCTCTCCGCTGAGGTTGCTTTCCGCTTCAACTTCAATTCACTGACCAACACGCCAGCAATAATAAATACCGCGCCCAACAGCGCCAGTAACGGTAAACGCTCTCCGGCAATGCGGCCAAAAATCCCTGCCCATACCGGTTCACCGGTATAAATGACCGTTGCCCGCGTTGGCGAAACGCTGCGCTGCGCCCAGTTCATCGTCACCTGGATAATCGCACTGAAGATGCCCAGTCCGAGGGTAACCACCAGCAATCCCGTAGACATCGGCGGGACCGACTCCCCGGCCGGCGCCATGGCGATGAACGCCACCAGCGATGCTGTTACCAGTTGCACCACCGTCACCCGACGGACATCCACTTTCCCCGCCCATGCGCTGATCAGAATAATTTCAGCCGCAATCGCCACCGCACTGGCAAGCGTAATCAACTCGCCTTCGCCCAGCGCCAGTAAGTTATCACCCGGACCCGCAAGAAAAATCAGTCCGATGAACGCCAGCACAATGCCCACGCAGGGCATCAAACCTGGCATCCGCCCCAGACAAAGCCATTGCAGTAAGGGGACCAGCGGCACATACATCGCCGTGATAAAGGCAGATTTGCTGCTGGGGATGTACTGCAACCCCCAGGTTTGCAGGCTATAGCCGAGCGCTATCGAGACACCGATCGCCACACCTGCTTTACATTCCAGCCAGGTTAACCCGCGCAATGTGCGCAGTGACAGCAATGCCACGGCCAGCGCCGCCGTCGCAAAACGAATACCGACAAAGAAAAACGGCCCGCTCTGGGTGACCGCATATTGCACAGCCAGAAAGGTGCCTCCCCAAAACATCGTGATGATGATGAGGATGGCTTCCTGGGGCTTTATGGAGAAGGAGTAACCTGAACGTCGTGACATGGGACACCTGATGAGCAGAATCCCTTTAGTCTGCGTTGCGTTTTGTTACAGTTCAACCTTGCGGACAAAAAAAACCGCCGGAATATCCGGCGGCGGTGGTCTCATGGCGTGTGAGTTTCACCTGCACCCAACGCCCTGGAAGATTCAGACAGGCTAGCTGTTACGGTTGCCGTGACTACTTTTGCCCCCTTTTTTGCCTGCTTCTGATGCACGTTGCGGATCGTTCTTGAAGTTCCCCCCGCTGTGCTGGCCACCTTTACGGCCTGCTTCTGATGCTCTTTCACGGTCTTCCGCAAAGTTGCCGGAACCGCCCCGATGGTTTGCCATTACTGACCTCCGTCATTGATTAGACATCATACTGCATAGGTACCGAGGAGTGACTCCTCACACAACAGATGGACATCGCCATCATTTTCGCTGCGTGGAACTAAGCTTAGTGAAGATCCCCTTATCGGCCAGCAAATCGTAATATCCTGCAACAGGATCACCGGAATAAAAGAAATAATCCCCTCCAGAAATCAATAAGCCTTTCTTATGACTAAAAAAAGTCACATGGTTAAAAATGTATCATTTTGCGTCAAAGAGTGGTTGCGTAAATGTTGTTATAAATCAAAAGAATGGTTGTGAAATTTGCACTCTCCTCAGTACGTCATATCTTTAAATGGAGGTAGCGAATCGCTACGGAGACGATAAAACCGAGGAGTAGTGCAAAATGGCAAAAGTTCTGGTGCTTTATTATTCCATGTACGGACACATTGAAACCATGGCGCATGCGGTGGCTGAAGGGGCAAGCAAGGTACAAGGCGCTGAGGTTGTCGTTAAGCGCGTACCAGAAACCATGCAGCCTGACATCTTCGCAAAAGCCGGGGGTAAAACGCAGAACACACCCATCGCAACCCCGCAGGAACTGCCAGAATACGACGCGATTATTTTCGGCACCCCCACGCGTTTTGGCAACATGTCCGGCCAAATGCGCACCTTCCTGGATCAAACCGGCGGGCTGTGGGCTTCCGGCGCGCTGCACGGCAAACTCGCCAGTGTCTTTAGTTCAACAGGAACCGGTGGCGGTCAGGAACAAACCATTACATCGACCTGGACCACCCTGGCGCATCACGGCATGGTGATTGTTCCTATCGGTTATGCCGCACCGGAATTGTTTGACGTTTCACAGGTTCGCGGGGGAACGCCGTATGGCGCGACCACGATTGCAGGCGGTGACGGCTCACGACAGCCAAGCCAGCAGGAACTCTCTATTGCGCGCTACCAGGGCGAATATGTCGCGGGCCTGGCAGTAAAACTTAACGGCTAATCTTCAACAGGAGGATTCGAATGCCAACTCAAGAAGCGAAAGCTCATCGCGTCGGCGAATGGGCAAGTCTGCGTAATACGTCACGAGAAATAGCCGAGGCTATTTTTGAAGTCGCCCAGTACGACGAAAAACTGGCGGAAAAGATTTGGGAAGAAGGCAGCGATGAAGTATTAGTCAAAGCCTTCACGAAAACAGATAAAGATTCGCTCTATTGGGGCGAGCAAACCATCGATCGTAAAAACGTGTAGCACGCACTCCCCCGTTCACACGGGGGAGCCTTTCCGTTAGTTTGCCGCGTCGTTCAGCACACGATCAAACTTGTCAATCGGGCAGAATCCATTCGAATCTATCGGGCACCCTTTAAGCTCCAGCGTCACACGCTGCGCCGGTGAGTTAAGCGTCAGAACCTCCGCATTACGCAACTGCTGCGAACTCTGGTACACATACTCAATTTTCATCAGATCGCGATTGGCTTTACTGTCATGCCAGCGCTGGAACACGATCTTACCGCCAATCGGCGTACGCTCATTCTGGTTATGTAACTGATACGGTTTGAAATCCAGCGCGGTCAATAGGGACGCGATGTTTGAGTCATGTCCGACTAATACGGTGATTTTCGGCGCGCTGCCGCGCTCGCTCACCAGTGCTTTATCAATGTATTTCACCAGCGGTTGGGCCACATTACGCGCCACCTCGCCCGAGGTAAACAGGCTGTCCTGATAACCGTTTTTCAGTTTTGACAGCACTTTCCATTGCTGGTCGGTTTTAATCTCGCCCCAGGCCACCTGATCCATTGGGAACCCTTCGTAATACTGCAGCGTAAAGGCATCGACCAGCGAATTCCCCACCTTCAATGGACCTGAAACGCCAGGTTCTTGTTGGTATTTCGCGCTAAAGCTGTCTTTGGCATCGATCAACGAGCACTGCTGTTTTTCTTTGCAGGATGGCGAGTCTTTGTAGTTCGTCATCTGCTCCAGCAACTGATAGCTCTCATTAAGATGCATCTGGCTGCGCTCTTTCTCCATCGCGAGAACCGCCTTCTCGCTAAACGCCGCGGAATCATCGGTGATCACCGGGTTAAAGGTCGGGTCCATGGTGCCCATTTTTTCCTGATGGTGTACAGGAATGTCGCACCCCGGGAATGCCCCGGTGATAAAGAACTGCGCCGTCGCCACCGTGCGTTGCAGGCTGTTAGCATAGGTGTAGACCGCATCCGGAGCCGGGCATTCGCCTGACTTCACCATCCCCTGCTCTGCCAGCCACTCGCGCATATAATGGCCCATATACACTTCCAGCACCCCGCCTTTGGTGGTGAGCTGACCGCCTGGCACATCCCATTCAGGCCACTTATTTGGCGTAGATTGTTCAAGGACGCTGCCATTATTGGCCAACGGCGCGCGCAGGTTATGTCGGCTCATCATTAACACTTGTTGCAGTTGATAGCCTTCCGGCGTGGTCTGCGCCTGTGCGTAACCAGACACCAATAAAAGCCCTGCCACACTTGTCGCGAGTAACGTTCTTTTCATCCCTACAACCTCTTGTTGTTATCAAATTTTTCTAAGTGTGACAGAAATATGACATTTTTCCGGGAACGCATTCGCAAAACGGAAGATTTACCGCAGTGCGGTAATGCCAAAATGAAGCTGGAGTTTGCGGATACCCAGCGGCGTAAAAGTGACCTGGCGGCTACCGGTCGTGGTTGTGATCCATCGCTGTTGATCGAAATAGGTCAACAGGGCGGCCCCGAGCACGCCCCCGGTGTGATAACGTCGCTCGCTCCAGTCCAGACAGCCGCAGCACCGTTTTCTGCGCGACACGCCAGCGCCGACCTCAATGCCTATTTCGGCGAGGTTGTCCTGTCCCAGCGGCGTTAACGCATCGCCCTCTGTCGTTATCCATTGTCGGGAAATCAGGGTATCAAAAAGCATGACGGCGATTTCTCCGGCAAGATGGTCATAGCAGGTGCGGGCATGGCGTAACCGGAGCGGCGTAGAAATTTTACGGGATGTGGAAGAGGCCCACGCCACCCCCATTAACCGTTCCAGTAATTGTGCGATCTCGTTGCTTGCCAGGCGAAAATAGCGATGTCGCCCCTGAGCCAGCGAGATAACAAATCGCTGCTCACATAAGCGCGACAGATGCGCGCTGGCGGTGGAGGCCGAAACATCCGCCACCGCACTGAGTTCCGTCGCCGTCCACGCGCGCCCATCCATTAAGGCGCTCAACATGCGTGAGCGCGATTTATCCGCCATCACCGCAGCGGTCAGCGCCATCCTTGACTCGAGTTCGAACTCCTCTTCACTTTCTGAAATAAACAACGTCATACGATCCTCTTTAACCTGACACCGTGCGTTTAAGACCGGAATATCCGGGGCGACCACCGGGTTTGCCGCCCCTCCGGGAACCAAATCCCGGTGTTTCCCCTCATTCATTGGCTTATGTGAACGGTGTGACTCTTTAACCCGTATAATCTGCATTGACCCTGGCACGGAATCCCCGCAAAGTCACGATGGCGCTTATACCGCACGAAGTATCATTTCAAGCCCCAACCCCATCAGGCAGAGTAAAAAGCAGCGTTTAAACACTAACGGTGATATCACCCGACGCACACGGGTGCCGATCCACTGACCGACGAGCGCGGGAATAATGGCGAATGCCGATAAAGTGACCGACTGAACCGGCAGCGCGCCGTGCCACCACAAGCCGAGCGCTAATGCCAGCGTCGAGAAGGTGAAAGAGATGCCCAACGCCTGTACCAGTTCCTCTTTCTCAAAGCCGAGGGACTGGATCCACGGCACCGCGGGCATCACGAAAACACCGGTGCCGCCGGTCAGCAACCCCGTCACTACCCCCACCATCATTGAGAGCGGTTTTTCACGTTGCGGATCGACCCGGATGCGTTTCCCGGCCAGCGTCCACAGCGCGTAAAGAATCAGCGCGATGCCAAGCGCCAGTTGAGTGCGCCGGGTGTCGCCGCCCGCAATCCAGACGCTGGCAAGCAATGTGGCGACGACGACCATCGAAAGCATCGGACAGAGACGTTTCAGCAATGTCCGGGTATTGCCGCCACCGCCGAACTGAAACAGATTGCTGATCAGTGAAGGTAACAGCAGCATCGCGGCGGCGGCGACCGGGGAGACCAGCGCCCCCAGGATCCCCATCGCCACGGTGGGCAGCCCCATACCGGTAACGCCTTTCACCATCCCCGCCAGCACAAAGGTAGCGGTAATCATCAACATCAGGTAAAACCCGGATTCCCAAAACACGACCATACGTTGTCCTCCAAAAAAAGACGATACGCGATAATGTCCGTTATTCTCAGGGCTTGCTTCGCTGGGGAGCGAAATATGGCTTCCGGGGATGAGGCGATGAAGAGTCTGGCTGAAAGGCGGCAGGCATGGAAAAATGCCGGGTTTCCCCGGCACAGTTTCAGAACGCGTTAGCCCACCAGATTCGAAGTTTCATCCCCCAGTAGCTTGTCCAGCCGCTGGTGGTAGACACGACCTCTCCCTTTGAGACGATCACCAGCGTCGGCGTTACGCTGATTTCCCAGCGGCGGGATATCTGGCCGCTCGCATCATTGATCACCGGGAAAGTGACATTTTTGCGCGTCAGCCAGCGGGAGACGTCGGCCTCGCTGCCAGAGCGTAGCGCAATGGTCATCACGTTTACCCCTTCCTGGTGAAGCCGCGCGACATCCGGAGTCGTGAAACGACACACGCCGCACCAGCTTGCCCAAAAATAGAGCAAGACCGGTTTCTCTTCGCTGAGTTTCGCCAGGGTGACGGTCTCCCCGTCCACCGTTTGCAGCGGCGTGCTGTCAAAGGAGGGCGGAACCTGTGGCGCGCGCCAGGCATCGACCAGCACCGTGACGACGGCCAGCAGCGCCAGCAAGATCAAACCTTCACGCAGCCAGCGCCGTAACTTACTGACCATTGGCTGCCGCCAGTTTCTCTTTGACGACCTCTTCCAGCGTCTCCCATGGCACGGCGCCAGGGATCATTTCATCCCCGATGATGGTCGCGGGCGTCCCCTGAACCCCCACCAGCCGGGCAAGCTGCAGGTTGGTACTCAGGGTCTCATTGCTTTTTTCATCCAGAGTTACCGCTGCCGCGCCGGATTTTTCCTGCGCCTGGGCAATGCTGGCGGCGGTGTGATATCCCCGTTTCTGCATTAGTTTTTCATGCAACGCCAGGAACTGTGCAGGATGTTCGCGCCAGGTCGTCAGCGCTGTACGCGCCGACAGCACCGAGCTTTCCCCCTTAAAGGGCAAAGGCTTAATCACCACTGCAACCTGAGGATATTTCTGCACAATCTTTTCCAGCATCGGATCAAGCTGTTTGCAGTAAGGGCAGTTGTAGTCCGTAAAGTTGATGAGCGTCAGCGTCGCCTTTTTCGCGCCAATGCGCGGACTGGCAGGATCGTTAAATAACGCTTCCTGAATCAGCGCTTCAATCTGTTTTTCCTGCTCTGGGGTAAACGGGGCTGCCTCTTGCGCCAGACTCAGACCAGAAAACAGGGTGAAGAACAGAACAATCAGGTATTTCATGGCATAACTCCTTTTGCGTTTACCAGCGTTTGCAGGACCATGTCCTGAGTCAGTAAGGTGGGTAACGCCTGACCGTCCGGTATTCCGGGGCCATAAATTTGGTTAAAAGGCACGGCGACGCGGCCACGTTTTTTCAGAAAATCAGACAACTCAGCGGAAGGCAGCGTCCAGTCGCCGCGCAGGGCGACAACATCCTGCTGTTGCAGCGCCTTCTGCACCGCCTCTTTCTGCAATACGTTGTATTTATTGACCTTGCAGGTGATGCACCAGTCGGCGGTGACGTCGATAAACACTCGTTTGTTTTGCGCCAGCGCCTGCTGAATGGCCTGCTCGCTCAGGGGCTGCCAGACCACGCTCTCTTTTGCCGGGGCGGGAGTGGAGAATCCCAAATGCGGCAGCAGAAGCGTTGCCAGCCAGATTGTGGATCCCAGCATCATCAAACCCAGCAGGCGTCGTAGCCCGTTCATCCAGCGACCGGGACGTGGCAGACTCAGTGCCAGGCCGGGGCGCAACGCGACCAGCAACCACGGCACGCTCATCCCTAATCCAAGCGCGAGAAACAGTCCCCACAGCGTCGGAAGCGATGCGGTGAGTGCCACCGCCACGGCGGTGCCGAGGAACGGCGCGCTACACGGTGTTGCCAGCAGAGTGGCAAACGCCCCCTGCCAGAAGTGGCCGGTCATCCCGTTCCCGCCCTGAGTCGCCAGTCGGGTTGTCATTGCCGAAGGAAGCCGGAATTCAAACAGTCCAAACAGGCTGGCGCTAAAGATCAGCATCACCGCCACCATGACGCCAATAAACCACGGATTCTGGAACTGAATACCCCAGCCGAGCGCCTGATTCGTCAACCGCAGCACGGTCATCAGCAGCGCCAGCGCCATGAAGGAAGCGATAATCCCCGCCACCGACGCGAGGAATTGTCGCCGCACCTGTTGTCGGTTTTTCTCCTTTACCAACAATACGGAGCCGAGCTTCATCCCCAGCACAGGCAACACGCAGGGCATCAAATTGAGAATAAATCCACCCACTAATGCCATCAGAACCACTTGCCAGAGCGGCAAGGCGGCGCCTTCTGTCACTGGCGCAGGGGCGGCACCTACCGAGAGCGTGCTCTCCTGCGCGATCCCCTCATTGACCAATACCAGCGTGACTGTCTTACCGCGGAGATCCGGCGCCCCCTCTCCCCAGCTATCGCGGACGGGGATCGTCGCCTGTAGTGTCGTTCCCGCAATCTGGAATTGAGGTTTACCGATTTCCGCGTCATCAACAGTATCGAGATACAACCCAGGGGTTGACCAGCCTCCCGCCCGCTCGGCTTCAACCACCAGTTCCCCGGCGCGCGCGCCAACGGTAATGGAATCCGTCAGTCCCTGAGACAGAGGGACTCGTCCCATCGCCTGGGCAAAGTCATGCGCAAAGGTCGCATCCTGGTGGGACGGCGACACAGAAAACGCATAATCGGTCAGCAAACAAACGTTGCTGCACGTCGAGAGCGTCAGGATACCCTCGATTTTCTCCGGCGCTTTTCCCCGAATCACCAGCGGAAAGCTGACCTGGTCGTGATACCCCTGAGTGGTCAGATTCGCCACCTCAAAACGCGAAGGCGTTGGCCAGAACCAGTCGACATCGGGCATTTCGCCCTTCCAGGTAATCGCAGGGGCAACCCCTCCCTCCCCGGGTGAACGCCAGTAGGTCTTCCAGCCGTTTTCCAGCTTTACCTCCAGCAACAGCCGGGTTTCGCCCTGCGCGGTGGTATCGGCACGCAGTTGCACACGGGCATGGTCATTCTCTGGTGAACGCAGCCAGCCGTCGTCTGCCGCCCAGGATACGGGCAGCCATAGCAATAACAGACAGAACAGCATCTGCCTGAAAACAAGAATCATATTTTTTCTCCATGAATAATTAACTTACCGTTAGCACTAACCGGTCTGTCATTCACGGAACACGCAAAAGCGTAGATGAACTCTAAGTGTGGGGGGCGAGATGGCTCGCGGAGGGAAAAACGGCAGGCGAATAACCCGCAGGGGTGCCAACAGAGCAAGGAGCAGGCAAAGGACCAGAATCGCCCCTTCGAACATCACGGGCGGCGACGCCAGCAGTGATTTTGCGCTAAGTTCGCAGGGTGTAACTGTCGACGTGACCTCTTCGGACGGCGCATCCGGCACAACGGCCACGACAGTCGCGGCGGTTTCCATCTGCAACGCGTGCAGGCCCGCCATGCGCTGCGCGGTGCAAATCATCACCACGACACATGCCAGACACAGAAACCACCATCCCATCCGTTGTCGTTTCGCCATTACACCCTCACTGATTGACGCGGGTTATCTTAGCCCCTGGGGAGGTTTTGGCAACCTTTGGGCTGTAAAGTTATGTCCACAGGCTGATTTCGCGCCCGCAATCCCCTTCAGAAACCCTGTTTCCGTGGAGTTATTTCATTCAGCAAAATGATGTTTTGGCTGTTTGCAGACGCGTTTCTTAGGATTACCCTACACTTAACGGTGATATCTTTTCAGGGGATTTCCTTTGCATGCCGTGATTTACGAGAGAGAACGCTATGGAATTAAAGGATTATTATGCCATTATGGGCGTAAAACCGACGGACGATCTCAAGACTATCAAGACCGCCTATCGCCGACTGGCCCGCAAGTACCATCCTGATGTCAGCAAAGAACCCGATGCCGAAACCCGCTTTAAAGAGGTTGCTCAGGCGTGGGAAGTGCTCAGTGATGAACAGCGCCGGGCAGAATATGACCAGTTGTGGCAGCATCGCCACGATCCGCAATTTAACCGCTCATTCCAACAAGGCGAAAGCCAAAGCTACAACACTGAAGATTTCGACGATATTTTTTCGTCGATTTTTGGCCAGCACGCCCGACAGTCTCGCCAGCGCCCGGCAACCCGTGGGCACGATATAGAGATTGAGGTGGCGATATTTCTCGAAGAAACCCTGACTGAACACTCGCGAACCCTCAGTTATACAGTGCCGGTGTATAACGCACTGGGTCTTGTGGAGCGAGAAATCCCCAAAACGCTGAACGTAAAAATCCCGGCGGGTGTGGGAAATGGACAACGTATTCGTCTCAAAGGCCAGGGAACGCCAGGCGAAAACGGTGGACCGAATGGCGATCTGTGGCTGGTTTTCCATATTGCGCCGCATCCTTTGTTTGACATCGTCAATCAGGATCTGGAGATCGTCCTGCCGCTGGCGCCGTGGGAGGCCGCACTGGGCGCCAAAGTCACCGTGCCAACGCTGAAGGAGAACATTTTGCTGACTATCCCGCCCGGCAGCCAGGCGGGACAGCGTTTGCGCATCAAAGGCAAAGGGCTGGTGAGCAAAAAGCAGACTGGCGACCTGTATGCGGTGATTAAGATTGTGATGCCGCCAAAACCGGACGCCGCCGCAGCAGCCCTCTGGCAACAACTGGCGCAGACACAAACGTCCTTTGAACCGCGCAAAGAGTGGGGGAAAGCATAATGGCGAACGTGACCGTCACCTTTACCATCACCGAATTTTGTCTGCATACCGGTGTGTCAGAAGAAGAACTTTACGAAATTGTGGGTCTGGGTGTGATTGAGCCTTACGAGCGTAAAGCCGCCCCCTGGCAATTCGACGACCATGCCGCCGCTGTCGTGCGACGTGCCTTGCGGTTGCGCCACGAACTGGCGCTGGACTGGCCAGGCATTGCTGTTGCGCTCACCTTGCTGGAAGAAAATGCGCAATTAAGAGAGGAAAACCGATTGCTGCGCCAGAGACTTTCGCGCTTTATTACGCATCCATAACCCACAGATTTCCGTAATTAACCGGGGGCTGTAAATTGCCCCCAATATTTGCCAAAAATAAACAATCACCACCCGCCAAATAACACTTTATAGGTACAACGTAGCGCAATACGTTATTTCTCTGCGCCACGAACCATTATCAGGATATAAATCAATTTTAGCCGTGGGGTTCCGCCGTAGCATAGTAGCATTATGGATGCACGTTCTGGGGAAGTGAGCGGTCATGAGCGAAACGAAGAGAACACGCTGGCAACGCCGTCAGGGAACAACAGGCGGAAAATTACCGTGGAATGACTGGCGAAATGCCCTGACCTGGCGCAAAGCCACGCAATATCTGCTACTGGCCATCAATATTTATATTGGCGTTAGTTTCTATTTCTGGGTCCGTTTTTATGAAACGGGCGGTGCCAGTGTGTTTATTCCCAGGCCCGGCGGGATTGAAGGATGGTTACCTATCGCCGGGTTGATGAACGCCAGATACACCGTAGAAACGGGTTGGCTCCCCCCTATTCACGCGGCGTCCATGCTGCTGCTGGTGGCGTTCGTACTGATAAGCCTGCTGCTTAAAAAAGCATTCTGCTCATGGCTGTGCCCCGTGGGTACGCTATCGGAAATGCTTGGCAGTCTGGGGATGAAATGCGTTGGTCGTCATTTTACGCTCCCCCGCTGGCTGGATATTCCGTTACGCGGACTGAAATATGTGCTGTTAAGTTTTTTTCTGTATATCGCGCTTTCAATGCCAGCACAGGGAATTCAGCTCTTTCTCATGTCACCCTACGGGATAATTATCGACGTTAAAATGCTCAATTTTTTCCGTCACATCGGTATGGCAACTCTCGTTTGTGTGATTATTTTCGCCATCGCCAGCCTGTTTATTCGTAATGTCTGGTGTCGATATTTGTGCCCCTATGGTGCCTTACTTGGCCTTTTTTCTCTGTTATCCCCGTTTAAAATCCGTCGTAATGCCGACAGCTGTATTGATTGTGGGAAATGTGCCAAAAATTGCCCATCCCAAATACCGGTAGACCGATTAATTCAGGTGAGAACGCTTGAATGTACCGGCTGTATGACGTGCGTTGAATCCTGCCCGGTCGCATCGACACTGATTTTTTCAGTGCGTACACCACCCGAAACACAAACCGTTCCACATCAGAAAACGCGCTGGCAGAACGGCCTCTCGGGGGCCACCATGGCCGCACTGGTACTGGGGATTGTATTTGCCGCGGTCGGTATCGCTATGCTGGCAGGTGTCTGGGAGAGTCCCGTTCCCGAACATCTCTATTTCCGGCTTATTCCGCAAGCAAACATGATTGGGCATTAATTGAACGGCGTCGCCATACCCCAGGATAATACATAACCCCTGCACCAGGGGTTATACTCGCTGGCGGGAATTTTAGGGTTTTCGATGCTATACTTGAGAGCACTTGCGGGTGGTTTAAAAAAGGGAAGTTACCAGCTTGTCTCCGAATAAATATATCAGCGCCGTTATCATTATCATTGCCTGTACGACATCGATTTTTTTTGCCCTCTTCGCTCATGAATACCGTAGCCTTCAACGCTACATGGGATACATAGCTGAAAACGGAAAGTCTGCGTTATTCCATGAGGAGTTCATAAACCAGGATATTGCATCTCGCCTATCGAGAGCATTTTCATCAACAGCGTCTCCGTCAGTAAATGAAACGGATAAGATGGCTGACGTATGCAAACATGTCGAATCAGTGAACACGATTTTCGGTTTAAATCTGGTGGGTAAAACCCTGCCCACTCTGAAGGGTACGCTACAAACGCACAATCCCTCGTGCGCACAATGGGGCCATGACGTCTCCGCGCTGCCCATCATTCAACATGCAAACACAATAATTTCGTCACAGTACAGTTTTTCGAACTACAACGGATATGTGTTCAAAAACATGCGGTATTATATTGATCTTGCACATAATTATATTTACATCAATCAATTAGTTGATACCCGGCACTACAAATTCAGTAACTGGCTGGTTGCCGATGATGACAGCATCAATATTGTTCGTAGCGCCCACACCATCAATATTGACACCACGGCATTAAATGACTTAATGCAGGGTGAAAACATCGTTTCGCATATTTATCATGATGGTTTTACAAAGAAAAATATCATCAGCATGCTGACCCCTGTGTTCCGTCACAATATCGTGAAAGGAATATTAATTACCGATATCAACATTAATGATCTGGCAACCTCGTTCCATACCCTTGATCGCCCTCTGCTGTGGCAATTTTTATCGCTTTACGTCACTGATAATACCACCCGTGACAATATCATTTTCCATAGCCCGTATATTAAAACGGCAGATGCCATTAATTATGAAGAGCCGATAACACAGTACTACACTCTGCATATTAAACTTGATGCGATTTATCTAATCATCAGCAATATGTGGTTAGTCGTACTTTATCTATTCAGTACCTGGCTGCTCTGCCGTTATGCTAAACAACAGTTTATACGTCATATGTCACTGTCTCATGACAATGTCACCGATGCGATGACCGGTCTCTACAATCGCAAAATAATGAACGTCAATCTTGAGCAAAAAATCCGTACTCTGCTCCAGAAAAAAATCGCCATCACGGTCATTTCGATCGACAGCGATGGGTTGAAAAAAATCAACGACACGCTGGGACATCATATGGGCGACAAAGCCATTCAATCTCTGGGCATGGCGATAGCCCAATCAATTCGTAAAAGTGACTACGGTATACGACTGGGCGGAGACGAATTCAGCCTGATTTTGATCGATTATACGCTGGCGAAATCCTGGGATGTCATTGCCCGAATCCAGGAAAACCTGACCACTCTGGATGAAGAAAAACTCGTGGCCTTCTCCTATGGCTGCTATCAACTGCATTCTGATGACACGCTGGAAAGCGCGCTGCTAAAAGCGGACGATTTGCTGTATCAGCATAAACGGAATAAATACGGTATTCAGGAGCCGGGTAAGATCTGAGCGCGCGATACTGACGCTTCTGTTGCGATGAAGTGAGTCAACTCTTTGGCAAACGACGGCAGGACCGGCGTTTCAGGGCGGCGCGCCTGGTATCGCCGCCCTGCGGGTTCAGACGAGGTTACATCTCTGATTGATCGCGGTGTTGTTCGAAATAGTTTCTCGCCTTATCGTCCGCGTCTTTAAAGGCAGCAGGCGTTAAATTCTGCTTTGCGCTCTCCATAGAAGCCCGCGCATCAGAATTTTCATTGGCGACGGCCACCGCAGACCAGATATAGGCTTGTGCATAATCCTGCTTCACCCCTTTCCCTTCCAGGTACATGCTTCCCAGCAGACCCTGAGCCCTTGCATTCCCCTTCCTGGCGGCTTTATCAAACCACTCAATGGCTTTTTTATCGTCCTGGGCGACACCGTTACCGTCTAAGTACATCATCCCAAGATCCGTCTGAGAGCCCGTGTCTCCCTGCTCAGCGGCCTTGCTAAACCACTCCAGCGCTTTCTTATTGTCCTGAGCGGTTCCCTCTCCTTTTAAATACATTGAGCCGAGCATGCCCTGCGCCAGCATATCGCCCTGGGGAGCGGCCTGGTTAAATAACGTAAACGCTTTCTGGTAATCCTGAGCCACACCGACGCCCTCGCCGATGTAATACATAACACCCAGCATGCTCTGGCCCAGTGCATCGCCGTGACTGGCGGCTTGCGTCAACAGCTCACGCGCTTTTTTATGATCCATACCAACGCCATCACCCTCAAAGTACTTTCTGCCGAGTAATGCCTGCGCCTTAGAATCTCCCTGCCCAGCCGCTTTACTCAATGCCTTGACGGTGTTGTAACCCTCTAACAGCGTTTTATTGCTTTCAAGATAATGCTTCGCATCGGGATTTCCTTGTTCAACCGCCCGGTGAAGCCACTCTATCGCAAGATAGTTTCCCCGTCCGGCCGCCTGGCTAAGCCACTCAACCGCTTTCTTATTTCCCTGTTCGGCGTCTTTGTTGAACCACTCAATGACCTTACCGTCATACCACCGCGCCCCCTCACCATCGAAATACATCAGGGCGAGGAAATAGCGCGCATCAGCATTGCCCTGTTCCGCAGCCTGGGTCAGCCATTCAACGGCTTGCTTGTCGTCCTGCTGTACACCCTGACCTTCAAAGTACATGATGCCAAGGTAGTACTGTGCATCGACATTCCCCTGCTTAGCCGCTTTGCTAAACCACTCGGCCGCTTTCTTGTCATCCTTCTGCCCCTCCTTTCCCTCGTAATACATGAGCGCAAGAAGGTGCTGCGCATTAACGTTTCCCTGCTCTGCAGATTTGATTAGCCACTCGCGCCCTTTACTGAGGTCCTGCGGCACCTCTTTTCCCTTTAAATAAACGGCCGCAAGAACAAACTGAGCCTCCGCATCCCCCGCCTCTGCACCTTGCTGTAAAACAGTCATAGGCTCTTTTTTCCACTCTTTTGCGTGTCCATGCGATGCACCTGCGCCCCATAATAAGCCGATGAAAGTTAAGGCGAAGAGAGGTCGAATGTTCATATAACGTAATCCTTGTTAAGAAAAATGCACATAATGGAGATGGCACACTAACAATCCAACCCGTTTGACCAACGGTTGTGATCTGTATCAGAACTATGAGTCGTCGACTTGATAAAACGCGGAAAAAATGCCCTCAAAATTCAGGGGATTCCACTGAAGCGTATGGCATTTATTCAGCGGACGCCGCCGCAGGAAATGCAAATAGTTGCAATGTGTTGAAAAAATGACTAACTCAATTTAGTGATTTATTTATCCAGCGGATTGAGCGTAGCAGTATGTGATCTCCTTTCCCGGTTCCGTGTTTTTTGACGGGATTCGCTTTCTCACAAAACCGATATTTTACTGCAGGCGCCAGCATAAGCACATTGATAACATAACTAAAAAAATAGCATTATAAAGGTGGATTTCGTTCCCTTTAATAAATCTTTTAGTTCTGTTGGCGTATGCTGGCGCGACATCGTCTTCTCCTTATCCGATTAAAGTAAAATCATTAATATCGATGCTTTTAGAGTTTACGTTTTCTAAAGTAATGACATTGCCATTAAGAGGATTGCCGATGGTAATGACGGTACTGCTACCGGCTCCCCCAGCAATCGTGACGCTGCTGGCAAAATTCGCTACACCAATGCCTAATAAACTCAGATCGAGGAGGTCCTGTCCGCCGCCGGGATTACTATCGAAACCGTTGGTAATACGGTCTCGCCCAAAGCCTGCGCTAAAGACGAAGGTGTCATTTCCGGAACCACCTGCCATGATATCAGCGCCCTGGCCACCATCGAGTCTATCGTTACCCACTCCGCCTATCATGTAATCGTTACCGGTCCCGCCCTGAAGGTTATCGATACCCTCACCACCTTCAAGGAAGTCATTTCCTGCCCCGCCATTCAGTTGGTCGTTTCCTCCCATCCCATACAAAAAGTCATTACCGCTGCCACCGTTGATGGTGTTGGCAATGGCATTCCCTTTGCCGGTGAAAGCGCCTGTCCCGGCGAACACCAGTGTTTCAACGTTATTGGTCAACGTGTAATTTTGGAGGGTGGTCTGGACAACATCCGTCCCGCCATTAAGACCTTCCTTGACACTGTCCATAGCATTATCAACCAGATAAATATCATCTCCGGCCCCCCCCGTCATGCTATCGGCACCCTGGCCACCCTCGAGTCTATCGTTACCCGCTCCGCCTATCAGGTTATCGTTGCCAGCCCCGCCCTGAAGGTTATCGGCACCGTCACCGCCATCAAGGGAGTCATTTCCTGCCCCACCGTTCAGTTGGTCGTTTCCTCCCATCCCATACAAAAAGTCATTACCGCTGCCACCCGTGATGGTGTTGGCAATGGCATTCCCTTTGCCAGTGAAAGCGCCTGTCCCGGTGAACACCAGTGTTTCAACGTTATTGCCCAACGTGTAATTGTTGAGGGTGGTCTGGACAACATCCGTCCCGCCATTAAGACCTTCAGTGACAACGTCGCCAGTATTATCAACAATATAGGTATCATTGCCGAGACCACCCACCATCACATCGGCGCCAGTGCCGCCGTTGAGTGTGTCGTTGCCGGCCCCACCGTTGAGCGTGTCGTTGCTGCCACCACCATTGAGGACGTCATCGCCAGGCCCACCATTGAGGACGTCAATGCCGTTCCCACCATTGAGGACGAGGTTGCGGTTGGCAACGACCGGTGGATTATCGAGCTGACTCGTCCCGAAGATGTTCTCGGGAAGATTGGTCAGGCCCGTGTTGCGTGCCACGATCCCGGCAAAGCCCTGCTCCTCGATAACCTCGTAGAGGTCCAGATGCTCCACGCGGTCGAGATAATACAGCCGGTCACCTTCCTGGATCCGGTCAAGTTGCTCGTGGATGATGACCCAGAAGGTCTGGCCAACCACACCGCCATTGATGTGCTTCTCGGCGAGTCCGCCAACGAACAGATCAACTCTGTCGATGCCTTTGACGGTGTTTCCGTTGACAAATTTATAGCCAGGATTCGCTGCCAGGAAGTCTGCAATTTGAGCATCCTCCAGCACGAGGTCTGGATAGGCCTGCTTGAATTGCTCAATGACTGTATCGCTGAGATCGTTCCGTGCCTGGAAGTCCTCCCACGAACTGTAGGGTGTGAGATCGCCAGCAAAGCTGACCGCCTCCTTCACATACGGATCGAGAGAGGCCATCAGGTCGGCCCGGATCTGGTTCATCGAACCCAGACCGACGTCCCACTCGCGAGCGACGTCGAAAGCAAACACGTCAGCACTGGTACGTATGAGGTCATTTCGGACAGCATCGACGATATTGACGTCGACTTCTTCCGCTTGCTGGACAACACCACCGGCAATGATCCCGGAGACACCCAACTGCTCGAAGCCTGGCTTGGGAGAGTAAGGCAATTGCCCACTGGGGAGGATGAACGCACTCGTATCGTTGGTCGGGTTGAGGAACGCGTCGAACAGAGGTACCTGCGTTGCATTGCCCTGAGCGTCGAGCACCGTCAGCGTCTGCCCTATCAGCGAATGACCGAACCGGTAAGCTGCAGTCGCGAACTCGTGGGAGACTCGTGCATCCACTTCCGGATTGTACCCGGCGAAGCCGTGATCGCCCTCGCCTCTCATGCCACCAAGCAACTTGTCGGCAAAGTCGGTGTAAATAACGCGCTGATACTCAGCCTCGTTGATTATCTTGGCGGCCTGGAACAGTTCTTCAGCTGTTCCATCAAATCCGGCTTCGAGCAATCCGTTGACATGGAAGTTGTGATTCCGCTCCCAGATGTTGTGGACCGCAGTGAGTGCGATGTTCTCGTTCGCACGTCCATCACCCGCTACGTAGTGGTCGAGCAGGTTGATAAAGGGGTTGGTGTCGAGCAGCAGCGCAAAGCCACTGCCCATGAAATTAGACGTCATGGCAGGAAGCATCGACTTGTTGATAACGCCATTGCTGTCGACCAGTCCGGCGAAGTACTCCCGGAAGGTCACGCTATGGTCGCCCGGCAGCGAGTTGTCGGTGAACAGCGTGTTGTTGTTCCAGTGATGCAGGATCAGTTCGCTCAGCGTGGGCAGCAGCTTGAAATTCGGATTTGAGGGATCCACTCCGCCTTCCAATAGCTTGCCCGTAAACCCGCCCTGTCCGTCACCTTCGCGCAGGAACTGGCCGACGAGTTCGTTCGAGCCATAAGTTTGGTTCTGGTCAGCAAATGGCGATGTCTTATTGAGATGCTGCGGGATGCCATTGGCATCAATGCTGTCAACGGTTCCGCGAGTCAGGTCAGCAGGATTTGGAACCGTGCCCGGAGCGCCAATCTGGATCGTTCCGTTACCTCCCTTACCAAGGAAATCGAGACCGTGATCGAAGTACTGACCGAAGGCCGTGAACAAGCTGTTCACGCCAGCGGCGTTTCCGGAAAGGTTTGCTTCCTGTGCGCCAAGGATGTTGCTGATGGCACGCGGATCCAGCCCGGAGAACAGGGGATTGATGTCGCGGTTGTGAGTCGTCTCATTCCAGGCGCCGTAGTGCGCGTCGGTGAGTCGTGTGAACGGCTGATCGGCCGAACCATAGTCAAGGTGAACACGGTTATTGCCGGTGCCTTCGAGATCGCGGATCCCGAGCGCATCGTTGTCTTCACCGCCTTCACGCCCGTTGACCAGATTCTTCAGGTTGGCGACATCACTGGCGTTGAGCGGGAAGGCACCGTCGCCGCCGACATCATCATCGCCATCGTCATCGTCATCGTCATCCGCCGACGTTTCCTTGCTCGCTAAGATAATGGGATCGGCAGGTTTCGACATGGTGTTCATGCCGTCAGGCACTGTGCTCGTGTCCTGGGTCAGCGTAGAAGGCCTGGCTCTCGACGCCAGCTCAACAGCCTCCTGCGGCGACGGCGTGCCAAACACACCATCCAGACCAGTGCTGATGACCGGATCGGTACCTTTGTTCACTTCAACTGCGGGTAAGATGTTGGCGGTCTGGTTACTGATAACCGATCGCGGCGGATCGATAACCGACCATATCCCGGCGTATCCCGTTTGAAACGCGTGATCAAACACGCGCAGGAAGGAGTGGTCTATGGCACCAAACTTGTTCTGCCCTGTGAGCAGGTGGTTAAAGCTACCATCGAAGGTACGAATACCGAATGGAAGCAGAGGGTTGGAGAGTAAATTAAAGTTGACACCGTCGACATACGCTTGTGCTATCGAGGTTTGCAGGAGGATAAATTTAGGGTCATGCTTATTAATATCGGCCATGTTCATTTCTCTCAAGAATGATTATGAAAGGGCACGAAAAGGCGAAGCCTGTACGCGGCACTCGGATTACGCACCTGCAATTGCTAACTGAGCGAGTAGACAGAGCAGCTCCGAGCTCCGAGGGGGCAAACGATCTATATTCCCCCTTCACTTCACAAAATGACCCTACGATGGATATGCTCAGCTCCCACTGGAAAATCGCGACGACTTACTTTGCCAAAGTGATTACAGGCTTCAGACAAGCGATCCCCTGATATTTAATAAAGCCATAAAGTTAACAACCGTCAATAATATTAAACAGCGAAAATGAACCACCGGTAATTAACCGACCAACGTTGCGCTGATAGCCGCGCTTTAACTATCCAGCAATACAACACGATAGGTGAAATTTTCCAGATGAATATTGAATAAATCATAAAGAAAAAATTAATTATTAATATAGACACGCTAAAATCAATAATATAAAAGTTTATAAAAAAACCTGAAAATAATACATTATTAGTACCGCTTCGTTGACATACCGAAACTAACTTATATTTACCTGCCATCAACATCATAAACGAGGTCATTATGTATGATGTGACCTGTCCCCAGAATTAGAGACTACCGTCAGTGAGTAATGTCGGTTTGTTTACCTTTAATTTTTCCGTTTCGCCAGCCTGCTGCAAACTCTGATGGCGTCGGATAATTCAGCGCTGAATAATGTACGGCTCGGGGGCACTCCAGGTTGCGCTTCAAAACGCTTAACCGCGCCAGAACACTCAAGATGAAAGCACGTATCAAACGCTAAAGATGACTCTACTGTAAGCACAGTGTTCATCTTTGGGCTGGTGAACCTGAAGAGATGGTTAACTCTGGAATGACGATGACTTCAGCGGTACATGATACCCCCAGACCACAATAACCATAACTTTAATAGGGTCTATGGCAGCTATTGCTTCCAGCAGGGACACTCGATGGTTAGGAGGCGTCAACTTATGGTAAAAACACCAAAAAAGAAAAAGGGGTTACCTTTCGGTAACCCCTTCTCTGTATTTGGCGGAAGCGTAGAGATTCGAACTCTAGAACCCTTTCGAGTCGCCGGTTTTCAAGACCGGTGCCTTCAACCACTCGGCCACGCTTCCAATGAGGCGCACTATAAACATCCCGAACGGACCTGTAAAGCACCAAACCGTTCATTTGCCTGAAAAATAGTCAAAATGCTGTTAATAGCCTGAAATAACAACAAATTGACCATTTATTCAGCGCAAAACCATCAATGTTTTATGATGTACATATCTTTGCTGTAGTAATTCCCCAGACTGTCGGAGACAAATCCGCCTACCCACGGCTTCACAAGATGGGTGCGAACGTAGTGATAAACCGGAATGGCGGGTACGTCCTGCCCCAACATGTCTTCAGCCTGTTGATAATATTTACCTCGCTCCGCGACCGTTGCTGCTTTCGCAGCATTACGTAACGCCTCGTCATACGCCGGATTGCTGTACTTGCTCGTGTTTTCACTGTCGCCCGTACGATAGGTATTCAGGAAACTTGCCGCATCATCGTAATCCGCAATCCAGGCATAACGAACCGCATCGAAATTACCGGTATGCATGGTATCGAGCATCGTTTTCCATTCCTGGTTTTGTAATTTCGCCTCAACGCCGAGGTTCTTCTTCCACATCGAACTCGCCGCAATGGCAATGCGCTGATGCGTTTCCGAGGTGTTATAAAGCAAATTGAACGAAAGCGGATGCTCCGGACCAAATCCCGCGTCGGCTAACAGTTTTTTCGCCTCTGCGATGCGTTTGTCCCGTGGCCAGGAGGCATAGTCAGGCGCACGTAGCGTCACACCGCCAATATCAGGCTGGCTGATGACCCAGGCTTCGCGTTGCCCCTGCCCCATGACTTTCTGCGCGATAATGTCCTTATCCAGCGCCATATTCAGCGCACGGCGTACGCGCGGGTCATTGAACGGTGCACGGGTGGTATTGAACTGATAGTAATAGGTAGACAGTTGTGGTGCGACGCGTAGCTCGTCGCCCATTGTTTTTTTCAGTTGCGCGAACTGGTTCACCGGCACGGTATAGACAATATCTATCTCTCCCGCTTTGTAGCGGTTAACGTCCGCCGCCTCAGAGCTGATAGGCAGCCAGGTGACTTTATTGATAACAGTATGTTGGTCATCCCAGTAGCGAGGGTTGCGCACCGTCATAATCCGTTCGTTCACCACCCATTGCGAGAGCGTGTAGGCTCCGCTGCTGACGAAATGTTCAGGTTTTGTCCACTTATCGCCAAAACGGCCTATCAGGACTTTATCCAGCGGCACCAGCGATGGATGGGCCAGCATCGCGAGAAAGGCGGCGGTTGGCTGCGTTAGCGTGATTTCCAGCGTTCTGTCATTGATGGCTTTGACCCCCAACGTACCCGGCGCTTTGTTGCCTTGTGCAATCTCTGCGGCGTTCAGTACATGCATATTCCCCAGATAGGTCGCATACGGAGAGGCCGTTTTGGGCGAAACTAAACGCTGCCAGCTCCAGACGATATCCTGTGTCGTGATAGCCGAGCCATCAGACCAGGTGATCCCAGGGCGTAAATGGAACGTCCAGACCGTATTGGCTTTATTTTCCCACGACAGGGCAAGTCGCGGTTCAATCGCCCCTTCAGGAGTGACGGCGACCAGTCCATCGAACATCTCGCTGATTAAACTGAACTCGACATTGCTTTCAACTTTATGTGGGTCCAGCGATGCCGGTTCGCTACCGTTGTTTCTGACCAGCTCCTGTTTTTCTGCCAATACCGTTCCGGCCGGAACATTCGCTGCCCATGCCGCAGTGGTTATCGACATCAGACTGACGGCCAACAGCGTAAACGTAAACACCCTCGGGTTAAGTTGAGTCATTCCCTTTACCTTATTGATCTGTTGATGAGGACATCACCACTCATAATGGGCGCCATGTAATAAAGCAATAATTTTCAGTCACCTATACGACGTTGATCTCCCCGCAGTGCATAATTGGTGTGTTAAACTGGTTTACCTGATTTTTCTGAAATAAAATGCTTATCCCGTTAGAGATCAACTGCGTAAAGATGGGTAAAACCGCTGTGTCATTGCCAGCGATTTCTTTATCCTCCGTCATTAATTACATCTGTCATAAGAGAGTGACTCATGGATCGTATAATTACTTCTTCGCGCGACCGTACATCGCTACTCAGCACGCACAAAGTGCTGAGAAATACCTATTTTCTGCTGAGCCTGACGCTGGCGTTTTCAGCGATCACCGCCACGGCAAGCACCGTATTAATGCTGCCGTCTCCGGGTCTGATTCTGACGCTGGTGGGTATGTATGGCCTGATGTTCCTGACCTATAAAACAGCGAACAAACCGACCGGCATCCTCGCCGCTTTCGCATTTACCGGCTTCCTGGGCTACATTCTCGGCCCGATGCTGAATGCCTATCTGTCCGCAGGTATGGGCGATGTGATCGCGATGGCGTTGGGTGGAACTGCACTGGTCTTTTTCTGCTGCTCCGCCTACGTTCTGACAACACGCAAAGACATGTCTTTCCTCGGCGGTATGCTGATGGCGGGTGTGGTTGTCGTACTGATTGGTATGGTGGCAAACATCTTCCTGCAACTGCCAGCGCTGCATCTCGCGATTAGCGCAGTGTTTATCCTGATCTCTTCCGGTGCCATCCTGTTTGAGACCAGCAACATTATCCGTGGCGGCGAGACTAACTACATCCGTGCGACAGTTAGCCTGTACGTTTCGCTCTACAACATCTTTGTCAGCCTGCTGAGCATTCTGGGTTTCGCCAGCCGCGACTAAGAGACAACATGTGTCATCCAGCCCCGCTTATGCGGGGCTTTGTTTTTTGGTAAACTGGCGACCGTTTTACTCACGCTGTGAAGAATTATGTTGATCTTTGAAGGGAAAGAAATCGATACCGATAGCGAAGGCTATCTGAAAGAGACGGCGCAATGGAGCGAGCCTCTTGCAGTTGTTATTGCGCAAAACGAAGGCATAACCCTCTCAGCAGAACACTGGGAAGTGGTTCGCTTTGTCCGTGATTTTTACCTGGAATTTAATACGTCGCCTGCGATCCGTATGCTGGTAAAAGCCATGGCAAATAAACTGGGTGAGGAAAAAGGCAACAGTCGCTACCTGTATCGCCTTTTCCCGAAAGGCCCGGCTAAACAGGCCACAAAAATTGCAGGCCTGCCCAAGCCGGTGAAGTGTATTTAATAGCGAATACTAAAGCCTTTTAATTCGTCGCCAGAGCGATGCGGTTCACTGAGAACCCGGTCAACTCTGGCGCTCCTTGGCCCCCCACTCTTCAGCCACTTAAGCAGTTTTTCAACCTGTTCCACTTCGCCGCAGGCCACCACTTCGACACTGCCGTCATCCAGATTTTTTGCGTAACCGGTTAATCCCAGTCGTTGCGCTTCATGCTGCGTGCTATAGCGAAAGCCAACACCCTGCACGCGACCGTGCGCCCAGGCAATTATGCAGACTTTTGACATTGCTGTGCTCCTTATCATCGCGGGGCGCGTTGCAAATCCTCGCAAAACTCAGGACAATGGCGCCCATTTCTTTGATTCGACAGAATAGTAAATTATGAGTGTACGTTTAGTGTTAGCCAAAGGGCGCGAAAAGTCTTTACTTCGTCGCCATCCGTGGGTCTTTTCCGGTGCGGTCGCTCGCATGGAAGGCAAAGCCAACCTCGGTGAAACCATTGATATTGTTGACCATCAGGGCAAATGGTTAGCACGCGGCGCGTATTCGCCTGCGTCGCAGATTCGTGCGCGCGTCTGGACGTTCGACAAAACGGAATCCATCGACATCGCCTTCTTCACCCGTCGTCTGCAGCAGGCACAGCAGTGGCGTGAGTGGCTGGCGAAGAAAGACGGGCTGGACAGCTATCGGCTGATTGCCGGTGAGTCTGATGGGCTGCCAGGCGTAACCATCGACCGTTTCGGCAACTTCCTTGTGCTGCAGCTGTTGAGCGCTGGCGCAGAATATCAGCGCGCCGCCTTGATCAGCGCACTGCAGACACTGTATCCCGAATGCGCCATTTATGACCGCAGCGATGTTGCGGTGCGTAAAAAAGAAGGCATGGAGTTAACCCAGGGGCCTGTTACTGGTGAACTGCCTCCTGCCCTGCTTCCCATTGAAGAACACGGTATGAAGCTGCTGGTGGATATTCAGGGTGGGCATAAAACCGGCTACTACCTTGATCAACGTGACAGCCGCCTGGCGACGCGTCGCTATGTAGAAAACCAACGCGTTCTGAACTGTTTCTCCTATACCGGGGGATTTGCAGTATCGGCGTTGATGGGCGGATGTCGCCAGGTCGTGAGTGTCGACACCTCTCAGGAAGCGCTGGACATTGCGAAGCAAAACGTTGAACTGAACAAGCTGGATCTCAGCAAAGCCGAGTTTGTGCGTGATGATGTTTTCAAACTGCTGCGCACCTACCGCGATCGTGGCGAGAAATTTGACGTGATCGTGATGGATCCGCCGAAATTTGTCGAAAATAAAAGTCAGTTGATGGGCGCATGCCGCGGCTATAAAGACATCAATATGCTGGCAATCCAGTTGCTGAATCCAGGCGGCGTGTTGCTGACATTTTCCTGTTCCGGGCTGATGACAACCGATTTATTTCAGAAAATCATCGCCGATGCCGCATTAGATGCTGGTCGTGATATACAATTTATAGAGCAGTTCCGTCAGGCTGCCGATCATCCGGTGATCGCTACCTACCCGGAAGGGCTGTATCTGAAAGGGTTTGCCTGTCGCGTCATGTAACTTGAAAAGTGGAATTTTACCCTCAAATAGAGAGTATTAATTTCCCGGGAGGTGACTATGATTGCCAGCAAATTCGGTATTGGCCAGCAGGTCCGCCATTCCCTGTTAGGTTATCTCGGAGTGGTCGTGGATATCGACCCGGTCTATTCGCTCGAGGAACCGTCACCTGATGAGTTGGCGGTTAACGACGAACTTCGCGCTGCTCCCTGGTATCACGTGGTGATGGAAGACGATAACGGTCAGCCTGTTCATACATATCTGGCTGAAGCGCAGTTGAGTAGCGAAACACAGGATGAGCATCCTGAGCAGCCTTCAATGGATGAACTGGCCCGCACGATTCGTAAACAACTCCAGGCACCACGACTACGTAACTGATTTTAGCCCGTGCCCGGTGGCATTTCGCTTATTGGGCCTACGCGTCTTATCCGGCCATGAACCGTGGGCCGGATAAGCAACGCGCCATCCGGCAACCGAACAGACTTACTTTGCCAACCCCAGACGTGGAATTTCAATCGCCGGGCAGCGATCCATCACGACGGTCAGACCCGCGTCTCGCGCCAGTACCGCAGCCTGCTCATTAATCACGCCCAACTGCATCCACAGCGTTTTCGCGCCGATAGCAATCGCCTCCTGCGCAACGCCCCAGGCGGCTTCTGAATTGCGGAAAACATCCACCATATCGACTTTTTCCGGCACGTCGGCCAGTGTCGCGTAGCCTTTCTGCCCTAACAGCGTCGTCCCGGCAACCTTGGGTGATACAGGAATAACGTGATAGCCCTGGTCGAGCAGATATTTCATCACACGATAGCTCGGGCGATCGGGTTTATCACTCGCACCCACCAGCGCAATAGTTCGGGTGGACGTCAAAATGCCAGCAATATCGGTCTCTTTCATCATCTTTCTCCAGGCTGTTTTGCAAAGTGTACGACAAACCCGACATCCCAACCATTCGCCCCATACGAATGTATGAGAGCAAAAGTTAAAAATATGTCTATATGTTAGTAAAGATGATTACAGAAAAATTTTGATACATTATTCATTATGCGGTCTTTGGACAGGAGAACCCTATGAAAGCCGGCATTGTGACAACCTTCATTGCATTGATTTTGCCGGCCACCGTTTTCGCCACCACATTACGCCTCTCCAGTGATGTTGATCTTCTTGTTTTAGATGGTAAAAAAGTCTCCAGTTCGCTGTTACGGGGGGCCGATAGTATTGAACTGGATAATGGTCCGCATCAGCTGGTTTTTCGTGTGGAGAAGGCCATTCGCCTCTCCAGCCATGAAGAGCGACTCTATATCTCACCCCCCCTGGTGGTGAGCTTCGATACTCAGCTCATCAGCCAGGTCAATTTTCATCTGCCACGACTGGAGAACGAGCGAGAAACAGCGCATTTTGATGCCGCGCCACGCCTTGAACTTCTCGATGGCGACGCCATGCCAATCCCTGTAAAGCTTGATATTCTGGCCGTCACCTCGACGGGCAAAATCATTGATTATGAACTTGAAACTGAACGCTATAATAAAGCGTCTAAACACGCCTCTCTGCCGCAGTTTGCTACGATGATGGCCGATGACAGCACCCTGCTTTCGGGGATTTCAGAGCTGGATGCCATTCCGCCACAATCCCAGACGCTCACCGAGCAACGACTCAAATACTGGTTTAAACAAGCCGATCCGCAAACCCGGACTAACTTTCTGAAATGGGCAGAAAAACAGCCATCCTCATAACGTTTTGACGACTGTCCGCATTTTTTACGTCTTTCTCTTGCAGCGTCAAGTGCTTCCAGTACTCTGTAGCAAGGTTAACTACGGAATTGAACTATGGAACTGACGACTCGCACTTTGCCGGCGCGCAAACATATTGCGCTGGTTGCACACGATCACTGCAAAAAGATGTTGATGAACTGGGTTGAACGCCATCAGCCATTGCTGGAAAAGCACGAACTTTACGCAACCGGAACGACGGGTAACTTAATTCAACGCGCGACAGGTATGGACGTAAACGCCATGCTGAGTGGCCCGATGGGCGGCGACCAGCAAGTTGGCGCACTGATTTCTGAAGGGAAAATTGATGTCCTGATTTTCTTTTGGGATCCGCTCAATGCGGTACCACACGATCCGGATGTCAAAGCGCTGCTGCGTTTGGCAACCGTGTGGAATATCCCGGTTGCCACCAACGTTTCTACCGCCGATTTTATTATCCAGTCGTCGAATTTCAGTGATGAAGTGGATATTTTGATCCCGGATTATGAGCGCTACCTGGCCGAACGCCTCAAGCCATAAGCCTACAGGCGGCGTTTGCCGCCTGTTTCTTAAGGTTTCCTCGCTACCGGCACATCCAGATGCTTCAGATCGTCGACAAAACAAGACGGATTTTCTTTATTAAATAAAATCCACACGCGATGCCGGGCACGTGTCAACGCCACATACAGCAACCTCCGCTCTTCCGCATCCGGGAAATCTTCCACCTGTGGCAGCAAGGCCTCTTCCATGATTGACTCGCGCGCCGGTGCCGGAAAACCATCGCTTCCCTCCTGTAACCCGACGATGATCGCATAGTCTGCCTGCTGGCCTTTACTGGCATGAATGGTCATAAAATCCAGCTGTAGTTTTGGCCAGCGCGTCGCGGCCTTATCCAGACAGGCAGGTTTCAAATGATGGTAGCGCGCCAGTACCAGAATCCGCTCATCTTCTTTTGCATAACCAGAAAGCTTATCCAGTAAGGCATCCAACTGACTTTCCTCCAGCAGCGTGACCGCCTTCTTGTCTCCGGTTGTCAGACTGTTGAGCGGTTTTGCGAGTTGGTGCGGATTCTGCTGGATAAAGCGGTTAGCAATTTCACCGATCCGACTGTTGAAACGATATGTGGTATCAAGATCGCACCGATCGCCCTCGCCAAACGTTTGATGAAACGCCGTCGTGAGCGAAAGCTGCGCCCCACTGAAACGATAAATGGCCTGCCAGTCATCCCCGACGGCAAACAATGTGCTGTGTGGGTTTTGCCGACGCAACGCGGCCAGCAATGCCGCGCGTTGCGGGGAGATATCCTGAAACTCGTCAACCAAAATATGCTTCCACGGGCTGATAAAGCGCCCCTTTTCAAGGATCACAATCGCCTGATGAATAAGCCCGGAGAAATCGACAGCATTTTCCTCTTTCAGCGCGCTTTTCCACGCTTTCAGTAGCGGTGCCATCAATTTGATACGTTTACCGAACAGGTCGCGGATCGCTTCCGGCGCGCTGGCGATCATCTCGGCCTGTGTGCCGCCATGCATCCGCATCAGACTCACCCAACGATCCAGTCGTGGTGCCAGTCGACGTCGCAGCTTTTCATCATCCCAGAAATTGCCTTCCGGCACGGTCCACTGCATTTCGTCTTCCAGCCACTGCCGCCAGCCTTTTGCCTGTGCCTTTTTCTCACTGCACTGCTGTCGCCACGCCGAAATAAAGAGCTGATGTCTCGCGTCAGTGTCGTTTTCAAGTTTACTGATCGTCGGGACTTTTTTGCTCCCTTGCTGGATGATGTGCAGCGCAAGCGCATGGAACGTTCGCGCGGCGACCTCTTCAGTATGCAACCGCTCGCGAATACGCTGGTCCATCTCTTCGGCTGCTTTACGGCCAAAAGCCAGCAGCAGAATTTGTTCAGCCGCCGCCTCTCCTCGGGCCAAAAGCCAACCGGCACGAGCAACCAACACCGACGTTTTGCCACTGCCAGCCCCGGCAAGAACCAACAGCGAATGCTCGCCGTTGACGACCGCTCTGGCCTGTGCGGGATTCAACGGGGACGATTCTATCTGTTCGAAAAACGCCGCATATTTTGTCAGCATGACATCGGTATAAGCCTGATTATGCGCCAGTCGACAGCCTTCGATATCTTTTAGCCATGCCAGGCACTTACGCCATGCATCACGACAATTTTCAAAAGATTCCAGTCGGTTGACAGGCAACGGCAGCGCCGCAAACGCGCGACGAATTTGCTGCTGAATTCCTGACGTTTGCTCTCGGGTCAACCATGTGTTTTCCCCCGTCCTCTGTGCAATGAGGTCTAATTGCTCCTGCAATACCCGTGCAGCAACGTCACTCATCTCCTGACTCCAGCGTTGCCAGTGCGCCTCCAGGTGATGGTGAAACCGTTGCGTTTCGCTCCATTCTGTACCGTGCAAGCGCACCACTTTATCATCCGGCAGGACGAACTCCAGCTCTCCCCACACCAGGCCGCGTTTGCAATGGATAGCCAGTAACTGATTGAATGGAATAAGATATTCATGGCGATCGCCAGAGACTTTGATACCGGCATTAAGAATAACAGCCCGATCGTAAGGGTGTTGTGCCAGACGTTTTCCAAGAGAAGTTGCTTTCAGTTCCATGACTCAGTGGATCCACACGAGAGGTTTACTTCTCAGTGTAACCGCCAGAGAAAACGTGCTCCAGCCCAAAAAAACGTTACAATTGCCTTGAATCATAGAAAACCAGATTTGACCGAGGCTTTATGCGTACCGTTCTGAATATCCTAAATTTTGTGTTGGGGGGTTTTGCGACCACCCTGGCCTGGTTACTGGCGACACTCGTCAGTATCGTTCTGATTTTTACATTACCCCTGACACGCTCGTGCTGGGAGATAACCAAACTCTCTCTGTTTCCCTACGGCAACGAAGCGATTCATGTGGATGAACTCAACCCAGCGGGCAAAAATGCGCTGATGAATACGGGCGGTACGTTACTCAATGTTTTCTGGCTGATTCTGTTCGGCTGGTGGTTATGCGTGATGCATATTGCTGCCGGTATTGCCCAATGCATTACGATAATCGGGATCCCTGTCGGCATTGCGAACTTTAAAATTGCCGCCATCGCACTCTGGCCGGTTGGCCGCCGCGTGGTCACTGTTGAAACCGCTCAGGCTGCGCGCGAAGCGAATGCGCGTCGCCGTTTTGAATAATCAGGACTGATGGCCTTTATGTTGAGTCCCTTGCTTAGGCGGTACACCTGGAACAGTACCTGGTTATATTATGTGCGTATTTTTATCGCGCTGTGCGGCACAACGGCCCTGCCCTGGTGGCTGGGCGATGTAAAACTGACCATACCCCTAACGCTGGGTATGGTGGCCGCTGCGTTGACCGATCTGGATGATCGCCTTGCAGGACGTCTGCGCAATCTGATCATCACGCTGATCTGTTTTTTCATCGCCTCCGCCTCCGTGGAATTGTTGTTTCCGTGGCCCTGGCTTTTCGCTATTGGCCTGACGTTATCGACCAGCGGATTTATTTTGCTCGGCGGTCTCGGTCAGCGCTACGCGACCATTGCTTTTGGCGCATTGCTGATCGCCATCTACACCATGCTTGGCGCATCGCTGTACGAGCAGTGGTATCAGCAGCCACTGTTCCTGCTGGCTGGGGCTGTATGGTACAACCTGCTTACGCTGACCGGGCATCTGTTATTCCCTATCCGCCCGCTGCAGGATAACCTGGCGCGCAGCTATGAGCAGCTCGCACATTATCTGGAATTAAAATCCCGGTTATATGATCCGGATATTGAAGATGAGAGCCAGGCGCCTTTGTACGATTTAGCGCTGGCCAACGGGCAACTGATGGCGACGCTGAACCAGACTAAAATCTCTCTGCTCACTCGTCTGCGTGGCGACCGTGGGCAACGCGGAACGCGCCGCACGCTGCACTACTATTTTGTTGCGCAGGATATTCATGAACGGGCCAGTTCATCGCATATCCAGTATCAAACGTTACGCGATCATTTCCGCCACAGCGACGTGATGTTCCGCTTTCAGCGTCTGATGTCGATGCAAGGGCAAGCCTGTATGCATCTGTCGCGCTGCCTTTTACTGCGCACGCAATATCAACATGATCCGCATTTTGAACGTGCATTCACGCACCTTGACGCGGCGCTCGAACGCATGCGGGCCGGTGGCGCTTCAGCAGACTTACTGAAAACGCTGGGATTTTTACTCGCAAACTTACGCGCAATAGATGCGCAACTGGCCACGATTGAATCTGAGCAGGCGCAGGCGATGCCTCGCAATGAATCAGAGAATCAGTTGGCAGACGATAGCCCGCACGGATTCAGCGATACCTGGCTACGGTTCAGCCGCAATTTCACGCCAGATTCCGCCCTGTTTCGTCACGCAGTAAGAATGTCGTTGGTTCTCTGCCTGGGTTATGCCTTGATCCAAATAACCGGAATGGATCACGGTTACTGGATCCTGCTTACCAGTCTGTTTGTGTGCCAGCCAAACTATAACGCCACCCGACATCGTCTGGCGTTGAGGATTATCGGCACGTTGGTGGGTGTCGCCATTGGTTTGCCGATATTGTGGTTTGTTCCCTCCCTCGAAGGGCAATTGATCCTGCTGGTAATTACAGGCGTGCTGTTTTTCGCGTTTCGCAATGTGCAGTATGCCCATGCCACAATGTTCATTACCTTACTGGTGTTGCTGTGCTTTAACTTGCTGGGAGAAGGTTTTGAGGTCGCTCTGCCGCGTGTCATTGATACGCTCATTGGCTGTGCCATCGCGTGGGCTGCCGTCAGCTTCATCTGGCCAGACTGGCGTTTTCGCAATCTTCCGCGTGTTCTGGAACGCGCAACGGATGCGAACTGCCGCTACCTGGATGCGATCCTCGAACAATATCACCAGGGGCGTGATAATCGACTGGCCTACCGTATTGCCCGCCGGGATGCGCACAATCGCGATGCAGAGCTGGCATCGGTGGTGTCAAATATGTCGAGCGAGCCCGATGTCACCGCAGAAACGCGTGAGGCCGCGTTTCGGTTGCTCTGCCTCAACCATACTTTTACCAGCTACATTTCCGCGTTAGGCGCTCACCGTGAGCAGTTAACCAATCAGGAGGTTCTGACCCTGCTGGACGATGCGGTATGCTATGTCGATGATGCGCTTCATCATCAACCCGCAGACGAACAACGGGTACATCAGGCGCTGGAGGGGCTAAAACAGCGGATTCAGCATCTGGAACCACTCCCGGACAGCAAAGAACCGCTTGTCGTGCAGCAGATTGGCTTGCTGATCGCGTTGCTCCCTGAGATCGGTCGTCTGCAACGACAGATTACGCAACTGCCGTCTAATACCCCTGTTCTGTCATAAGTGTCTGAACCCAATCTGCAAGCTCCTGGCGGCGCGCCGCCGGGAGCGCGGCTTCATGTACCCCGAGAATCGCCCCTTCAAGGGAATAGAGAATTTTCACCGTCAGGGATTTATTAAGATGACGAAGCCTTAGCCAACTCATTTTCGCCCCCAGATTCCGTAATGTGCTCTCATCTTTAATCCCCGCTTCGTTCAGGAGGATCTCCAGATGAAAGGTCATATTCGGTAAATCCTTCAGACGATGTTGCGAAAAACGGGAATGTTTTTCCTTTACCGCCGCATCCAGCGAATACTGCGACAAGCACACCAGTTGCTGCTGGTCGCACCACAAGCTTTCATCCACCCGATAATAGTGGAGCATTACCTGACGTCCGCGCTTCATAAACGTCAGCCAGACAGGTGGATGTTTCACACAGTACTGTACGCTTTGCTCGCAGGCACGAAGGTATAACTCACCATTAGCAACCATCGCAAAGACAGTATCCCCAATACTCAAACTGTAACTGCCAAACAGCGAGCGGTAGCCAATCGTGCCCAGTGAAGCCAGGTATTCTTGAGATTTATAGATTCGACTATAAGAATGTGCTCTCATAAAAATCCTTTTTAAATCATAAGCTAAATAAATAAATTGCAGTAACAACTCCGTTAATGACGAAAATAGGCAACTTATTCTAAAGGGGCAAGATGAATTTTGTTTTTACTGCGACGACGAATAAAAATTGCGAGTCTGTTTCCGAAAATAAGGTTGATCTTTATTGGTCACAGGGTTACTGTATATCCATACAGTAACTCACAGGGCTGGATTGATTATGTACACATCAGGTTATGCAAATCGTTCTTCGGCGCTCTCTTCCACTTCCGGTCGAATTGCGCGTGTCTCTTCGGAGAACTCCACCGCAGGGCTTATCAGTGAAGTGGTCTACCGCGAAGACCAGCCCATGATGACCCAATTACTCCTTTTGCCCCTGCTGCAACAATTAGGGCAGCAATCGCGCTGGCAGCTCTGGCTGACGCCACAGCAAAAACTCAGCCGTGAATGGGTGCAGTCAGCAGGACTTCCCCTCACTAAGGTGATGCAAATAAACCAGCTTTCTCCGTGCCATACTTTAGAATCAATGATTCGGGCATTGCGCACAGGAAATTACAGTGTCGTGATCGGTTGGTTGTCGGATGAATTGACCGAAGAAGAGCATACGCAACTGGTAAAAGCTGCCGATGAGGGAAATGCAATGGGATTTATTATGCGTCCGGTACGAGCCCACTCCTTAGCCACGAGACAGCATTCCGGACTAAAAATTCACTCTAATTTGTATCATTGAGTAAAATTAGGATTAATCCTGGATTTTTTTTTCATGCTTTACCGGTGTATTGAAGCCTAAGGCTTTTTTGGTGCGAACGCTTGCCAGAAGCGGTTTCAGCGATTTTTGCAGCTCAATTTCTCATCTCTAAATGTTAAATAATGTGTATACAAGCCTTTTTTTTTTATATGCCTGACGGAGTTCACACTTGTAAGTTTTCCACTACGTTGTAGACTTTACATCGCCAGGGGTGTTCGGCCTAAGCCGCAGATTCGGTAGAGTAACTATTGAGCAGGTCCCCCGGTGAAGGATTTAACCGTGTTATCTCGTTGGAGATATTCATGGCATATTTTGGATGATAACGAGGCGCAAAAAATGAAAAAGACAGCTATCGCGATTGCAGTGGCACTGGCTGGTTTCGCTACCGTAGCGCAGGCCGCTCCGAAAGATAACACCTGGTATACCGGTGCTAAACTGGGCTGGTCTCAGTTCCATGACATTGGCAACAACCAAATCAACAACAACGGTTCAACTGAAGAAAGCCAGCTGGGCGCAGGCGCGTTCGGTGGTTATCAGGTTAACCCGTACGTTGGTTTCGAAATGGGTTACGACTGGTTAGGTCGTATGCCGTACAAAGGCAACACTCAGACCGGCGCTTTCAAAGCTCAGGGCGTTCAGCTGACCGCTAAACTGGGTTACCCAATCACTGACGATCTGGACATCTACACTCGTCTGGGTGGTATGGTTTGGCGTGCAGACGCTAAAAACAACACTGGCTTCAAAGACCACGACACTGGCGTATCCCCAGTATTCGCAGGTGGTGTTGAGTATGCAATTACTCCTGAAATCGCTACCCGTCTGGAATACCAGTGGACCAACAACATCGGTGACGCTAACACCGTTGGTGGTCGTCCGGACAACGGCCTGCTGAGCGTAGGTGTTTCCTACCGTTTCGGCCAGGGTGAACCGGCTCCAGTTGTAGCTCCGGCTCCGGCTCCAGAAGTACAGACCAAGCACTTCACTCTGAAGTCTGACGTTCTGTTCAACTTCAACAAAGCAACTCTGAAACCAGAAGGCCAGCAGGCTCTGGATCAGATGTACAGCCAGCTGAGCAACCTGGATCCGAAAGACGGTTCCGTTGTTGTTCTGGGCTTCACTGACCGCATCGGTTCTGACGCTTACAACCAGGGTCTGTCCGAGAAACGTGCTCAGTCCGTTGTTGATTACCTGATCTCTAAAGGTATTCCTTCTGACAAAATCTCTGCACGTGGCATGGGCGAATCCAACCCGGTTACTGGCAACACCTGTGACAACGTGAAAGCTCGCGCTGCACTGATCGACTGCCTGGCTCCGGATCGTCGTGTTGAGATCGAAGTTAAAGGTATCAAAGACGTTGTAACTCAGCCTCAGGCTTAAGTTTCCGTCTAATAAAAAACCCCGCTTGCGGGGTTTTTTTTTGCCATGCCACTGTGTACTCAGAACATGCTGGCAGAGCCATACGCTATTCTTTACCCAATAAGGCCTGCAGATCCTGCTTCAGCGTAGACATCTGACTGGCGTACTTCTCTTTATGTTCCGCATCCTCAATCAATTGCACTATCGTTTCTGAAAGCGTTTTGCCACGGCGCTGCGCAAGTCCAGCCAGGCGTTGCCAGACGATAAATTCTAAATCGATCGATTTCTTACGCGTATGCTGATGCTCAGCATTAAAGTGTCGTTTGCGTCGTGCCCGTATCGTCTGTTTCATCCGATTTAGCAGCGCAGGGTTCATATGCTCGTCAATCCAGGTATTGACCCGAACCGGCTCATTCTCGAGGGTTAGCAACAAATCGACGGCCTCTTTGGCTGCGCTGGCCTCCACGTAACGGGTAATCAACTCCCCTTCGCGGTGCTTTTTCACCAGATACTTCCACTTCCAGCCGCTTTCAAGATTTTCAAGTTGTTGATATTTCATTGCGATCTCAATGTTACCGTGTAACTCTTATCAGAATATCAGCTTTTTAAGCATCTGAAGAAAAGAATATCCAGCCTGTGAACTGTCGCGCGTCATACTGCGTGTTTCCGTTCGCTTTCCACGTGTGCAGTGTTGCCGGTTACGGTATAATCGCGTTTTTCACAACAGACTAAAAAACCTCAACTTTGACCATTACGAAACTTGCATGGCGTGATCTGGTTCCTGATACCGACAGTTATCAGGAGATATTTGCACAGCCACACTTTACTGACGAAAACGACACCTTACTCAGTGATACTCAACCGCGATTGCAGTTTGGTCTGGAGCAACTTCTCCAGCCACGTGCGTCGTCATCTTTTATGCTGGCAAAGGCCCCGCAAGAGCTTGAGTATATCAACCTCCTGGCCGATGCAGTCCGAACGCTGCACACCGACGACGGTAAGTTGACCGGCGGTCATTACGAGATTTCAGGTCATCACATTCGTTTTCGCGAAGCAGAAAAAGCAGAAGACAATTTTGCGACGTTAACTCAGGTGGTCAGTGCCGACTGGGTTGAAGCCGAACAACTGTTTGGCTGCCTGCGTCAGTTTAACGGAGAAATCACCCTGCAACCCGGCCTGGTACATCAGGCTAATGGCGGCATTCTGGTTATTTCTCTGCGCACGCTGCTGGCCCAGCCCCTGTTATGGATGCGCCTGAAAGCCATCGTGAGCCGCGAAAGCTTTGACTGGGTCGCATTCGATGAGTCTCGCCCTCTGCCTGTTTCCGTGCCCTCTATGCCGCTTAAAATGAAAGTGGTACTGGTGGGTGACCGCGAGTCGTTAGCGGATTTCCAGGAAATGGAGCCGGAACTCGCAGAGCAGGCTATCTATAGCGAATTTGAAGACAACCTGCAGATCGTGGATGAAGAATCCATGACGCAGTGGTGCCAGTGGGTGACCCAGGTCGCCAGAAGCAATAATCTGCCTTACCCCGGCCCTGATGCGTGGCAGGTCCTGATTCGTGAAGCGGTACGCTATACTGGCGAGCAGGACACCTTGCCACTCTGCCCGCTATGGATTGCTCGTCAGTTCAAAGACGTCGCCCCGCTGTGTGAGGGGGAGACCTGCAACGCAGAACAACTTCGTCTGATGCTCGCCCAGCGTGAATGGCGCGAGGGTTTCCTTGCCGAACGGATGCAGGATGAAATCCTCCAGGAACAGATCCTGATCGAAACCGAAGGCGAACGCATTGGTCAAATCAATGCGCTCTCGGTGATTGAGTTTCCTGGTCACCCTCGCGCATTTGGCGAACCGTCACGTATTAGCTGCGTGGTGCATATTGGCGATGGGGAATTCACTGACATTGAGCGAAAAGCGGAACTTGGCGGGAATATCCATGCCAAGGGAATGATGATTATGCAGGCTTTCCTGATGTCTGAGCTGCAGCTTGAGCAGCAGATCCCGTTTTCCGCCTCGCTGACCTTTGAACAGTCCTACAGCGAAGTCGATGGCGACAGCGCATCAATGGCTGAATTATGCGCGTTGATCAGTGCTCTGGCTGATGTTCCTGTTAATCAAAGTATCGCGATTACCGGTTCTGTCGATCAATTCGGTCGTGCACAACCGGTAGGCGGTTTAAACGAGAAGATTGAAGGCTTCTTTACTATTTGTCAGCAGCGAGAATTATCAGGCAAGCAAGGCGTGATTATTCCAGCGGCCAACGTCAGACATCTTAGTCTGCAACCTGCGCTGCTACAGGCCGTTGAAGAAGAGAAATTCAGTATCTGGGCGGTGGATGACGTGACAGACGCCCTGCCGCTTCTGTTAAATCTGGTGTGGGACGGTGAAGGTCAGACAACGCTGATGCAAACTATCCAGGAGCGTATTGCAGCAGCAACGCAACTGGAAGGTCGTCACCGTTTCCCCTGGCCGCTGCGTTGGCTGAATTGGTTTGTTCCGAACTGATCGGACTTGTTCAGCGTACACGTGTTAGCTATCCTGCGTGCTTCAATAAAATAAGGCTTACAGAGAACATGGTAGATAAACGCGAATCCTATACAAAAGAAGACCTTCTTGCCTCTGGTCGCGGTGAACTGTTTGGCGCTAAAGGCCCACAACTGCCAGCACCAAGCATGTTGATGATGGACCGTGTCGTCAAGATGACTGAAACCGGTGGCAACTTTGACAAAGGTTATGTCGAAGCTGAGCTGGATATTAACCCGGATCTTTGGTTCTTCGGGTGTCACTTTATCGGCGATCCGGTCATGCCGGGCTGTTTAGGTCTGGACGCAATGTGGCAGCTGGTTGGATTCTATCTCGGCTGGTTGGGCGGTGAAGGTAAAGGCCGCGCCCTGGGCGTAGGCGAAGTGAAATTTACCGGCCAGGTTCTGCCGACCGCGAAAAAAGTCACTTACCGTATCCACTTCAAGCGCATCGTTAACCGTCGCCTGATCATGGGTCTGGCTGATGGTGAAGTTCTGGTCGATGGCCGTCTGATCTACACCGCCAATGACCTGAAAGTGGGCCTGTTCCAGGACACTTCCGCGTTCTAATCCTGCACTTTTACAGCCAGCCACTTTTGCTGACTGAGTGATAAAAGGCGAAACCTCCGCAATGCGGAGGTTTCTTTTTTCTAAAGAGACAGAATCAGGCCAAAACTGCCCTGTCCGCCATGGCTTCTCGCCAGCCTCCCAGCCAGTATGACCTCTGATTCAGCGTCTGATAGGGACACATTTCTTTTGAGCGTCCGGCGATGCCGGCCTGATATCCACGTTGATGTGCCCGATCCAGGCGATCTCGTTTTTGTCTCTTCATGCCTCGTTTCCCTCATCTTTTATCTGGTGGAAAAGAAAACAGTGATTACGAAGTGTGCAATCACACTAAAACGAATACCGCGAAACATTGGTTCCGTCAATGCGCAAAATTCACGCCAGTGTCATATTTGTGAGCTACCCAATAATTCATTTGTACAAGAAATGTGAGCCAGGACAGCTATTTTCCCGGAATAATAATGAAAAAAAACCGCCTCAGGGGTTAATCTGAGGCGGTTTAATTTACAATTTTTTAAACTTTAAGGAAGGCGTTTTATCTCCTGAGCGATAGACGCGGCCTCCTGGCTCCATGCCGTTGCCAGCACTTTGACCATCTCATCATAGCCATCCTGCTGCTGCGTCGCCTCCAGATGGAATGGACGCTTAATCAGTTGCCCCTGATGGTTCAGAAGCCACTCACCACTCACGATAACCTTGCCATCATAGCGACCGTGGAATCCGGTCACCGTGACGTTTAGCGTGTCCTGAGTGCTTCCCAGCGGCTGAGAGGCGACAACCCAACCCGGAAGCTGGGTATTCAGACTGGCCACCAGCGTATTGCGCAACTGCTGGTCCAGCGGGCTGGCCCAGAGGTTGTTATTCGCAATCACGTACTTCACATCGCTGGTCTGATAGACCACGCCATTCCCTGCCAGGTAATCAGGTACTGAAACCTGTTCCACCCACAGCAGACGGTTTCCCTGATTCGCGGTACTCTGCACGCCCCCCTGCGCAATAGGCAGTTGGTAATAGCTTTTACTTTCTCCACCGGAGCTGCATGCCGTCAGCCAGACCGACATCATCACCACTAGCCACTTTTTCATTGTTTCGCCCTCTTCGGCTCTGGATCTTTCTTGTCCTTCGCTTCAAACACCAGCGCATTGCTCTTATCGTTGAGCGTTTTCAGAACCGGCTGCAGTTCGCGGAGTACCTGATCAAGACGCTGCATATCCGCCACCATCTTGTTATACGCGGCAGAACCCGGCTGGAAGCCCTGCATACTGCGGTTCAGTTCGCGTAGCGTAGTTTGCATATCCGCTGGAAGCTGCTGCATCGACTCACTGGACGTAATCTTGTTCATGTTGTCCAGCGTGGTTTGCAGGTGCTTCATCGTACGCTGGCTTTCAGTGAGCGTATTGGTCGCCTGCTCAATCATCGGATTCAACGGCAGATTATTGATTTTATCCAGCGCTTCCATCAGACGTTGTTGGATCTGCGCCAGACCACCACTCACGGTCGGAATGATCTGATAGCCGCTAAACTCACGGATGCCCTTAATAGGGGGTTCCTTCGGATAGAAATCGAGGTCAACATACAGCGCACCAGTCACCAGATTCCCCGTTTTTAACGATGCACGTAAGCCACGGTTCAGCAATTCCTGCAGATGTGCGCCCACATCCGTATTTTCGCCTAACTGCGCTTTCAGACGCTCAGGTTCGATACGGATCAGTACCGGGATGCGGAAGTCGTTGTTAAATACCTGACGCATATTTGGCACAAAGAACGGCACTTTGCTGACGGTACCCAGACGAATACCACGGAATTCCAGCGGCGCGCCAGGTTGTAATCCACGAACCGAATCTTTAAAGAACACCAGATAGTCGATATGGTCGGTAAACAACGAATCCTGAATACTCTTCTGATCGTCATAGAGGACGAACGCCGATTTTTCCGCGACAGGTTGCCCCTGCTCAAGCCCTTCCGGGACGTCAAAACTGACACCGCCGCCAAACAAGGTGGTCAGCGAGCCCATCTCTACGCGCATTCCCGCAGAGGTGAGATCGACCGCAATGCCGCTGTCTTTCCAGAAACGCACATTATTGGTGACCAGGCGATCGTTCGGCGCATTGATAAAGAGCTGATAGCTAATGCTGCGCTTTTGCGGATCAAACGTGCTGGTTTCAACCGAGCCTACACGATAGCCGCGGAACAGCACCGGATCGCCCGGACTCAGCTGTCCGGCCTTTTTGCTGTCCAGAATCACGCGGATCCCTTTCGCATCCGGTGGCGCCAGCGGCGGAGAGTCCAGCAGATCGTATTTATTGAGCTGGCTTCCTTTATTACCCGGCTGCAGTTCAATATAGGCGCCAGACAGCAGCGTACCTAAGCCGCTGATCCCCTCACGCCCTACCTGTGGCTTAACCACCCAGAAGACAGAATCTTTATGCAGCAACTTTTCCATGCCGGAATTGAGGCGTGCTTTGATTTCTACATGGGTTAAGTCATCGGTTAGCGTCGCGCTTTCGACAACACCAACGTCGACGCTACGGCTTTTTATGGTGGTTTTACCGCCCTCAATGCCTTCGGCATTGGTGGTAATCAGGGTGACTTCTGGTCCCTGATGACTGTAGTGGTAAAACAGAACCCATGCCCCAATAAGCGCAGTGACGATGGGGAATATCCACACGGGAGACCAGTTCTTTACCTTCTGCACTTTGGCTTCCCCACTTTTAGATTCCATGCTGTCAGGACTCCTCATGGTCTGGTTCTGGTTTACGGTCCCACGACAGACGAGGATCAAACGTCATCGCAGAAAACATTGTCATAATGACGACTAAAGCAAACATCAACGCACCCATTGCAGGATAAATGTTCATCAACCCTCCCATGCGCACCAGCGCAGAGAGTACGGCAATAACAAAAACATCGATCATTGACCAACGACCGACAAATTCCACGACTTCGTAAATCAAATGCATTCTTTCGCTGTCACGCTTTCCATGCCCTTTTGCGTCCCAGCATAACCATGCAATCGCAATCATTTTTAACGTTGGCACCATAATACTGGCGATAAATATCACAGCCGCAACCGGATAAGATCCCTCTCTCCACAGTAAAACCACCCCAGCAATAATGGTGGATGGCAATTTTGAACCCAGCAAATCAGTAATCATAATCGGCATGATATTGGCTGGAAGGTAAAGCATGATCGAGGTGAACAACAGTGCCATCGTCCACTGCAGACTGTTTTTACGTCGCACATGCCCTTTGGTATTACAGCGTGGACACACCAGCTCATCGGCAGGCAGTACCGCCGTACAGCAGGAACAGGAACGTAAACCTTGTTGAATCCCCGGCGTTCCCACTTTTAACGGCTGCGCAATTTCAGGCGCAGGCGCAATGTCATCCCACAGCCAGCGACGATCCACACACTGAAACGTACGGAGCTGCAAAATACAAAACAGACACCACGGAATGAAACTGCTGCCTACGCCAATATCGCCGTAGGCCATCAGTTTGACAAAACTCACCAATATCCCGGCGAGAAATATTTCAGCCATGCCCCAGGATTTTAACTGGAACAAAACGCGCGCCAGCCTGGCCTGTAGTTTTTCCGGCATGGCAACACGATTAACGAGCAGTAATATCGTGATCAGGCAAAAGGCGGGCACCACCTGAACGAATAATAAAAAGAAGGTACCGAGACTGGCGTAATCTTCAGAAAATAAAACGCCCGGAATTTCCAGAAACGAAACTTCACTGCTCACCCCCGCCACATTCATACTCACGAAAGGGAATAGGTTGGAGAGTAGCAGCATGAATAAAGCCACTATTGCATACGCGGTGGGACGCTGCCTTGGCGCGTCCCACTCGGTTGTTAATGTTGTGCCACATCGTGGGCATGCCGCTTTTTGTCCATGCTCTAACGGGGGTAATGCCACCAGCATGTCACATTGCGAGCATAATATATGCCTCGCAGCATGGTGATGTTCGCACATATGTGCTCCTTTAATTATGCGCCATTCTTCAAGGCTTCAAGATACTCCCAGCGCTCAAAGGCTTGCTCAAGTTCTTGTTCCGCTTCACTCAGGTCAGCCAGAACTTTTTGTGTATGCTCATGCGGCTGGCTAAAAAAGGCGGCGTCAGCAACTTGCGCCTGCAGCGTTTCCAGTTTAGCTTCCAGCTCTTCAAGCTGCTGGGGTAGCTGTTCCAGTTCGCGCTGTAGTTTATAGCTTAGTTTGCCACTCGCTCGTTTTACAATTTCTGCTTTAAGTGCAGCAGGTTCCTCATTTTTTTTCACAACAGGCTGTTTAAACGCCAGATGTTGTACCTGTTGTCCACGCGCATCGTGATAGCCGCCGACATAGCGACCAATTTTGCCGTCACCTTCGAAGATCCAACATTCCGTCACGGTGTTGTCCACAAACTGACGATCGTGGCTCACCAGCAAGACTGTCCCCTGATAACCGTCAATCATTTCTTCCAGCAACTCGAGGGTTTCGACGTCGAGATCGTTGGTTGGTTCATCAAGAATTAAAAGATTGCTGGGTTTGAGGAATAAACGCGCCAGCAGCAGACGGTTGCGCTCGCCACCCGACAATGCGCGAACCGGCGTCATGGCACGTTTAGGGTGAAACAAAAAGTCCTGTAGGTAGCCCAGCACATGGCGTGATTTACCGTTAACCATCACCTCTTGTTTGCCTTCCGCGAGGTTGTCCATCACAGTCTTATCGGGATCCAGTTCGGCGCGATGCTGATCAAAATAGGCCACTTCGAGCTTTGTACCGACATGAATACGGCCACTGTCAGCCTGAAGCTGGCCCAGCATCAGTTTCAGCAACGTCGTTTTACCGCAGCCATTTGGCCCAATCAGCGCAATTTTGTCGCTGCGTTGTACCTGCGCGGAGAAATCTTTCACCAGCTGTTTGCCATCAACCTGGTAATCCACGTTTTCCATTTCGAAGACGATTTTGCCCGAGCGCGTCGCTTCTTCGACCTGCATCTTCGCAGTACCCATGACTTCGCGGCGTTCGCCACGTTCACGACGCATAGCTTTCAGTGCGCGGACGCGACCTTCGTTACGCGTACGACGCGCCTTAATCCCCTGACGGATCCACACCTCTTCCTGGGCCAGTTTGCGATCAAACTCCGCATTCTGTAGATCTTCGACCCGCAGCGCTTCTTCTTTCTCCAGCAGATACTGATCGTAATCGCCCGGATAAGAGACCAGCTTCCCGCGATCCAGATCGACAATACGGGTCGCCATATTACGAATGAACGAACGGTCGTGAGAGATAAAAATGATCGTGCCATTGAAGGATTTCAGGAATCCTTCCAGCCAGTCGATAGCTTCAATGTCCAGGTGGTTAGTCGGTTCGTCCAGCAGCAATACGCGCGGGTTGCTCACCAATGCTCTGCCCAGCGCAGCTTTACGCAGCCATCCCCCCGAAAGGGAAGAAAGCGCTGCGTTAGGATCAAGCCCTAATTGCGCCAACACTTCATTAATACGGCTTTCGAGCTGCCACAGGTTATGGTGATCGAGTTGTTCCTGTACCCGCGCCATTTCATTGAGGTTCTTATCGCTGGGATCAGTCATCACGATGCGAGAAATATCGTGATACCGTTTCAGGTATTCCGCCTGTTCCTCGATACCCTCGGCGACAAAATCATACACGCTGCCTGCAACGTTACGCGGGGGATCCTGTTGCAAACGCGCAACCACCAGATCCTGTTCATAAATAATGCGCCCGTCATCCAGACCTTGTTCGCGGTTGAGGATCTTCATCAGGGTCGACTTTCCGGCGCCGTTACGGCCCACCAGACAGACGCGTTCGTTATCTTCGATATGCAATTCTGCATTATCAAGAAGCGGCGCATCGCTAAACGACAGCCATGCGCCATGCATACTGATTAATGACATTTACTTTTCCTTTCAGGCTGAGGTAATCAGCCAGCAGTTGTGGATCTGGCGGTTACGGGCAAAGTCCTGGGATTGCGTTTTCTGCGTAATTTCTTGTGCTTTCAGTCCCAGTGCCGCCAGTCCGTCGAGATCCATACGGAATCCACGTTTGTTGTTGGAGAACATGATGGTGCCGCCCTTACGCAGCAGACGTTTCAGATCCTTCATCAGCGCCAGATGATCGCGCTGCACATCAAACGAATCTTCCATACGTTTTGAGTTAGAAAACGTCGGTGGATCGATGAAAATAAGATCGAATTGCTCATTCGCCTCACGCAACCATCCCAAACAATCCGCCTGGATTAAACGATGCGCACGACCGCTCAGGCCATTCAGTCGCAAGTTGCGCTCCGCCCACTCCAGATAGGTACGCGACATATCTACCGTGGTGGTGCTGCGGGCGCCACCCAAACCAGCATGTACGCTGGCGCTGCCAGTGTAGGAGAAGAGGTTAAGGAAATCTTTTCCACTGCTCATTTGCCCCAGCATGCGGCGCGCAATTCGGTGATCAAGGAACAGGCCCGTATCCAGATAATCGGTCAGGTTGACCCACAGACGCGCGTTGTATTCGCTCACTTCGATGAACTCGCCCTTCTCGTTCATCTTCTGGTACTGGTTTTTCCCTTTCTGACGCTCACGCGTTTTCAGCACCAGCTTGTTCGGAGCCATCTCCAGCACGGAGAGGGTCGCCGCGATGATATCAAACAGACGCTGGCGCGCTTTCTGTGCATCTACCGTTTTCGGCGGCGCATATTCCTGGATAACCACCCACTCACCGTAGCGGTCAACCGCCACGTTATATTCCGGGAGGTCGGCATCATAAAGGCGATAGCATTCAATCCCTTCCTGACGCGCCCACTTCTCCAGCTTCTTAATATTTTTACGCAGTCGGTTGGCGTAATCTTCCGCCACCGTGGCAGGCTTGCTTTCAGAAGTGGTCTCTGCGACGTGGTAGTTTTTCTGCACACAATCCAGCGGACCGTTTTTGGCCTTGAATTGTTTATCGGCGCGCAATTGCAGACTGCTGAGCAAATCCGGAGACGCGCTGAACAACGACAAATTCCAGCCGCCGAACTGGTTTTTCATGTTACGGCCGAGCAGGCTATGTAACGCGATAAGCGCCGGCTCGCTGTCCAGACGTTCACCGTACGGCGGGTTACTGATAACCGTCCCGTGCGGACCTTCGGGCAGCGGATTGCTCAGCTGTGCAACGTCTTTGACTTCGAAAGTGATGAGATCGCCAATGCCTGCGCGGCGGGCGTTACTGCGCGCACGCTCAATCACGCGCGCATCGCTGTCTGAACCATAAAAGCGTGAGCTGTAGTCGGCCAGGCCTTTGCGGGCACGAACCTGCGCTTCCGCTTTTACTTCCTGCCAGACTGCCTCATCATGCTGCGCCCAACCGCTGAAGCCCCAGTATCCACGGTGTAAGCCTGGGGCACGATCGGTCGCCCACATTGCCGCTTCAATTAACAGCGTACCCGAACCGCACATTGGGTCGAGCAGTGGCGTGCCCGGCTGCCAGCCAGAACGCATCACAATCGCCGCCGCCAGCGTTTCTTTAATTGGCGCCTGACCGGTGCGATCGCGATAGCCACGCTGATGCAGACCGTCGCCGCTCAGATCAAGGGCGATACTGGCGGTGTCTTTGTTCAGCCAGACATTAATACGTAAATCCGGGGATTCACGATCCACATTCGGGCGCGGCAGATTCTTGCGGGTGAAGGCGTCCACAATGGCATCCTTCACTTTCATTGCGCCGTACTGACTGTTACGGATGGTGTCATTCAGGCCACTGAAGTGCACGGCAAACGTGGCACCAGGATTAAAAATCTCTGTCCAGTCGATTGCCTGAACGCCGAGATACAGGTCCAGATCGCTATAGACCTTGCATTCCCCCATCGGCAATATGATGCGAGAGGCCAGACGGCTCCACATCAGGCTCTGGTAAACAAGCCGTGTGTCGCCCTTAAAATGGACACCACCCTGAACGACCTGGCACTCATCGGCGCCCAGGTTTTCCAGTTCAGTTTTTAACAGCTCTTCCAGCCCACGGGCCGTACTGGCAAACAGAGAATTCATATCGTCACTTTTACTCGGGGAAAATTGCTGCGCATTATAGCTAATATGGGCTGTATGTCATAAAGTTGAGGGCTTATTTTCATTTGAGGGCTGTACAGTGGTGACGTTAACCAGACTTTTTGTTCATCCGGTTAAATCAATGCGCGGCATTGGCCTGACACACGCGCTGGCTGACGCCAGTGGTCTGGCGTTTGATCGTATTTTTATGATAACCACCCCCGATGGCACGTTCATCACTGCCCGCCAGTTCCCGCAAATGGTTCGCTTTACCCCTTCCCCGTTGCACGACGGGCTGCATCTTACCGCCCCGGACGGCAGCAGCGCGCTGGTACGGTTTGCTGATTTTGCCGAACAAGATGCCCCAACTGAAGTCTGGGGAAACCATTTTACCGCCCGCATCGCACCCGATGCTGTTAATCGGTGGCTGAGTGGTTTCTTTTCCCGCGAAGTGCAATTACGGTGGGTCGGACCAAACCTGACGCGACGCGTTAAACAACACAGCGGCGTACCGCTCTCCTTCGCGGATGGTTTTCCCTACCTGCTGACCAGTGAAGCCTCTCTGCGTGATTTACAACAGCGCTGCCCTGCCAGCGTGAAAATGGAACAGTTTCGCCCTAACCTGGTGGTGAGCGGTGCCGCCGCCTGGGAAGAAGACACCTGGAAAGTGATCCGCATTGGCGACGTTATTTTTGACGTTGCAAAGCCGTGCAGCCGCTGTATTTTCACCACCGTCAGCCCGGAAAAAGGGCAAAAACATCCTTCTGGCGAACCGTTAGCCACATTACAGCGTTTTCGCACGGCGCTGGATAATGGCGATGTTGATTTCGGCCAGAATCTGATTGCCCGCAACAGCGGGGTGATTCGCACAGGTGATGAGGTCGAAATACTGGCTACGGGGCCCGCAAAAAAATATGGTGCCGCGGCACCTGACGATACCGTCACCGCAGAACAACACCCGGATGCTGCGGTGAATATCGACTGGCATGGACAGACTTTTCGTGGCAACAACCAGCAGGTGTTGTTAGAACAGCTGGAAAACCAGGGGATTCGGGTTCCCTATTCGTGTCGGGCGGGTATTTGCGGTTGCTGCCGGGTACGGTTGCTGGAGGGCGAAGTCAGCCCGCTGAAAAAATCAGCGATAGGCGAGGATGGCACGATTCTTTGCTGTAGTTGTGTACCGAAAACGGCGCTCAGACTGGAAAGTTAAACGGCTTGCTCAAGGCTGAAACTGTCAATAATGGCTTGCGGTTTCAGTCTGTCATTCATGATCTTTATCGCATCACCCAGCTGCATCGTGCGTCCCGCGACCACCACGCCAGGCTGAGCAAGCAGACAAAGCGCAGCATTTTCACCCGGTTCCACCACCAGTAAATTGACCTGCTCTTCGGTGTCGCTTAAGTAGACGCAGGCCGCATCACCGGAGACGGGTGACCAGTTTTCTCCATGCGCAACAAAGTGCCAGCTTTTTGGCATCTGGGGTTTGAGGTAGCGAATAGCCACCAGCGCATTAAGCACCAGCTCCGCTTTTTGTTCTTTCGATAATTCAAGGTCGCGGCATTTTTCTTCAAAGGAAAAATAAAGCGCGGCATCTTCTACGCAAAAACCGGCGGGTGAAAAAGCATCAGGAGTGAGCATTTTGCGAGCAAAACGCGAGCGAAATAACATGCCATTGGCCAGATCGAGCATCATTCGATCATGCTCTTCATCATAATACCAGCGCCAGTTATCGTCAGGTTTAATTCGCATTCGTTTATCTCCTGGGCTTAACATCCTGTTGCAACATTGTCCTGATTGCCGCTTCGTTAATTGCCTTAATAAGAAAAGACTAAAATGTATAAATAAGCAACAGTGAAGGAATATAAAACAACCAAGGCTGGAAATAAAGCCCTGGTTGTCCGATTAAGGGAAAAGGTTAGAGATGGGTAACGATTTCTTTAATCAGCGGCGGACCTTTAAAAATAAAGCCGGAATAAATTTGCACCAGTGAAGCGCCAGCCGCCATTTTTTCACGCGCCGCTATCACGGAGTCAATACCACCGACACCAATAATCGGTAACTGCCCGTTTAATTCCTGCGACAGACGTCGAATAATTTCTGTACTTTTTAATTGCAGCGGTCGTCCACTCAAACCACCCATTTGGTCACAGTTTTTCATTCCCTGAACCAAAGAACGATCCAACGTTGTATTGGTGGCAATAACACCATCAATATTATGACGGACTAAACTGTCAGCAACCTGGATCAGTTCTTCTTCGGAAAGATCCGGCGCGATCTTTACCGCCACCGGCACATATTTTTGATGGATCGCCTGCAGATCGTTTTGTTTATTTTTAATTGCCGTCAATAAATCGTCCAGCGCATCGCCGTATTGCAGCGTGCGTAATCCTGGCGTATTTGGTGAAGAGATATTGATCGCGATATAACCTGCATAAGCATAGACTTTTTCCATACAAATCAGATAGTCATCTTTGCCTTGCTCTACCGGCGTATCTTTATTTTTACCGATATTAATCCCCAGGATGCCGTCAAAATGCGATTTTTTAACGTTCTCCACCAGGTTATCGACACCGTGGTTATTGAAGCCCATTCTGTTGATCAACCCTTCCGCATCGACCAGGCGGAAAAGGCGGGGTTTATCGTTGCCAGGCTGAGGGCGTGGCGTCACGGTGCCTATCTCTATCGAGCCAAACCCCATTGCGCCCAGCGCATCAATGCACTCCCCATCTTTATCCAGACCTGCGGCCAGACCAAGCGGGTTCTTAAAAGTCAGCCCCATACAGGTAACAGGCTTTGCTGGCACTTTCTGGCGCACAAGCGCTTCCAGCGGTGTACCTGTGACACGGCGTAATTGTTGAAATGTTAATTCATGAGCGCGCTCTGGATCGAGCTGAAAAAGGGCTTTACGAACGAAGGGGTAGTACATGAACTCTCCTGGATTCCCGGTGTGCAAACCGGGGGCGTATTATGTGCGATGTTGAACCAAAAGGGAATTGACCTGCGGCAATAAATGACGATGTCCACGCAATCGTTTTCTTCCTCCCCCGCGCAATTATGCGTTTTTCAGATTTTCTCTGCCGGATAAATCATTTCGATTCACAAAATCTCTCTGTCAGACTGCACAAATTGTTATCAATGTTAGTAAAAAGCAACTAATTGGTTATAAGGAGAGATTGAGAATATGCGCATCATCACTCTGGCGGGAAGTCCGCGTTTTCCCTCACGTTCCAGTGCGTTACTGGAATATGCCCGTGAAAAACTCAGTGCTCTGGATGTCGAGGTATGCCACTGGAACCTCCACAACTTTGCGCCTGAAGATCTTTTATATGCGCGATTCGACGGCCCCGCGCTGAAAACCCTGGTTGCCCAGTTAAAAGAGGCCGATGGGCTGATTGTCGCCACGCCCGTTTATAAAGCGGCCTATTCCGGGGCGTTAAAAACGTTGCTTGACCTGCTGCCTGAGCGAGCGCTCGACGGGAAAGTGGTGTTGCCTCTCGCCACCGGCGGCACCGTCGCGCATTTACTGGCCGTTGACTATGCGCTCAAGCCGGTATTAAGCGCGCTTAAAGCGCAGGAAATTCTGCATGGCGTGTTTGCTGATGACTCTCAGGTTATTGATTATCAGCATAAACCGCACTTCACCCCGAACCTACAACTGCGCCTGGACACCGCGCTCGAGACGTTCTGGCAGGCGCTGCATCGTCGGGATGTACAGGTTCCTGATTTTCACCCATCACAGGGGATCGCCCATGCTTAATCTCTTCAAACGTCATTCACCCTGGCTGGCGCTGACCGGTTTACTGTCACTTTCAGCCCTGTCTCACGCAGCGACCTCCACGCCCGAGACGCTGCGTATCGGTTATCAGAAAGGCAGCATCAGTATGGTGCTGGCAAAAAGCCACCAACTTCTGGAAACGCGCTATCCGCAAACGAAAATCTCCTGGGTAGAATTCCCGGCGGGGCCGCAGATGCTTGAAGCGCTGAATGTCGGCAGTATCGATCTGGGCAGCACTGGCGACATACCACCGATCTTCGCGCAGGCCGCCGGGGCGGACCTGGTGTATGTCGGCGTCGAACCGCCTAAACCGAAGGCAGAAGTGATTCTGGTACCTGAAAATAGTCCCATTAAAAGCGTGGCGGATTTAAAAGGGCGCAAGGTCGCTTTCCAGAAAGGTTCCAGTTCACATAACCTGCTGCTCCGGGCTTTGCAGCAGGCCGGGTTAAAATTTACCGATATTCAACCGACTTTTCTGACCCCGGCGGACGCCCGTGCGGCCTTCCAGCAGGGTAACGTCGATGCCTGGGCTATCTGGGATCCCTACTATTCAGCAGCACTTCTGCAAGGCGGCGTGCGCGTACTGAAGGACGGCTCTGACTTAAAACAAACCGGTTCGTTCTATCTGGCGGCGCGCCCGTATGCTGAAAAAAATGGCGCCTTTATTCAGGGCGTGCTCAACACCTTCAGTCAGGCCGATGCGCTGACGCTTAGCCAACGCGAACAAAGTATTGCGCTGCTTGCCAAAACGATGGGATTGCCCGCGCCGGTGATCGCCAGCTATCTGGATCATCGCCCACCGACCACAATCGCGCCGGTTGACGCCACGGTTGCCGCGCTGCAGCAACAAACCGCCGATCTGTTTTACGACAACCGCCTGGTACCGAAAAAAATCGATATTCGCGACCGCATCTGGCACGCCACTTCGCAGGAAGGAGAAAAATTATGAGTTTGAATATGTTCTGGTTTTTACCTACACACGGTGACGGGCACTATCTGGGAACAGAAGAAGGTTCGCGCCCGGTCACTCACGGTTATCTGCAACAAATCGCACAAACCGCAGACCGCCTGGGCTTTACCGGCGTGCTGATCCCCACCGGACGCTCCTGCGAAGATGCGTGGCTGGTTGCAGCGTCAATGATCCCGGTAACGCAACGGCTTAAGTTCCTCGTGGCGTTGCGCCCCAGCGTGACGTCACCCACGGTCGCCGCGCGCCAGGCCGCGACGCTCGACAGGCTCTCCAACGGTCGCGCGCTCTTTAATCTGGTCACCGGCAGCGATCCACAAGAGTTGGCAGGCGACGGCGTTTTCCTCGATCACAGCGAACGCTATGCCGCTTCTTCTGAATTTACTCAGGTCTGGCGGCGGTTATTGCAGGGCGAAACCGTCGATTTTCACGGCAAACATATTCACGTTCGCGGGGCAAAACTGTTCTTCCCGCCGATACAGCAGCCGCACCCTCCCCTCTACTTTGGCGGCTCTTCCGACGTGGCGCAGGATCTGGCCGCCGAACAGGTTGATCTTTATCTCACCTGGGGCGAACCGCCGGCGCTGGTGAGAGAGAAGATCGAACAGGTACGCGCCAAAGCCGCTGCGCGCGGGCGCAAGATCCGTTTTGGCATTCGTTTGCATGTGATTGTTCGCGAAACCAATGAAGAAGCCTGGCAGGCCGCAGATCGGCTGATTGCGCATCTGGATGATGACACCATTGCCAAAGCGCAGGCGGCTTTCGCCAGAACCGACTCCGTCGGTCAGCATCGTATGGCGGCGCTGCATAACGGCAAGCGGGACAAGCTTGAGATCAGCCCAAATCTGTGGGCAGGCGTCGGGCTGGTGCGTGGCGGTGCGGGAACCGCGCTGGTAGGCGATGGCCCAACGGTGGCAGCACGCATTAATGAGTATGCGGCGCTCGGTATCGACAGCTTTGTCCTCTCCGGTTATCCGCATCTCGAAGAGGCGTACAAAGTGGGTGAACTGCTGTTCCCGCATCTTGATATCGCGATACCGGAAATTCCGCAACCGCAGCCACTGCTTCAGCAGGGCGAAGCGGTGGCGAACGAATTTATCCCGCGTAACGTCGCGCAACGTTAAGGAATACATTGATGGCAACGCGAACACACAAAGGGTTACTGCGCGTTGCCCCCTGGTTTTTACCGGTGGGCATCGTTGCACTCTGGCAGCTTGCATCTTCAATTGGCTGGCTCTCCGGTCGCCTATTCCCTTCACCGGAAGGCGTGGTTGAAGCGTTCTGGACACTCTCCGTCAGTGGTGAGCTGTGGCAGCATTTGGCTATTAGCTCCTGGCGTGCGCTGATCGGCTTCTCGATCGGCGGATCGATTGGCCTGACACTGGGGCTTATCAGCGGTCTTTCACGCTGGGGGGAACGTCTGCTCGATACCTCAATTCAGATGCTGCGTAACGTGCCGCATCTGGCGCTGATCCCACTGGTTATCCTGTGGTTCGGTATTGATGAGTCCGCGAAGATCTTTCTGGTCGCGCTGGGGACACTGTTTCCTTTGTATATCAACACCTGGCACGGGATCCGCAATATCGATCGTGGATTAGTGGAGATGGCACGCAGTTACGGCCTGTCGGGTTTCCCGCTGTTTATCCACGTGATCCTGCCCGGCGCCCTCCCCTCGATTATGGTTGGCGTACGTTTTGCGCTTGGGCTGATGTGGCTGACGTTAATTGTGGCCGAAACGATTTCGGCTAACTCCGGGATTGGCTACCTGGCGATGAATGCCCGCGAATTTCTGCAAACGGATGTGGTCGTGGTCGCCATTATTCTCTATGCCCTGCTCGGTAAACTCGCCGATGTTAGCGCACAGTGGCTTGAGCGCATCTGGCTACGCTGGAACCCGGCCTATTACGTGAAGGAGGCAACCGTATGAATACCGCACGTCTGAATCAGGGCACACCGCTGCTGCTCAATGCGGTCACCAGGCGCTACGCCAGTAATACCGTGCTCAATCAATTGGATCTGCATATTCCGGCAGGCCAGTTTGTCGCCGTCGTCGGGCGTAGCGGCGGGGGTAAAAGCACCCTGCTGCGGCTGCTGGCCGGACTGGAAACACCGACGGCAGGCGAACTGCTCGCCGGAACCACCCCGCTGGCAGAAATCCAGGACGATACACGAATGATGTTTCAGGATGCGCGGCTGCTCCCGTGGAAGTCCGTTATCGACAATGTCGGGCTGGGGCTGAAAGGCTACTGGCATGACGCTGCTCGCAAGGCGCTGGCGGCAGTCGGCCTGGAAAATCGTGCCACCGAATGGCCCGCCGCGCTCTCCGGAGGGCAGAAGCAGCGGGTGGCGCTGGCACGCGCCTTAATCCATCGACCCGGCCTGTTGCTGTTGGATGAGCCGCTTGGCGCACTGGATGCCTTAACCCGTCTGGAGATGCAGGATTTAATCGTCTCGCTGTGGCAGGCGCATGGCTTTACCGTGCTGCTGGTTACGCATGACGTCAGTGAAGCGGTTGCCATGGCCGACCGCGTGCTGCTGATTGAGGACGGGAAAATCGGTCTGGATCTGACCGTGGATATCCCGCGCCCGCGCCGACGGGGTTCAGTGCGTTTAGCAGAGCTGGAAGCCGAAGTGTTAAACCGGGTGATGCAACGGGGACACAACACGTGGCCAGTTCGTCAGTTACAACACGGCTAACGGTGACATCGCAGGGCAGAATACACTGCCCTGCCTTCACGACAACGGTTCTTCATTCTCCCTGAATATCGCCGGCATTAATGAGAGTGATTGCAGAATGGCAGGTTGATTTTTTTGTCCCGGATCCCACAGCGCCACCAGCGGATGCGTCAGACCGGTATTGCCAAATTCCGCATCAATTTGGCTGATCCCAGGCCAACTCTCAGCCCCCAGATGCGTCGGTAATAATGCCCAGCCAAACCCCTGCGCCAATAATAATTGCAGCATTTCCAGTTCATTAACCCGCTGAATGCGATCGGCAATTTGCAGGCGCTGCGCCATATGCTCAGGTAATCCGGCAAAAGGAATGAGTTGCACTGAGGATGCAAGGCTGAGTAAAGAGACCGGAGAAGTGGGGAAAAAACCCTCCTTAGCGTAGAGTGCCAGCGTTATTGCGCCTATTGACCGCCATTGAAAACGGGCATTGATAGGACGATTAATCGCCTGAAAGATCCCCATATCAGCCGCCCCTGACTCAATCATCTGCTCTGCACGTTCACGCCCGGTTAACAGCAGATCCAAATGAATGTGTTGTTTTTTCAACGCATCAGCCAAGCGCAACAAGAAACGCCGTGGCGTGAACGCGTCGTAGCACAACGTGAGTTGGGTATTTATCTGCTGAGGAATTTGCCCGGCTATCTGACCAAATGACTGCGCCTCCTGTAAAAACAGCCGCGCCTGTCGATAGAGCAACTGTCCTTCTGCCGTCAGTGTTAACGGTCGGGTGGTGCGATTAAAAAGTGAGTAGCCCAAATCCAGCTCAAGATAATCCACCAACTCACTCACGGTGGTGCGATCTTTTTTCAGTTTTTTCGCCGCAGCGGTCAGCGTGCCGCTTTCACAGACACAGGCAAACGCGTCAATTTGCGCAAGCGTAAAGCGGATCGGTTTCATGTTCATCCCCCAATAAACTCTGGGGGATTTTCCCACAGTCACTGACTCTGTGCGATCTGTTTTGTTCCCTACACTGACCTCGTCTTAGAACAACAAGGGAAAACACAATGAAAAATCAATTGACTGCACTCGCCGCACTGACACTCGGTGCATCCATTACGTTAGGGGTGAGCGCAAGCGCAGACGCCTGCACCCGACTGTTTATGAACATGTATCCCGGCTATATGGTCAGCGCGCGTAATCTCGATTTTTTTGGCCCGGTAGACCCGTCTCTGGTGATCACCCCGCGCGGGATTGCACATAACGGCGGTGATGCTAAAGATAGCGCCCACTGGGTGACGCGCTATGGCAGCGTGGCCATCTACGCTGACGGTGTCTTTCCAATGGATGGTATGAATGAAAAAGGGTTGGCGGGGCATACGCTGTATTACTCAAATGGCAGCCAGGCGCAAAAAGATAATCAGGATAAACCGGTGTTAGAAAGTCGTGCCTGGCTGAGCTACATTCTGGACAACTACGCGACGGTTGATGACGCGGTTAAAGGACTTCAGCAGAATGTGCGTCTGGTCGCGGCAAAAATGCCCATTGATTACGCATCCGACACCAAACATATCGCCATTGAAGACGTCAGCGGTGACTCTGCCATTATTGAGATCGACAATGGCACCCTACACGTTTACCACAATAAAGCCTATCAGGTGATGACCAACCCCCCTGCCTACGACGCGCAGCTACGTAATCTGGCGAAATATCAGCATGCCAAACGTAGTGAGATCCCCGGAGGGCTTGAAGCGGACGAACGTCTGGTGCGCGCCAGCTTTAACCTGAAAAATGTGCCACAGCCCGACAACAAAAATCAGGCCCAGGGTTTTGTCTTATCCGCGATTAACAACGTGGCTTACCCTATCGGCTATCCTTCAGGTCCGGGTGAGAAAAAAGTCACTGATATGTATGCGAAATACAGCAAACGTCCGGATCAAAACAAAGGCATCGGCACTTACTGGACGACCCTTTCTGATTTAAGCCACGGGGAATACCACTTCAAATCGACGTTTGCTGCCGGTCAGGTGTGGATCAAAATGCAGGAGATTAACTTTGCTGCCGGTGAACCGGTGAAACGAATCGATCACCTGAATGACTACGCGCAAAAAGGATGGGAAGGGAACGTGCTGTCCAGAGCACAGATAGAGAAGTAATCTCTGAGTGATAAAAGCCCGGTGGCACTTACGCCACCGGGATTTTTATCAGGCTAACGCCTTACTGATTTTCTCGAACAAATCGCCGGAGAGATTCTCCAGACCTTTTAACTGTTCCAGTGCCGCACGCATCTTCGCCTGACGTTTGGCGTCATAACGTTTCAGTCGGATCAGCGGTTCGATCAACCGTGAAGCTACCTGCGGGTTACGGCTGTTGAGCTCGGTCAGCATTTCAACCAGGAACTGATAACCGCTACCGTCTTCGGCGTGGAACGCTGCCGGGTTGCTGCCAGCAAACGCGCCAATCAGTGAACGAATACGGTTCGGGTTGCTCAGGGTGAAGGAGCGGTGTTTCAGCAGACCACGTACCGTCTCCAGCACGTTGTCGGCCGGGCTTGTGGATTGCAGGATGAACCATTTATCCATCACCAGCCCATCCTGATGCCACTTATCGTCGTACTCTTGCATCAGGGCGTCGCGACACGGCAGTTGCGCCGCCACCGCCGCAGAAAGTGCCGCCAGCGCGTCGGTCATGTTGTTGGCTTTCTGGTACTGTCGGCTCACTAATGTATTTGCGAGTTCGGTTTCACCAAAGGCCAGGAAACGCAGACAGGCGTTGCGCAGCGTACGTTTACCGATATCGGCATGCTCAACCCGGTACTCATCAAGGTGGTTAGCGTTATAAACCGCCAGGAACTCATCGGCCAGTTCCGTCGCCAGCGTGCGGGTTAATGCTTCGCGCACGGCGGCGATCGCTACCGGATCGATGACCTCAAACAGTTCGGCCATTTCATTGGCTGAAGGCAGCGTCAGGATCTCAGCCGCCAGCGCGGGATCAATCTTCTCGTCCAGAAGTACCGCGCGGAAGGCGTCAGCGACATGGACCGGCAGAGAGAGCGGTTGCCCCTGCTGATGACGCGCAACGTTCAGCTTGATATACGTCGCCAGCAGGCTTTGCGCCGCATCCCAGCGGGAGAAATCATTACGCGCGTGACGCATCAGGAAGGTCAGCTGCTGATCGCTCCATTTGTACTCCAGCTTCACCGGCGCGGAAAACTCGCAGAGCAGCGCGGGTACAGGCTGGAAGTAGACGTTATCGAAGACAAACGTCTGTTCAGATTGCGTCACATTGAGCACCGCATTGACCGGATGACCGCCCTTCTGCAACGGAATCACTTTACCTTTGTTATCATACAGTTCGATAGCAAACGGAATATGCAGCGGTTTCTTCTCTGCCTGATCCGGCGTTGCAGGCGTACGCTGACTGATGGTCAGGGTGTATTGCTCGGTTTCCGGGTTGTAGTCGTCTTTTACGGTGACCACCGGTGTACCGGACTGGCTGTACCAGCGACGGAAATGAGAGAGATCGACGTTTGACGCATCTTCCATCGCCTGCACGAAATCATCGCAGGTCGCCGCGCTGCCATCGTGGCGTTCAAAGTAAAGCTGCATCCCTTTCTGGAAATTCGCTTCACCCAGCAGGGTATGGATCATACGAATGACTTCTGATCCCTTCTCGTAAACGGTCAGGGTGTAGAAGTTGTTCATCTCGATGACACTATCCGGGCGGATAGGATGCGCCATCGGGCTGGCATCTTCAGCAAACTGCAAACCGCGCATTGTGCGCACATTACTGATGCGATTAACCGCACGGGAGCCGAGATCGGAGCTGAACTCCTGATCGCGGAACACCGTTAATCCCTCTTTCAGACTCAACTGGAACCAGTCGCGGCAGGTCACGCGGTTACCGGTCCAGTTGTGGAAATATTCGTGTCCGATGACGCGCTCAATGTCGAGGTAATCTTTATCGGTGGCGGTATCGGTACGTGCCAGCACGTATTTGGAGTTAAAGATGTTAAGTCCTTTATTCTCCATCGCGCCCATATTGAAGAAGTCGACGGCGACAATCATATAGATGTCGAGGTCATATTCGAGACCAAAGCGCTCTTCATCCCACTTCATGGAATTTTTCAGCGACGTCATCGCCCACGGCGCGCGATCCAGATTGCCGCGATCAACGTACAACTCCAGCGCCACTTTCCGCCCGGAACGAGTAGTGAAAGTATCGCTCAGGACGTCGAAATCACCGGCGACCAGCGCAAAGAGATAGCAAGGTTTCGGGAAGGGATCTTGCCACTGTACCCAGTGACGCCCGTTTTCCAGCTCGCCCTGCGCAACACGGTTGCCGTTGGAGAGCAGGAACGGATATTTGCTTTTATCAGCAATAATTTTGGTGGTAAAACGCGCCAGTACGTCCGGACGGTCGAGATACCAGGTAATATGGCGGAAGCCTTCTGCCTCACACTGCGTACATAACGCATCACCGGACTGGTATAACCCTTCCAGCGCGGTATTCGCCGCGGGGCTGATTTCATTAACAATGCGCAGGGTAAAACGCTCTGGTAAGTCGCTGAGGATCAGCGCGCCCTCTTCTTCTTTATACGCTGTCCACGGCTGATCATTCACGTGGATTGACACCAGCGTCAGGTCTTCGCCGTCGAGGCGAAGTGAGGCATCCGACGCGCCATGACGAACAGCCTGGCTCACGGCAGTGACCACGGTTTTTTCAGCATCCAGGTCAAAGGTCAAATCAATATCAGTAATCTGGTAATCCGGCGCACGATAGTCGTGACGGTATTTGGCTTGTGGCTGTTGTGTCATAAAAAAACCTTTAGCATCTTCTGTAGAGTCTCGACTCCAGTCTATTCCTGTTGTGTAAATCACGCTACGCAGAATGTTCATCTTTTCAGTCACAAACACCCTTTTTGCTACATTTTTATAACACGAGGCACGAAATGTACTCGACCCCAAAGAGCGCTTATGTTGTGATCGGGGTTCAATAAATCGCTAAACAAGGTATACTCCAGCGGTTTTCTTAGTTGTTTATTGTACTAAACGCTCCCGTGAGAGGATGCTACTGCGCACCTATGACACAATTCGCTTCTCCTGTTCTGCACTCGCTGCTGGATACAGATGCTTATAAGTTGCATATGCAGCAAGCCGTTTTTCACCGCTACTACGATGTTCACGTAGCGGCGGAGTTTCGTTGCCGCGGCGACGACCTGCTGGGTATTTATGCAGATGCAATTCGCGAGCAGGTGGATGCGATGCAGCACCTGCAACTTCAGGAGGACGAGTTTACATGGCTCTCCAACCTGCCCTTCTTTACTGCCGATTACCTTAACTGGTTACGGGAATTCCGCTACAACCCCGAGCAGGTGAGCGTCACGAATGATAACGGTAAGCTGAATATCCGCTTAACCGGCCCGTGGCGTGAAGTCATCATGTGGGAAGTCCCGCTGTTGGCGGTGATCAGTGAATTGGTGCACCGGTATCGTACGCCAGAAGCGGGCGTGGCGCAGGCGCTTGATGCGCTGGAAAGTAAGCTAGTCGATTTCTCTGCTTTAACGGCCGATCTCGATATGTCCCGCTTCCACCTGATGGATTTTGGCACTCGCCGCCGTTTCTCACGCGAGGTGCAGCAGGCGATTGTTGAACGCCTTCAGCGGGAACCGTGGTTTGTCGGTACCAGTAACTACGACCTCGCTCGCCGGTTGTCCCTCACCCCGATGGGCACGCAGGCGCATGAGTGGTTCCAGGCGCACCAGCAAATTAGCCCGGACCTGGCGACCAGTCAGCGTGCGGCTCTTGCCGCCTGGCTGAATGAATATCCTGACCAGCTCGGCATCGCACTCACCGACTGCATCACCATGGACGCGTTTTTGCGCGATTTTGGTATGGAGTTTGCGACCCGTTATCAAGGGCTGCGCCACGACTCTGGCGATCCCGTTGAGTGGGGCGAAAAGGCGATCGCGCATTATGAAAAGCTGGGCATTGACCCGTTAACCAAAACGCTGGTTTTCTCAGACAATCTTGATCTGAAAAAAGCGGTCGATCTTTATCGCCACTTCGCACCACGCGTGCAGCTCAGTTTTGGCATTGGCACGCGCCTGAGTTGCGACTTACCGCAGGTGAAGCCGCTGAATATTGTCATTAAGCTGGTGGAATGCAACGGTAAACCCGTCGCCAAATTGTCAGATAGCCCGGGTAAAACCATCTGTCATGACAAAGCGTTTGTGCGCGCACTGCGTAAAGCGTTCGACCTTCCGCATATCAAAAAAGCCAGTTAATCACCCCAGGGAGCCGTTTTGGCTCCCTTTATTTATTGTTTATTTCCGAAATCTTTCACTTTGCCTGTGAATTCTGCTTGTCTGATTGCAGATGCCAGGTAACATAGGTATCCCCCCAATCAGGGTGGACAAGTGTTTATTTTTTCCGACTATTAACAGAGAGAATATTATGAGCGTTGCGCCTGTTGCCGACGTACTCCAGGGCCGTGTAGCCGTTGACAGCGAAGTCACCGTGCGCGGATGGGTACGTACCCGCCGAGATTCAAAAGCTGGCATCTCCTTCCTCGCCGTTTATGACGGTTCCTGCTTTGATCCTGTACAGGCTGTCATCAATAATTCTCTGCCCAATTACAATGAAGACGTTTTACGTCTGACGACCGGTTGCTCGGTGGTTGTAACGGGCCATGTCGTTGCGTCGCCAGGTCAGGGACAAAGTTTTGAAATCCAGGCCACCAAAGTCGAAGTGACCGGTTGGGTTGAAGATCCAGACACCTATCCGATGGCGGCAAAACGTCACAGCATTGAATACCTGCGTGAAGTCGCGCATATGCGTCCGCGTACTAACATGATTGGTGCGGTAGCGCGTGTACGTCATACCCTGGCGCAAGCGCTGCATCGCTTTTTCCACGAGCAGGGTTTCTTTTGGGTATCCACGCCGCTGATCACCGCTTCCGATACGGAAGGCGCGGGTGAAATGTTCCGCGTTTCTACGCTGGATCTGGAAAACTTGCCGCGTAATGATCAAGGTAAAGTCGACTTCGACAAAGACTTCTTTGGTAAAGAAGCGTTCCTGACCGTTTCTGGTCAGTTGAACGGTGAAACCTACGCCTGCGCGCTGTCCAAAATCTATACCTTTGGACCGACTTTCCGTGCAGAAAACTCCAACACCAGCCGTCATCTGGCGGAGTTCTGGATGCTGGAGCCGGAAGTGGCGTTTGCAAACCTGAACGATGTTGCGGGTCTGGCGGAAGCGATGTTGAAGTACGCCTTTAAGGCCGTACTGGAAGAACGTGCAGATGACATGAAGTTCTTCGCCGAACGCGTCGACAAAGACGCCGTTTCCCGTCTGGAACGTTTCATCGAAGCTGATTTTGCTCAGGTTGATTACACCGATGCGGTGACCATTCTGGAAAACTGCGGTAAGAAATTTGAAAACCCGGTGTTCTGGGGTGTGGACCTGTCTTCCGAGCATGAGCGTTACCTTGCTGAAGAACACTTTAAAGCCCCTGTGGTCGTTAAAAACTACCCGAAAGACATTAAGGCGTTCTACATGCGCCTTAACGAAGACGGTAAAACCGTGGCTGCAATGGACGTGTTAGCGCCGGGTATTGGCGAAATTATTGGCGGTTCTCAGCGTGAAGAGCGTCTTGATGTGCTGGATGCGCGTATGGCAGAAATGGGGCTGAACAAAGAAGATTACTGGTGGTATCGCGATCTGCGTCGCTACGGTACTGTTCCGCACTCCGGTTTCGGTCTGGGCTTCGAACGTCTGATCGCGTATGTCACTGGCGTGCAAAACGTCCGTGATGTGATTCCGTTCCCGCGTACACCGCGTAACGCCAGCTTCTAATCCTCCGTCACCTCTAAAGGCCAGCCTCGCTGGCCTTTTTTATCTGTGCAATTGTCAAGTTTTGTGAGCAAAAAGTAATCAAATCTAATAGCAACCCCTCAAAACCCACATTCTTGTTACGTCATATTTCCCTGTAATATTTATGAATAAAATATATGCAAATTTATGTTGAAGATGAGTTTTCCCCTAGCTTATAGCACATTTTTTAACCTGCCACTTAGAAGTCCAGACGTCTTCAAATGAAATGCAACTCACCTTTCCAGCGGTTACATCACGTTAAATCCCTCGCTTTATCTAAATTAAACATAAGAAAATCATATAAATAGAATTAAAAATGGCGTTTCAAATCGAGAAAACACGCTGAAATTTGACGGCGTTCACAAAGTTCATCAAATTTAATTTTTTGTTACACATTTTTTCTCTTAGAAACAAAATCTTTAACTTTGTAGCATTTTCGCTGTAGCGAAACGGTGGTTTGAATGGAAAGATGCCTGTCAGACACATAAAGACACCAAACTCTCATCAATAGTTCCGTAAATTATTATTGACAGAATTCATTGACGGCAGTGGCAGGTGTCATAAAAAAACCAATGAGGGTAATAAATAATGATGAAGCGCAACATTCTGGCAGTGGTTATCCCTGCACTGCTGGCAGCAGGTACCGCAAACGCAGCAGAAATCTACAACAAAGATGCTAATAAGCTGGACCTGTACGGTAAAGCAGTAGGTTTACGTTATTTTTCTAAAGACAATGGCAAAAACAGTTACGGCGGCAACGGCGACGAAACTTATGCCCGTCTTGGTTTCAAAGGGGAAACACAGATCAACTCCGATCTGACCGGTTACGGTCAGTGGGAATATAACTTTGCCGGTAACAACTCCGAAGGCGGTAGCGACGCTCAAGACGGTAACAAAACCCGTCTGGCTTTCGCGGGTCTGAAATACGGCGACTATGGTTCTTTCGACTACGGTCGTAACTACGGCGTGGTTTACGATGCACTGGGCTACACCGATATGCTGCCAGAGTTTGGTGGTGATACCGCCGCATCTGACATGTTCTTCGCTCAGCGTAACGGCGGTCTGGCGACTTACCGTAACGCCAACTTCTTCGGTCTGGTTGACGGTCTGAACTTCGCTGTACAGTACTTGGGTAAAAACGAGCGTGACAGCGATGTTCGTCGTTCTAACGGTGATGGTGTTGGTGGTTCAATCAGCTATGAGTACGAAGGTTTCGGTATCGTCGGTGCCTACGGCGCGGCTGACCGTACCAACGATCAGGAAGCGCTGACTTACGCTAACGGTGGAGCGAAAGCTGAACAGTGGGCAGCTGGCGTGAAATATGATGCGAACAGCATCTACCTGGCGGCTAACTACAGCGAAACACATAACGCAACCCGTATCTCTAACGGCCTCAATGGCCTGAATGGTTACGCTAACAAAACTGAAGACGTCCTGCTGGTTGCTCAGTATCAGTTCGACTTCGGTCTGCGTCCGTCCATCGCTTATACCAAATCTAAAGGTAAAGATATCGAAGGCATCGGCGATGTTGATCTCGTGAACTACTTCGAAGTGGGCGCAACCTACTACTTCAACAAAAACATGTCCACTTACGTCGACTACATCATCAACCAGATCGATTCTGACAACGAACTGGGTATTGGCTCAGACGACACCGTTGCTGTCGGTATCGTTTACCAGTTCTAATAGCAGACCTTTTTGTTAAATGCCTAAAAAACAGGACTTCGGTCCTGTTTTTTTATGTCTGCCAGCAAATTCTCGTGTCTTCTAAAAACAATCAGGCTTTTTGTCACTAACAGTTGGCATTTTGTAAATCTACCGTTAACCTGATTACGGATTTCCCTTCTGTAACTACAATGGAACCTCGTCATGTTTGAGAACATTACCGCCGCCCCTGCCGACCCCATTCTGGGTCTGGCCGATCTGTTTCGTGCCGATGACCGTCCTGGGAAAATTAACCTGGGTATCGGTGTCTATAAAGATGAGACTGGCAAAACGCCGGTGCTAACCAGCGTTAAAAAAGCCGAGCAATATTTACTCGAAAATGAAACGACGAAAAACTACCTCGGCATTGACGGTATTCCAGAGTTTGGTCATTGCACTCAGGAACTGTTATTTGGCAAAGGTAACGCCCTGATCAACGACAAACGGGCTCGCACTGCGCAAACTCCGGGTGGTACAGGCGCTCTGCGTGTTGCTGCTGATTTCCTGGCAAAAAATACCGCGGCCAAACGCGTATGGGTGAGCAACCCGAGCTGGCCGAACCATAAGAGCGTCTTTAATTCCGCCGGTCTGGAAGTGCGTGAATACGCGTATTACGACGCTGAAAACCATTGTCTGGACTTTGACGCGCTGCTGAGCAGTCTGAGCGAGGCTCAGGCGGGCGATGTCGTTCTGTTCCACGGCTGCTGCCACAACCCAACCGGTATTGATCCTACGCTTGAACAATGGCAAACGCTGGCTCAGCTTTCCGTTGAGAAAGGATGGCTGCCGTTGTTTGACTTCGCCTATCAGGGCTTTGCCCGTGGTCTGGAAGAAGATGCGGAAGGTCTGCGCGCTTTCGCCGGGCTGCATAAAGAACTGATCGTCGCGAGTTCTTACTCCAAAAACTTTGGCCTGTATAACGAACGCGTCGGTGCCTGCACGCTGGTAGCGGCGGATGCTGAAACCGTTGACCGTGCTTTCAGCCAGATGAAGTCCGTTATTCGCGCGAACTACTCCAACCCGCCGGCGCACGGTGCATCGGTGGTAGCGACCATTCTGAGCAACGACGCTCTGCGTGCTATCTGGGAACAAGAACTGACCGATATGCGCCAGCGTATTCAGCGTATGCGTCTGCTGTTTGTGAATACCCTGCAAGAGAAAGGCGCGAACCGCGACTTCAGCTTCATCATCAAACAAAACGGCATGTTCTCGTTCAGCGGTCTGACCAAAGAACAAGTCCTGCGTCTGCGTGAAGAGTTTGGTGTCTACGCTGTGGCTTCTGGTCGTGTGAACGTGGCAGGCATGACGCCGGATAACATGGCGCCGCTGTGCGAAGCCATCGTTGCCGTGCTGTAAAACAGACTGAAAAAAACAAAGCCCGCTATTGCGGGCTTTTTTATGCGGTTACCAGACAGGCATTTCGTCTTGCAGGAACGGATTATGCAACCGTTCATTGCCAAGCGTGGAAAGCGGACCATGCCCGGGGATAAACGTCACATCGTCGCCCAATGGCAACAGTTTACGTTTAATCGAATCGATCAGCTGATTGTGATCCCCACGCGGGAAATCACTGCGCCCAACGCCGCCTTTGAAAATCACATCACCAGCAATCAGTAACTGCGATTGTTCATCAAAGAAGACCACGTGCCCTGGCGTGTGTCCCGGACAATGCAACACCTGTAAAGTCACATTCCCTACGCTCACACGATCGCCTTCATTCAACCAACGGTCAGGCGTCAGTGGCTGACACTCTCCGAGGCCAAACATGCGACTTTGCGCCGGTAAACCCTGCAGCCAGAACTCATCTTCTTTTTCCGGGCCGATCACAGGCACGCCATAATGCTCAGCCAGTTCACCCGCCGCTCCAACATGATCAAGGTGACCATGCGTGAGAAGAATCTGCGTTAGCGTAACGCCACTGGCCTCCACTTCGCGTTTGATCTTCTCTGCATCGCCGCCGGGATCAACCAGCGCGGCCAGACGGGTTTGCTCACACCAGATTAATGAACAATTCTGGGCGAATGCGGTGACCGGAATAATACGATAGTTCATACTGCTCCTGTTTCGTTAAGCCTGTGGATCACCAGTGCCGTGCCGGACCGGTGTCAATATGCACAAAGTTACTGCGTGGGTAGTATCCTACACCACCTGCGCGCATAGATAACGCAGCTTTGCGAATATTACTCAATGAAACGCCTTCAATATGGAAATCCATTGCCTGCCCTTTCGTGTGATAGCTTTTTTTCGCTACACCACGGCTGCGCGCGCGTAATTCGTTATTGGTATCAGCCGAACGATACCCCGAGATGAGCTGTACGGGATTACGGGTTCCTAAGAGCCCCTGAAGGCGAAAGAGCTGGTCAAACAATCCTGGGTCGATGGACTTCACTTTATTCGCGCGAAAATCACGGAAAAAATGATTAAGTTTTGCTAATTCATCCTGAATATAGGCTCTGCCATCGAAAAACTCCGCTTTTATCGACTCTCCGGTATGGAGATTATTGAGTGTCAGAATGCGCGGACGAGGGGTAGAGAGGGTTGCAAACGTAGGCGTGGGCAAGATGGCTGCACCGAGGGCAACACCACCTAACGCCAGCAATTTGCGGCGATTAGCGTTGAATTTGTCCATGATAATCAGGTCTACAAGTAAATGTTATCGTTAATATGCACTTCTGGCGCACGAAGGGCACCTTAACTGGCAAAAAAGCCGACGTCAAGATAACCCATCCCCAGCAACGACGGGGCCTGCAGCCAGGCGGCCCCGTTGCGGCTAAGTATTACGACAACAGATTAAGTAGAACGTCTTCATTTACCTGATTAATTGTTCTGCTTTCGACATGATCTGTGCACTGGATCGCGCGGTCTGATCATAATTGTAAATATCTGTACGATACTGGGTGCGCCCATCAGCACCGACGAACGCCGTCAGGTAATAGAGATTAACCGGAATATTTTGGCGAATGTTGACATACCGTGTATCACCTTGCTTCAGCGCATCGGAGATACGGGTATCATTCCAGCCCGCATCCTGCAGCAGCATATTCGCCAACTCCGACGCTTTATTCACACGTACACACCCAGAACTGAGCGCTCGTGTGTCCTTCTGGAACAACGTGTGGTTTGGCGTATCGTGCAGATAAATCGCTTCAGAACTGGGCATATTGAATTTATAGCGCCCTAATGAGTTGCGCGCGCCCGGTGCCTGCTGGAAGCGGAACGGAAGATTTGACGCGGTAATCGTTCCCCAGTCGACCTGCCAGGGGTCGATCGCCTGTTTGCTGTTCCAGCCACGCATCACGGTATAACCGTGACGCTCCAGATAACCGGGATCGTTCCACAGTTTCGGCAGGATGTCTTTCCGCGCCAGCGTCGGAGGGACATTCCACGGCGGGTTAACGACCACATTATTCAATGCGCTGCTCATCATCGGCGTTTTGCGATCGGGACGGCCAACAATAACGCGCGACGCCAATACCTGGTTGCCGTTCTGGTAATACACCAGTGAATAGGCCGGAATATTCACCATAATACCGGTGGATAATTCACCCGGCAGTAGCCGCAGACGCTGAATATTCAGCGCCAGGACACCCGCACGTTGCGCGGCGGTCACGTTTAACCAGTCGCGGGTTGCCGGACCCACGGAGCCATCAGCCCCCAGCCCTTGCCATGCCTGAAAACGTTTGACGGCCTCGACCAGTTCACGATCGTAAACGGCGGGAGCCGATTTGCGTTGCGGAAGTGTTTTGCGCGCTACCGGTTTCGCGGCAACGGCAACGGCAGAAGGACTGACCACCGCACTGGCTGGCGTTTCATCGCCAGGCAAGGCGATGTTTGGCCCACCGTCCAGCATACCTGTCCGCTGTAAAATCTCCCGCAGTGCAGGAACGTCATTACTCCATTGGCCGGGTCGCAGTGTCGCGGTGCTGCTCAACTGCGGCCACGGGCGGGAATCCGCCACCAGCTTTAGCAAATCGCTATGCATTTCCGCATACTGAGGGTGCTGAGGCGCCAGACTCGTCACAAACGGGGCGAGCTGGCCATTTTCCAACGCGACCTGCCACTGGTTAATGACCGAAATGGGCGGCGTCACCAGCGCATAGGGTTTATCGCTATACAACCACCGCGTGCCTTTCACGGGAATGTTGGCGATAAAATGGAGATACCCCATCATCGCATCAGAGAGGACGGTATCCCGTGCCAGGCCCGTCACCGAAGGGTCGGTCAGCAACGCAACCCAGGTGGTAAACTGCGGCTGAAATCCGGCAATTGCGACTTCAGCCAACTGCTGTTGAAACGCTTTTACCGCCTCGCGGTTCTCCCACATCGGTTTCATCTCTCGCGCCGCGTACAGAAGCTCGAGCTGATTCATGTAGACCGGTGTATACCCGGACGGTAATTGCGATTGTATTTCGGCGCGGGCTTTACCTGCGGCGCCTTCTGGAAGAGGTTGAATCCCGGCCATCATCGCAGTGACGGGCGACTGGGCTTGCGGCTGAGACAACGCGGTAGGCTGTTCGCTGAGCGCGGCGGAACTGTCGCCAGGAATCATTTCAGGCTCGTCGGCCTGCACACTAAACAGTGGAGCAAATATTACGACCAGGCATAAACTGAGTGCCGAGAGTCGACGACCACATATTTTATTAAGCAACATCCCTTGCCCCCTGTTTTCTTAATCATACTTTACATTGCAAGACCGTCTGCTTAACGCCAATACACACGGAAGTATGACGAGCAAGCCTGCTTACTCGTCAGGCTTACCTTCAGTATATAAACATCAAAAAGTTTTTGCCTGACCTAATGTAAAGAAGTTTAAAGATATTTCACCCAACATTGCTGTTTTCTGAAAAGGAAAAGGCGGCCTTTCAGCCGCCCTTTTCATCTAGCTTGCCTGCGATGAGGCATCTTCGGTCCCTGGAAGAGGCTCAGGTAATTGCGGGGCAAAACCACGCAATCCGACCACATGAACGTGTTCCGTATTATGGAAGACCTTACGCACCAGTTTGTAAGTGGTGCCTTTCTCCGGGCTGATGTTTTCTGGCGCTGCGATGATAAGTTGCATCTGCAAACGTTCGCACAGTTCGAACAGCGTTGCGATGGAACGCGCATCCAGACGGGCCGCTTCATCAAGGAACAGCAGACGGCATGGAGAGATGTCTTTTCCGCGCAGTCGGCGGCCTTCATCTTCCCAGCTTTGTACCACCATCACCAGAATGGACATCCCGGTACCGATCGCTTCACCGGTAGACAAGGCGCCGGATTCTGCTCGCAACCAACCGTCAGACCCACGGTTAACTTCGACTTCCATTTCCAGGTAGTTACGGTAATCCAGGAGCTCCTCGCCAATCGTCTGCGGCGTACGCTGCCCCATATCGATCTGCGGATTCAGACGCTGATACAGCTTCGCCAGCGCTTCGGAGAAGGTCAGGCGGTTGCTGTTAAACAGATCCTGATGCTGTTCATGTTGCTCAGAAAGGACATCCAGCAACGTGGCATGGGTTTCGCGGACATTGACGTTCAGACGCACGCTGTTGACCTGACCGAAGGAAACGCTCTGCAATCCCTGGTTCAACATGCGAATACGGTTCTGCTCACGCTGGATAGTCTTGCGAATAATGTTCGCCACGCTGCGTGAACTGATCGCCAGCTTCTGTTCGCGGGAGGTCAACTCTTCCGTCAGACGGCTCAGTTCGATCTCCATTTGTTCAATGGCTTCAACCGGATCGTCAGTACGGATGATATCCTGGCGGATACGTTCGCGCAGGTGTTGATAGACCGCCACGAAGAACTGAATTTTACGCTCAGGACGTTTCGGATCTTCAGACATCCGCAGAACATCGCGCAGATGTTCGTTATCCGCCACGGCCAGACGCAGCGCACCGAGCGCCTTATCTGACATGGAACGGAGTTCATCCGCCGACAGATAAGCGAGTTCGCGACGGTGGAGACGACGCTCAACGCCGTTATCTTTCACCATCCGCATGACGGCGCACCATCCTGCTTTCGCTGTCACGACCTGCTCACGCATTTCATGATAATCACGCTCAAGCTTGCGCAGTTTACGGGTCAGGTTGTCCATTTCCGCTTCGCAGAAGGTCAACGCTTTTTCCAGTTGGTTACGACGTGCGCGGTTATTGCTCAACTGCGCATGCAGCTCATCACGACGAATGCGGGCGCGCTCTTCCGCGCCGCTGTCAGCACGAACACCGATATCCTGCAATTCGCGCTGTAAATCGTTAAGCAGCTCTTTTTTGGTGTCGTACGAACTTTTCAACGACGCCATAACCTGGTTGTACTGGCCCAACTGCGCAGCGTGTCCACGCAATGCTTCGCGAGCACGGGTTCGTTCAGCTTCAGCATGCTCCAGACGTTCACGCAGTTTCTCGTTCAGATCGCTGTTGCCGCTGAGCATTTCCGCCGAGTCGGAGTAGCTAAAGTGGGCACGACGCTGCACCACTTCGCTCAGCGCAAAGGCCTGCTGACGCGCATCACGCTGCACCTGCTGAGAATACGCGTAGTCTTCTTTTAACTGCTCAAACTGTTCCGGATCGCTCTGCAGAACAGAGACTATCGGTTCCAGTTTAGCCAGCTGGTTACCGTGCTGCTGCACAAAACGCGCGGCTTCCTGAGCTTCATCCAGACGCTCCTGAATTTCATCAACGCGATCCGCCAGCGTTTCATCACTCAGCAGATTCAGGCGCGGCAGCAAGCGGTTCAGGGCGGAAACGCCCTCTTTAGCCTGCTCGAACTGGACACGTTGCTGCTGATTTTCATTTTCATGATTGGTCAGCGCGCGTTCCAGTTCAACACGGCGGCCATTCAACTGGCGAATTTCCGCTTCCGGGTCGGCGTCAAAAGCAACGCTTAAGTGGCTGCCGATAAAACGGCTGAACGCCTGGTGCAGACGCTGGGTTTTCTGCACATCGAAAGAGAGCGTCGCGAACCGTTCGGAAAGCCCTTCGCGCTCGGCGTGCAGGTTTTCGATACGGTTTTCACGCGCCGCGCGCCCGAAGATCGGGACTTCCGGGAAGCGGGAGTAGCGCCACTGGCGCTCGGCAGTCTTCACCACCACCGCTTTTTCCAGTTCGTCGACGCTGAAGACGCTGTCATCAAACGACTGCGGGTCACCTTCGATAAAATAGAGATCTTCAGGGCAATCCGTCAGCCCTTCCAGCTGTTCGCTGATGAGAGACAGATCCGGCACCACGATCGCATGACGCGAAGGGCCATACAGCGCGGAGAAGTACGGCGCATCTTCAAGGCTGACGTCATCATAAATTTCTGACAACAGCACGCCGCCAAAACGTTCGGCCAGCGTATTTAGACGCTGATCTTCCGAGCCGCCTGGCTGGCTTAAGCGTTCAATCTCTTCATCTATCGCATTTTTACGCGCGCCCACTTCGTCGCGCTCAACAATCGCCTCACGTTCACGTTCGAGCAATTGTTGCAGATACTCGGTCACATCCTGGCCGGAGGTAAACTCTTCGCCGCTCTGCTCGCACAACTGATTCAGGCTATTTTGCGCCGCCAGCCAGACAGGGGCTCGCCGCATCAAATGCTGAATACGCGACTCAACCTGCTCCTGCTCCTGACGCAGCGTCATTCGCTGTTCGCGCGCATTCGACACGCTGTCAGAAAGGTCGGCGATACGCGCTTCCAGTTCCTGATGCAGGGCTTCCAGTTCGTCGATATCGAAATGCTTACCCTGACGCTTACAAAACTCAGCCAACAGGCGTTCGGCTTCCTGTTGTTCACGCAGACGCTGTTCCAGTTCGTTCAGGCGCATACGCAACGGCTGAACCTGTTCTGCCAGATGACGCTGGTTGACGCCGTCGCGCAGCAGTTCCCGTGCGACATCCCACGCTTCACCGCGCGCCAGCGGGCCATTGATCGCCGCCACCAGTTGATACGCCTGCTCAAACTGACTGTGCGCGGTTTGCGCCACACTCATTTTTTGTTCCAGCGAGAGCAGTTTTTCCGTCGCTTCCTGCTCTTTGGCCTGGAAGGTTTCCAGCCACTGCGCCGCACTGTCCGCCGTTAAATCCGGCAGATGGCAAATTTCTTTAGCCCGGGCAAGCGCCTGAATCGCCTGGTTGTATTGAATGGCGCGCGTTTGCTGTACATCCAACGCCTGCTGATAATCGGCGAGCTGATTTTTCAGCTCATCCACTTCCAGCTCTGCGGCTTCGGCACGAGCTTCATTCTCTTCCTGACGATCGACCGCTTCGGCGACCACTTCATTTTGTTCTTCAAGGCGGATCTGTAATTCATCCAGGTCAGCCTCGTAACGTTCAATTTTTTCTTGCTGGCGCAGGGCCGTTTGCACCAGATTCAGGTGATCGCTCGCCGCCTGATAGTCGGCTTCCAGATCGCCCTCTGCACCGTTGTGCTCGCCCAGCTCACGCGCCATATCGACGTGCTTGTACTGCTCCGCCGCCAGTTGCTTACGGGAGGTGTGCAATTCACGGCGATACTCAAGGGCTTTATCCAGATGGACCCGCCGCTCGTTAGCATGGCGCATGTAGTCAGCCGCCACATAGTTAGTGGCTTCGCTGATAAGATGCTTAAACAAGTCGCGGTCAGACTGGGTGACGCGAATCGCTTCCAGCGTCATACGGTTTTCACGCAGCGCGGCTTCCATATCCTGGAACGCTTTACGTACACCGCTGTTTTCCGGCAGCAGGTAGTCACGCAGCGAGCGCGTAATCGCGCTGGAGATACCGCCGTAAAGTGACGCTTCGATCAGGCGATAGAACTTACTGCGGTCTGACGCGGAGCGGAGACGGCGAGCAATAATGCCCAGATCGAACATCAGCGAGTGATAGTCGGTAATCGAGTTGAACTGCTTAAACTGCACGCCTTCCATCTCGTCGAGCTTTTCTTTCAGCTCCGCAAGCGTCAGCACACGAGCCTGGCGATCGTTGAGGGTTTCCGTGACCAGTTGCGTCGGTTGTACCGACATCGGCAGCCCCTGAATGGCGAACGGCTTGATGTCGACTTTACGGTCGCGCCCGGCAACCTGCTGCAAACGTACGCCCACAACCACACGCTGATGACGTGAGTTGAGAACATCCAGCATGGAGTAACAGACACCCGCTTTCAGCTTACCGTGCAGACCTTTGTCTCGCGATCCGCTGGTCGCTCCCGCCTCGGTGGTATTACGGAAGTGCAGCAGGGTCAGATCCGGGATAAGCGCCGTAACGAACGCCGCCATGGTGGTGGATTTCCCTGCCCCGTTCCCCCCGGATAACGTGGTGACCAGTTCATCGAGATCAAACGTTCGGGCGAAGAAACCGTTCCAGTTAATCAGCGTTAGTGAGCGAAATTTACCGCGTTCAATCATTATTCTTCCTCTCCACTGTCCGCCTGATTCTCTTCGGTCTCATCATTGAGCTGTAGATGGTTTTCGACGGGCATCGCTTCGCCATCACGAATTAAGCGGCGTTGCGCTTCACGAGGATCGTCGCCGCTACGGACATCCGCCCCGAAGCGGAAGACCGACTCGGTGATGCGGAATTTGCTGCTGTCGTGGCCCATAAACCACACCATGCCCAGGCGACGCAGACGGTTTAACGATGAACGTACCTTTTCCTGCAGTTTCTGACGGTCAACGTCTGAACCGGTCGAGCGGTTGTTTACCAGCTTCAACAGTTTGGCTTCGTCAGCCAGCGTCAGCAGTTCGTCGTACAACTCTTGCTGGGTAAAAATCCCTTCATTCGCCAGACGTTCCGGACTGAGATAGAGATAGCACAGGATTTTACCGACCATCATGTCCAGCTCAGACAACACGGAGCGCGGAATAATCGTTGTGGAACGCGGGCGAAGATAGAAGAAACCTTCCGGCGCGCGAATTAACTCAACGTTATAGCGGCTGTAAAACTCTTCCAGATATTCCTGAAAATCCATCAGAAAGGCATGGTTATCCAGTTCATCCAGACCAATATGTCTGCCCGAGCGTAATGCGCTGTCCAGCGCCGGAAATAACGGGTTTGCCAGCGCCTGCGCCAGCTTAACTGGCATCACTTGTTCAATATTTGTCAATGACATGCGCCTGTACCTTGGCTCCGTAATCATTAATTGGCTGCCATTTAGGAGGCAGTCCGGTGAAATCTGCTTGCGCTACGCCAAGACGTACCGCTTGATCAATTACAATACGCGCGACGTCAAAATGACGCGCACGCGGGTATTGCGCCAGATACTCGCGCACCACCAGACCGAGATCCAGTGGTGCTTGTCTGGATTTGTAGATAGCCAGCTGTTCTTCGATGATCGCCGCCAGCTGTTCCCGAATCTCGTTAAATTCTTCATATTCCAGATCCGGCGGCAACTCCCCGGTTACCTCTTCGTCGCGCAGGACCATCTCTTCATCGCGCATGTCCAGCAGGCGATCTGCATTGGCGTAGGTTAGCGCCCACGGATCGTCAAAATAGGTTTGAACGGACTGACGTAAACGTTGAGCAAAGACGCGGTTTTTATCCATATCAATGGCGGTACGGATAAATTTATGCACGTGCCGATCATAGCCAATCCACAAGTCGATGGATTGCTGACCCCAGCTAATAATGCGATCCAGTTTGCTCTGGAGATCGAAGACCAGTCTGTCGACGAAATGCAGATCGTCGCGCGTCATGATTGCGTCCTGAATGTGCAACAGATTAGCTTGCAGCTTATCGCCCGCCGCTTCCAGCGTATCCTGGAGTTCGCGCAACGTGCCGGAGGTTTCAGACAGCAACATTTCGCAGCTCGAAATCGCTGCGCGCCAGTCCTTGTTCAGCAACTGGGCAATGTCGTCTTTCACCTGCTGTTGCTGCTCGTCCATGATGCGCTGCGTCAGGTCGATACTGTCGAAGATTTCCGCCACGGAATATTTCAACGGCGCATACACATTACGATGCCAGTGGAATTCATCGCCGCCTTCACTCGCCGCATCTGCGGCACGCTTCAATTCACCCGCCACAATGGACAGCTGCATTGAGAGACGCAGCGTGGAAAACTCACGCTGGCGAATATAGTAGTCGGTAATGCCGATCCCAAGCGGCGTCAGACGGTAGATGGCATTCCCTTCCGCCTGCTCACTGGTAAAGCGGTTCAGCAGACGTTGACGAACCATATCGTTGATCGCGTTGTTGGCGCGCACGCCGATGGTTTCGCTGGTTTGCTCAAACGCATCACTGACATGGCGGAATGCATCCACCAGCTCCCCTTCGCTCATCTCACCGTCCAGACGCTCGCCGTTGAGCGTGGCCACCGCCAGCAGGAACGAAAGTCTGTCTACCGGCAGCGCGATGGAGAAGTCATTTTTTCTGGCCCAGGCAACCAGTTCGGGGACTGTCTGGGAAAATTCACTCATAAGTTATCCTTGCATCTGCGGTTTGCGAGCGGTGACATGAATGTAACGGCCAAGGCTAATGTAAGGCTCCTGGCGACAGTAGCGCGTTTCTAATTCGACTAACATTTCATAACAGTCACGCTGTTGGTGCTTCTCACGCAGATAATCATGAAACACACGTACACCCGTTTTGCCGGTAATCTGCCAGCCAATCTCTTCCAGCCATTGGTAAACCTGCCCCGGTTCACGCGGATAGTCTGGCGAAAGCGTACGTTTTTTACGTTTTGGCATCCCGACTTGCACGTAGTCAAAGTTCCCTGCCACCATGTTGTGCATCAACAGGCCGTTAGCATTGTAGAACATTAATGACAGCACGCCGCCGGGACGTAACACAGACCAAAGCGTTTGTAACATGCTGACGGGGTCAGCGACCCACTCAAGCACAGCATGAAACAATATCAGATCAACCGGGCTTTCCAAATGCGAAGCAACATCCTGAGCGGCGCATTGTATAAAATGCATGTTTCCGCTTACGCCTTTCGCCTCAGCCGCCAATTGCGCGCGCGCAATCATTTCGCCGGACAGATCGCATAGTGTGACCCGATGACCCCGTTCAGCCATTTTGATCGCGGTCTGCCCTTCACCACCGCCAGCATCCAGGATGTGCAGTTTTTGCTCACCCATTTCCGCCAGGACACGGTCAAGGTCTTGCCACAAAATGGCCTGCCGCAGCTGCCCCTTGGTGGTTCCGTAAATGTTACGGGAAAACTTTTCTGCAATGTCATCAAAATTGCGATCCCGCATCGGGCTCTCCACAGGCTAACAAAGGGGTTCTCTGATAAAACCGCTATTTTGTCACAGCCACGCCGAGAATGAACCTGTCTGGTGTAATATCCCTGCAGATCCCCTGCTGTATGGTTAAAAAAGGAACCAAAAAGGATGCTTTTTACACTGAAGAAAGTGATTGGCGGTATGATGCTGCCGCTCCCGCTCATGCTCTTGATCATGGGGGTGGGACTGGCGCTGGTGTGGTTTAGTCGCTTTCAAAAAACCGGCAAGGTGTGTCTGAGCCTGGGCTGGCTCGCATTATTGCTATTGAGCCTGCAACCGGTTGCCGATCGCTTACTGAAACCGATCGAAGACCAGTATCCCACCTGGCAAAACACGCAAAAAGTCGAATATGTCGTGGTGCTGGGCGGCGGTTATACCTGGAATCCACAGTGGGCGCCAAGTTCAAACTTGATCAGCAACAGCCTGCCGCGTCTCAACGAAGGGGTGCGACTTTGGCTGGCCAATCCGGGGTCAAAACTGATTTTTACCGGCGCAAGAGCAAAAACGAATAATGTCAGTACGGCTGAAGCCGGAGCCAGAGTCGCGCAGTCACTCGGCGTGCCGCTAAGCGATATCATTACCCTGGATAGCCCCAAAGACACTGAAGAAGAAGCGGTAGCCGTTAAGCAGGCCATCGGCGATGCGCCGTTCCTGCTGGTCACTTCCGCGTCGCATTTACCGCGCGCCATGATTTTCTTCCAGCAGGCGGGGCTTCATCCGCTCCCGGCCCCGGCAAATCAGCTGGCGATTGATTCGCCGCTCAATCCGTGGGAGCGAGCGATCCCTTCTCCCGTCTGGTTGATGCACAGCGATCGCGTCGGATATGAAACATTAGGTCGCGTCTGGCAGTGGCTTAAAGGGGCCTCAGGCGAGCCAGGGCAGGAGTGATTTGGCCGCAAGATCAAAGTTAGCGCGGTTAAAACGCCCTGTATTGACCAGTTGCGAAACTTCATCCCACAATACATAGAGCCAACGCCGCCAGATAAAGGATTCTGCGACTGGCGCGCGTTGCAGGTAATGCCAGAGCAACCCTTCCGCCAGTGCGTTGTCCATCAAGCGAAACAATTCGTACTCCCGTGGCGCCCACAGCATCACGCCAGGTCCTACCATTGCCAAAAGCTGATCGTTGCGGGCATCTTTAAGCATACTGCGCAAACTGAAATTGCCGTGAATCAGTACGCAATTGTCGTTAAATCCTTCAAACAACGCAGGCAGGCATTCCCGGGTACGGAACAGAATGCGCTTGTCATGCATCGTTAACCCCGTATTGTTGAACTGGTTTAACGTGCTCCATAACACTTCGACACGCTGGCGGTACCAGGAAGGCCAGATATTTTCCTGCGTATTATCCACCGCGCCCACACAGCCACGGCTATCCTGACGATGCCAGGAGAGCAAACCTTCAACAATCTGGTCTTTTAAATGCTCCCACCGTTCAGGCGTTCGCGCTGGCGCTTCAACGGGTACGCCACGCATCCGTTCCAGCAGTAAAATATCGGGGCCGGGATGCTCTTCATGGGTCATGACGCCGTAAATGACCGGCATACGCACCGTGCCGCTACGCGCCAGCATGGTCGTTTTCCACGCCAACTGTTGCGCCATACCTGGCGTGGTGAAACTTCTCGCCATGAGCGGCATCGGTTTTCCCTGGCTGTCATACAGTGACCACAGCGCCGTATCTACCTTTTCATTCACGCACTCTATACGGCTGAGTTTTTCACCCAGTAAATGACTCAATTCGGCTCGCAGCTGTTCCATTTCAGATTGCCCTCATAAACGCTACTGCTTTCATAATGAGCGTCGTATGGACAGATGTCACCCTGATGAGATCAATTGATGAAAAGAAAAGTGGAGGAAAATCGTAACGGTACGACACCCCTCTCATAACTGAGCGGAGTGTCGGTATTGAAGCTTAACGCATTTCAGCGCGAACGCGCTCAAGGTCTTCGGCTGTATCCACACCAGTTCCAGGAACTTCTTTAGCAACGGCAACATGGATTTTTTCGCCGTACCACAACACACGAAGCTGCTCCAGCATCTCAATGTGTTCCAGTGGGCTTGGCTGCCAGTTCACATAGCGGCGAATAAATCCGGCACGATAGCCATAGATCCCCAAATGGCGCAGGAAGGTATCGCCAATGGTCTCACGGCTATTGGCAAAACGGTCGCGATCCCAGGGGATCGTCGCACGAGAGAAGTAAAGCGCGTAGCCTTGTGCATCCAGCACCACTTTCACCGCGTTTGGATTGAATGCCTCTTCCGCACTGTGAATCGGCACTGCCAGCGTTGCCATACCGACCTGGCGCTGCGCCAGGTTGTCCGCGACCTGGCGAATAATTACCGCCGGGATCATCGGCTCATCGCCCTGTACGTTCACAATGACGGTATCATCGCTGAATCCGCATTTTTCCACGACTTCCGCCAGTCGCTCGGTACCCGACTGATGATCGGCGCGGGTCATGCACACCTCACCGCCAGCCGCCTCTACCGCGCGCGCCACATCTTCATGATCGGTCGCCACAATAATACGATCGGCCCCGGATTCACGCGCACGTTCCAGCACGTGCACAATCATCGGCTTGCCGTTGATATCCTGTAATGGTTTACCCGGCAGGCGCGTCGATGCAAAACGGGCAGGAATAATGACCACAAAACTCATGATTTGCTCTCGTCGGAGGTCAAAGGACGGGCTTCGGTTTCCAGTAATACCGGAATACCATCGCGTAATGGGAAAGCAAGGTTATCCAGTTTGCAAATCAGTTCTTGTTTTTCCTGGTTGTACCAGAGTTTGCCGTTACATACCGGGCAGGCAATGATTTCGAGCAGACGATGATCCATAGTTCCTCCAGATGGACCGGATTGTGATTCTGTAAATATTAACATAATCGTCTATCCCTCTGCGTCTATTTCCCAGCCCTGTCGGCAGTCACCAAACAATCCCTGGGGACAAACGCCCAGCGTAACGCGCTTTGCCTGCTGCCAACGCGCGAAATCGCTAATCGCCTGAAACAGACCTTTTTGCAGGGTTGCACCGGGCTTGATCCCCTCTTGCAGGTACAACGCAATCACTTCCAGTACCCCCGTTTTGCGGTGCATTTTGGCATCCATCCGCCCGACCAGCGCCCCTCGATGCAACAACGGCAGGACAAAATAACCGTATTGTCGTTTAGGCGCCGGGGTGTAGCACTCCAGACGATAAGTGAAATCAAACAGTTGCTCTGCCCGTTTTCGATCCCAGACAACGGGGTCAAACGGTGACAACACGGCGCTGTGCGTCGCCGTTAATTGGCCTGCCAGTGCCTGTTCAAGCAACGGTTGAAGGTCTGCATGGAGCCACAACGTGCCTAATGTTTCAACCTCGACTGGAATGATCTGCTGTTGCTCAGCGCGGGCGTCCCGCCATGCATTCAACGCAGGCCGTTTTAAGCGGTAGTAGTCCGCCAGCCACGGTTCACGGAATATCCCCAGACTGCGCGCACTGTTATCCAGCATCGCGGTTTCCGCTTGCGCCTGAGAAAGTAAGTCACGTTTATCATCCCAGTGGGGCATGACGCGTTGCGTCAAATCATACACCCGCTGAAAGTTGCGACGTTCCACCACCATCACCTTTCCGGCGGTAAACAGTCCTTCGAGATGACGTTTATGGGGCTTCCACTCCCACCAGCCGTTAGCCCCTTTGCGTGGATGTTCAAAATCCGCAGAGCGCACCGGACCGTTGTGATGAATATGCTGCATCAGTTGCTCGATTTCATGGGCATGCTCTTTCATCCAGGCCGCTTTATACTTCCAGCCCATGTTCTCGGGCGACAGCATTCGGTGGCGGATGAGCGCAAAGTCGCTACGCGGCAGAAAACAGGCCTCATGCGCCCAGTACTCCATCAGTTCACCGCGCAATAATGCGTCATCCAGCCACTGCGGCGGATAGTTCCCAAGGCGGCTGAATAGCACCAGATACGGGCTACGTGCGACAATGTTGATGGTGTCGATTTGCAACAGCGACATGTGCGAAATGGCGGCGAGAATATCGCCAGGCTGCGCGCGACGGCGTGATTTCTTTAACAGCCCCTGGGCTGCAAGGTGAAGGTGACGAGCGTCGGTAAGAGAGAGTTGCGGCAACAACATTGAGAACTCCATAAATCGTTCGCCGCCGCAGCCTGATTCAGCTAACGAACCAGCGAAATGAGTTGCTTAAGCAAGGCATCCGGTTCTTCACCAGACAGCTGAGCATCAACAGGCAAATACCACCAGTTATCGTCTGCAAACGAGCGGCACTTAACGGCATCCTTTTCCGTCATCACCAGCGTCTGACCTTCGGTGAGTAATGCGTTGACGTCACCGTAACTGAGCGACTGATGATCTGCCAGCGCCACGCATTTTTGCGGATGTGCGCCGCATGCGTCGAGTGTCGCAAAGAAACGGGGAGGATGGCCGATGCCCGCCATAGCGACAATATTACGCAGTTGCGCCACATTACAGCGTTCACCGGTGCGCAGATTGACTGCAAGGCCGGGTTCCAGAAGCATGGGAATTTCACCCGATTCAGCAACGCCGCCATTAACAATAACTGCATCCACCGATTTAAGCCGACCCGCACGCTCGCGCATCGGGCCTGCCGGCAGCCACCAGCCATTGCCAAATCGGCGAACACCGTCAACCACCACGATTTCTACATCACGCGCCAGACGGTAATGTTGCAACCCATCATCGGTCACAATAATTTGCACATCATGATGAGCCAAAATGGCTTTTACCGCATCGCAGCGATTGGGCGAAACGGCAACCGGCGCGCCGGTACGTTGAGAGATCAGAACCGGTTCATCACCCGCTTCCGCTGTCGTGGTCTCGTGTGTCAGGAGCAACGGATAGGATGGCGCCTTACCACCGTAACCCCGTGAAACCACCCCCACGCGAATACCACGCTGCTGGAGCTGTTCAACCAACCAGATAACGACCGGCGTTTTACCGTTGCCACCCGCCGTCAGATTCCCCACGACAACGACCGGCACTGGCGCACGCCAGGTTTGTTTTAATCCCAGCCTGTAGCACAAGCGGATACTCCCGCTCACCAGGCCGTATAGCCAGGAGAGTGGGAGTAATAGCCGCCATAAAGGCGACTCACCGGACCAGATGCGTGCGATCATTGACCAAATTGCATTCTGTGCAACTGAGCATAGACACCGCTATGTTCCAGCAGGTCAGTATGGGTTCCACGTTCAACAATCAGCCCGTCTTCCACCACTACAATCTCATCTGCCTGTTCAATAGTGGAGAGGCGGTGAGCAATAACCAGCGATGTACGGTTTTTCTGTAGTTCGTCCAGCGCAGCCTGGATCGCACGCTCCGACTCGGTATCCAGCGCGGAAGTGGCTTCGTCCAGAATCAGAATCGGACTGTCGCGCAGCAGAGCACGCGCAATCGCAATACGCTGGCGCTGACCGCCAGACAACAGGACACCGTTCTCACCAATGACTGTATCCAGACCGTCATCCATTTTGTTGATAAAGTCCATCGCATACGCCATACGTGCAGCCTCTTCGATCTGCTCGCGGGTGTACACCTCATTACGTGCGTAGGCAATGTTGTTAGCGACGGTATCGTTAAAAAGATGTACGTTCTGTGAAACCAGAGCAACCTGGTTACGCAAGGATGCCAGCGTATACTCACGCAGGTCATGCCCGTCCATCAGGATATGGCCTTCATCAATGTCATAAAAACGGGTGATAAGACTGGCGATCGTCGATTTCCCTGAGCCTGAACGCCCGACTAACGCCACGGTTTTACCTGCCGGAATATTCAGACTGATATTACGCAGTGCAGGCACTTCACGTCCCGGGTAGGTGAAGGTGACGTTGCGGAATTCCAGGTCGCCGCTTGCACGTTCAATAACACGCTTACCTTCATCTTTCTCTTGCTCGCTGTCCAGAATCGCAAATAGTGTCTGGCATGCCGCCATCCCACGCTGGAACTGTGCGTTGACGTTGGTCAGAGATTTCAGCGGGCGCATCAGGGCAATCATGGATGAGAAGACAACGGTGATCGTCCCTGCGGTCAGGTTTTCCATGACGCTCGGGAAGCTGGCCGCATACAGGACAAAGGCCAACGCCAAAGACGCAATCAGCTGAATGATGGGGTCAGAGATAGCAGAGGCCGACACCATCTTCATCCCCTGCATACGCATTTTATTGCTGACTTTGTCAAAACGTTTGGTTTCGACTTCCTGACCACCAAAAATCAACACTTCTTTGTGGCCTTTCAGCATCTGCTCAGCACTGGTCGTGACCTGCCCCATCGTGTTCTGCATGTTTTTACTGATGCTACGAAAACGCTTAGAAACCACGCGAATCGCAATTGAGACAACGGGCGCCAGTACGATCAGAATGATCGACAGTTGCCAGCTGTAGTAGAACATCAAGACAAACAGACCGATAATCGAGGCCCCTTCACGCACAACGGTGATCAGCGCCCCAGAAGAGGAAGATGCGACCTGCTCTGAGTCGTAGGTAATGCGCGAGAGCAAAGTGCCTGTCGACTGCTTATCAAAAAAGGAGACGGGCATCCCCATCATATGGCCGAACAAGCGACGACGTATTGTCATCACGACCTTACCTGACACCCACGAAAGACAGTAGCTGGAGACATAGCTGGTGATGCCACGTAATACCATCAGACCAATCACCACCAATGGCATCCAAAGCAGCACCGAACGGTCTGTTTTACCAAAACCTTCATCCAGTAACGGCTTCAGGAGCGATAACATGAAGGTATCGCTCGCTGCGTTGAGGATTAACGCCACACCCGCCACGATCAGGCCCAATTTGAACGGCGCAATGGTTGGCCACAGTCTGCGGAATGTCTGCCACGTAGAGAGATCTTTATCGTTATGCATTCAAAAAACCAGCATTTGTTGAAATAGCCGCATATTCTACCCGTTATCCTCTGACACGCCAAACCACTGATGATACCAACGAGGTAAAATTTGCTCCCGCAGACTGCGTATTCGCCAACCTTGCGAGGAAAAGATAAGCGAAATCTGCCCCTGATGCGGCGTATCCAGCCATTGATATCCCTGCTGACGGTATCGCTGCCTGACTTTCCGTGACGGCAATCGCCAGGCGTTGTAACGCGATGCCGAGGCCAGCGCCCCCTGCCCCTCAACACGTTGAATTAACGCCAGCGACGAAGACGTATTGCTACCATGGTGCGGAACCTGAATAAATGTCGCCTGTAAATGTTGCCAATAGTGACTTAGCATTTTTTGTTCTGCGCCGGATTCAATATCCCCCGTCAACAGCACACTGTATTTACCGTCATCGACTTTGACGACACAGGAACGGTTATTCCCATTTTCTTTATTACCTTTGATCGGCCAGTGCGCGCGAAACGTCAATCCTTGCCATTTCCACTGTTCTGCCCGAAAACAGGGCTGATGCCCTTCCCATCCTAACGAGCTTCTTATCCAAAGCGTTGGCCAGGCTTTCTGTAATGAGTGCAATCCACCACGATGATCCAGATGTTCGTGGCTGAGAATAATGCCTTCGGGTTTCAGGTTGTGCCAGCGTAGCCAGGGAATGATCAACTGCTGCCCGCTGTCACCCTCCGGCCAGGCTCGCCCGGTATCATAGAGAATAGCCTTGCCATTGCGGGCAATGACCATCGCCAACCCCTGCCCGACATCCAGCATGTGAACCTGCCATTCATCTTTGGGCTCTGTACGCCATACGGGCCAACTGACTAAAATCGCTCCTGCCAGGCATACCCCCGGCCAGGTACGCCAAACAGCAAACCGCCAGGCAATGATTATTAACCAGGGAGACAATGCCAACCATTGCCACCGCTTATCAATACTGATCCAGCCTTCCGGTAAATGGCTGAGCAGCCAAAACAAGAGTGCCAGTGAACGATCGGCCAGATACCAACATCCCTCTTCAATGAGGAGTGGTCCCGTCAGGTGCACCACCATGCCAGCCAGAATGAGCGGGACAGAAATAAATGTCACCAGCGGTACAGCAAACAGATTTGCCAGAAATGCGGTCACACTCAGGCCATGAAAGATCGCAATTTGCACAGGTAAGAGCAACACCGTAATGCCTAACTGCAGATGGATAAGACTCCATATCAAGCGCCCCACGCGTGATACCGAACAGGCTGGAGCAGGACCCCATTGATACCAAAACAGAAGTGCAGCAACCGCCAATGCCGACAGCCACAAACTCTGCGACAAAATGGCAACAGGATCGGCAATAACAATCGCCGCCAGACAACAAAGCCAGACCTCCCATCCACTCCATTGCCGTCCGCTTAATTTAAGTATTCCCCATGCACTCAAGGCAATAACCGTGCGTAATGCGGGTGGCTGCAACCCCGTAAGCCAGGCATAAAACAGGGCGCTGCCGATTCCACCCACAAGGGGAACCGGCCAGCGAATCCACCCCGCTGGCAACACAAATTGCATACCTCGAATAATTCCCCCCGTGAGCAACGCGGCAAAGGCAATGTGCAGACCGGAAATCGCCATCAGATGTGTTGTGCCAGTATCCCGCATGAGGTCTTTCACCTCCTGCGGCACCGACAGACGCTCCCCCATGCCCAGCCCCAGGATAACCTGCTGCCAGGGATAGTTTTCCAGCGAAGCCGTGAGAGAAGACAAGTAACGAGCACGTAAGCTGCACCGGGGGTCGATGACACTTGCCTGCAAAAAACGTCCCGTCAGAGGTTGATGCTGGGCCAACGCATAACGTTGGCTATCGAACCCACCGTCATTCAGTTGACCATGTACCGCGCGTATCTTTAGCGTCATTGCCCACTGTTGCCCGGCGCACACTTCGCCTGGCAAATACTGATCGTTTAAAACGATTCCCACCGCAGGAAATAGTCGCTGCCCCTGCACATGCGTAACTTGCCCATAATGCGTCGTCATATGGTCAGTCGCGGTTATTTGCACAACAGCCTGTTGCGTTGCACCAGGCAATGTATTGCCCGGCCAGAGAGTCTGTTTTGCGGCGAAGATCCCCCACAGAAAGAAGAGCACAGTCAGTGTGACATAACGCGACCAACGCCGGGGAATAAAACAGAATACACACGCCAGAAGGAATACGACGGCGAGATACGGCGTATCCGGTAATGCGGGTAATAGCAACAGAGGAAGAATGCCAGACAATGCGCACGCACTCACCGTTGTTATTTTCATAGGCACCTCCCTGTTAGAGAAAGTGTGCCGTTTTGTGGTGTGGTTGTCCGGTGGCAGTTTGACAACTTACAGCAAGGATTCCGCTGTTTTTGGATGGCGGCTGAAACGCGCAAATACAAATGCGAAGGGGATTCCAGTTCCCCATCTTTGACGGGGTTCCAGAAACGAAAAAAGCACCTCTACGGTGCTTTTTTCTGGCTCAAGTTTTAAGTTAAAACTTAACCGTAAATATTGGCGCGATCGCGCAGTTCTTTACCTGGTTTAAAGTGAGGAACATATTTTCCTTCCAGATCCACTTTGTCGCCAGTCTTCGGGTTACGTCCGGTACGAGGTGCGCGGTAGTGCAAAGAAAAACTGCCGAAACCGCGGATTTCAATACGCTCGCCCTGCGCAAGAGTCGAGGCCATATGCTCCAGCATCTCTTTCACTGCATCTTCAACCGCTTTCGCGGGAATGTGAGATTGCTGGGTTGCAAGTCTTTCAATCAATTCTGACTTGGTCATGATTCCTCCGGTTCCTTAAAGGCAAAATTAGCTGTTACTGTCGCTGCATTGATTAAGGGCGGCCGTAGCCGCCCTTAGTGCTTGATTACAGGACGAATCCCGCAATCTGTCAAGTAAACTCGTGATACTTCAGGATGAAACACCCCGAAGTTTCAGAGAATTACTCGCCTTTAGCTGCTTTGAAAGCTTCAGCCATTGCGTTGTTGGAGAAGTTTGCATCTTCCTGTTTGTTAACAGTTGCGATTGCATCTTTCTCATCAGCTTCGTCTTTCGCACGAACAGACAGGCTGATTGCACGGTTTTTACGATCAACGCCGGTGAATTTAGCTTCAACATCGTCGCCAACGCTCAGAACCAGAGTTGCATCTTCAACGCGGTCACGGGAAGCTTCAGAAGCGCGCAGGTAACCTTCAACGCCGTCAGCCAGTTCTACGGTTGCGCCTTTAGCGTCAACTGCAGTGACTTTACCGTTTACGATTGCGCCTTTCTTGTTCAGTGCAACCCAGTTGTTGAACGGATCTTCTGCGAGCTGTTTAACGCCCAGAGAGATACGCTCACGTTCTGCGTCAACCTGCAGAACAACTGCTGCGATTTCGTCGCCTTTTTTGTATTCACGAACTGCTTCTTCGCCTGCAACGTTCCAGGAGATGTCAGACAGGTGAACCAGGCCGTCGATGCCGCCGTCCAGGCCGATGAAGATACCGAAGTCAGTGATAGACTTGATTTTACCTTCAACACGGTCGCCCTTGTTGTGGGTTTCCGCGAACTGCTGCCATGGGTTGTTTTTGCACTGCTTCAGACCCAGGGAGATACGACGACGTTCTTCGTCGATATCCAGAACCATAACTTCCACTACATCGCCAACGTTAACAACTTTGGACGGGTGGATGTTTTTGTTGGTCCAATCCATTTCGGAAACGTGAACCAGGCCTTCAACGCCTTCTTCGATTTCAACGAAGCAGCCGTAGTCGGTCAGGTTGGTCACGCGACCAGTCAGTTTGGTACCTTCCGGATAACGCTTAGCGATAGCTACCCACGGATCTTCGCCCAGTTGTTTCAGGCCCAGAGATACACGGGTACGCTCGCGGTCGAACTTCAGCACTTTAACAGTGATTTCGTCGCCCACGTTTACGATTTCGCTCGGATGCTTAACGCGTTTCCATGCCATGTCAGTGATGTGCAGCAGGCCGTCAACACCACCCAGATCAACGAATGCACCGTAGTCAGTGAGGTTCTTAACGATACCTTTAACTTCCATGCCTTCCTGCAGGTTTTCCAGCAGCTGATCGCGTTCTGCGCTGTTCTCGGATTCGATAACGGCACGACGAGAAACAACAACGTTGTTACGCTTCTGGTCCAGCTTGATTACTTTGAACTCAAGCTCTTTGCCTTCCAGGTGCAGCGTGTCGCGAACCGGACGAACGTCTACCAGAGAACCTGGCAGGAACGCGCGAATACCGTTCAGCTCAACAGTGAAGCCACCTTTAACTTTGCCGTTGATAACACCGACTACAGTTTCAGCTTCTTCGTAAGCTTTTTCCAGCGTGATCCAAGCTTCGTGACGTTTAGCTTTCTCACGGGACAGCAGAGTTTCACCGAAGCCGTCTTCTACTGCATCCAGTGCAACGTCAACTTCGTCACCAACCTGGATTTCCAGCTCGCCCTGGGCGTTTTTGAACTGCTCTGCCGGAATGGCAGACTCAGATTTCAGACCGGCGTCAACCAGTACGATATCTTTGTCGATAGCAACAACAACACCACGAACGATGGAACCCGGACGGGTTTCGATTGTTTTTAAGGATTCTTCAAATAGTTGAGCAAAAGATTCAGTCATGTTTAATCTTCAGGTTTCATATTTAACGTCCACCTGGCTCCATGCCGGATGGGGTTGTTTAACATACCCGCTGTCATTCCATTGCAACGGGGGTACTGCAAATTCGGTCGCGTTTAAGCGAGTGCCAGTTTTTGGCGCGCGTATTGTAACGCTTTTTCAATCACTTGCTCAATGCTTAATCGGGTAGAATCCAAAACTAAAGCATCAGCAGCGGGAACCAGCGGCGCTACAGCACGATTACGATCGCGATCGTCGCGTTCTTTGATCTCGGCCAAAAGGCGATCAAAGTTAACACTAAAGCCCTTCTCCTGCAACTGAAGCATACGGCGATGAGCACGTTCTTCAGAAGAGGCGTCAAGGAAAATTTTTACAGGCGCATCAGGGAATACCACCGTGCCCATATCTCGTCCGTCAGCGATCAAACCAGGCGCATCACGGAACGCGCGCTGACGGCGTAGCAACGCTTCGCGAACGCGTGGAAAAGCCGCCACTTGAGAGGCGGCATTGGCGACGTCCTGAGTCCGTATTTCGCCACTTACATCTTCCCCTTCCAGAATCACTTCCAGAGTGCCGTTCGTTGAGACAAAACGGACATCCAGATGAGATGCCAGCGGTACCAGCGCGTCTTCAGAGGTTACATCGACATGATGATGTAACGCAGCCAACGCCAGTACACGATAAATCGCACCAGAGTCCAACAGATGCCACTGCAATGCTTCCGCCATTGCTTTGCACAAGGTGCCTTTACCTGCACCGCTTGGGCCATCAATGGTAATTACCGGGGCAATTGCTGTCATCTTTATCTCCTTAAAGGCATACCGTTAACGTGAACGCCGCGCATTATACGCGTCTGTACGACGGAAAGTGAGTATTGCTTGCAAATTACGGGCAACAGGAGATGGAATGCAGAATAATTACGCAATTATAGCGGGCTGAGAGGGTATCAGCCCGGAACATGACAAACTTTTACTTTTTATCCGCAGCGATACGTTCGCGGATATGTTGCGCACGTTCGGTTGATGGCGGGTGGGAATCGAACATCGATTTAGCATGACCCGAATCCATGGTTGCCAGCTTATCAAAGCTGCCGACTAACCCTTGCGTGCTGATACCGCGTTTTTTCATCAGATCGTAAGAGAAATCATCCGCTTCTGACTCTTTATCACGCGAGTATTTGGCATTGATTGCCCCGGCAGCAATATCGCCAAGCTGAGATTGAGAAAGCTGAGCCGCTACGCCGCTGGTGGCGGAGATAGCGTCGCGTGCGGCAACGATAGCGTAAGATGCTTTCATTTCTGCCAGCGAATGCCCCAACGCGACGTGACCCAGTTCGTGGCCCAGAACGCCTTCGATTTCATTGTCGTTCATCATGTCCATCAGGCCGCTATAGACACGTACGCAGCCGTTTGCCATCGCCCAGGCGTTAACATCACTGGTCATGTATACCTTATAATTTACCGGTGTACCGTTGATGTTATTACCCAGCGCTTTGGCGATTTTGGCTAAGCGTTTGCTGTATTTGCTGGACGAACTGGCCATTTGATTTTGGCTATCCAGTTCCTGACAACCCTGGTTCGCCATCGCTTTAGCATCGGCATCCGTCAGCGTCGCTGCTTTGTAAGCAGACAACCCTGAACTTACCGCCATATTGGTGTCGATACCGTGTGTATTCTGACAGCCACTCAGCAGCGCGGCGGAAACGGCCAGTGCCAGCAGTAATTTTACATTTTTCATGTGAATCATCCGTTGATTAAACATAATTTATATAAATATTAATGAGTTATAAAAGCACACGGAGATTAACATTGTTGCGAACGGCTAAAAAGTCCGAAAAAAAACGCCGACTCAAGGTCGGCGTTCATCACTCATTATTTATGATTACGCAAGCGTACTAATTCGCGTCAGTTGTTCGAAATAATCCGGGAAGGTTTTGGCGGTACATTTAGGATCAAGAATCGTTACCGGCGTGTCGGATAACGCCACCAGCGAGAAGCACATCGCCATGCGGTGGTCGTTGTACGTGCCAATCTCGGCGAACTGTAATTGAGCCGGCGGTGTGATGCGAATGAAATCGTGCCCTTCTTCCACTTCAGCGCCCACTTTACGCAGCTCGGTCGCCATTGCAAATAAGCGATCGGTTTCTTTCACACGCCAGTTATAGATATTACGCAGCGTCGTCGTGCCTTTCGCAAACAATGCCGCTGTTGCAATGGTCATTGCTGCATCCGGGATATGGTTCATATCCATATCAATGGCATTTAATTCACCCCGCGTGCAGGCAATAAAATCGTCACCCCAGGTTACCGTCGCGCCCATTTTTTCTAGCACATCGGCAAAACGAATATCGCCCTGCATACTGTTACGGCCAATACCGGTTACCTTCACCGTTCCACCTTTAATGGCGCCTGCCGCGAGGAAATACGATGCGGAAGAAGCATCGCCTTCGACAAGATACGCGCCCGGAGACAGATACTGCTGCCCTCCCTTGACGACAAAACGCTGGTAATTCTGGTTCTCAATCTCAACGCCAAACGTTTTCATCAGATTCAGCGTGATATCGATATACGGTTTAGAAACCAGTTCACCCTTGATAACAATCGTCGAATCTTGCGGCGCCAGCGGCGCGGTCATCAACAATGCGGTGAGAAACTGGCTGGAAACACTGCCGTCAACCTCAACCTGCCCACCGGTAAATCCACCGCGAAGACGTAACGGCGGATAGTTTTCCTGCTCCAGATACTCAATATTCGCCCCGCCCTGACGCAAGGCATCCACAAGGTGTCCAATTGGACGTTCTTTCATGCGCGGTTCACCCGTCAGCACGATATCGTTCGTTCCCAGGCACAATGCTGCCGCCAGTGGGCGCATGGCGGTTCCCGCATTACCGAGAAACAGTTCCAGCGAACCTTCAGCCTGTAACGCGCCACTGTTGCCGTTGAGCTCACAGCGGGTACGATCGGCAGACAGGGTGTAATCAATCCCCAGCGCACTTAGCGCATTGAGCATATGGCGAACGTCATCGCTGTCCAGCAGGTTAGTCAGAACAGTGGTGCCGCGTGCTAACGCCGCCAGTAACAAAGCGCGGTTTGACACACTTTTGGAACCAGGCAGATTAATGGTGCCATCGACCCGCGCGATGGGTTGTAACGTCAGGGATTCCATGAAACTCAACTCTCAAAAACAGAAATAAAAACCCCACAGGCAAGCTGTGGGGATGAAAAAGTACCGCCAATTAACCGCGACGACGCTCGAAATCGATCATGAAATCGGTCAGCGCTTTAACGCCTTCAAGCGGCATGGCGTTATAGATAGAGGCGCGCATTCCCCCCACCACTCGGTGGCCTTTCAGCGCATGTAAACCTGCTGCAAATGACTCCTCCAGGAAGAGTTTATCCAGCGCGCTATCAGCCAACTGGAACGGTACGTTCATGCGGGAGCGGTTAGATTTCGCCACATCGTTACGATAGAAATCACTGTTATCAATCACGCCATACAGCAGTTCGGCCTTTTGTTGATTGATTTTATCCATCGCGGCCACACCGCCCTGCTCTTTCAGCCATTTGAAGACCAGGCCAGAAAGATACCAGGCGAATGTCGGCGGTGTGTTGAACATGGAGTCGTTCTCGTTCAGCACGCTGTAATCAAGGATAGACGGGCAGGATGTATGCGCTTTGCCCAGTAAATCTTCACGAACGATCACAATCGTCAGACCCGCAGGACCGATATTTTTCTGCGCACCGGCATAAATCACCCCGTAACGGGAAATATCCAGCGGTGTAGAGAGAATTGTCGAAGAGAAATCGGCGGTTACGACCACATCAGACGCAAAATTCGGCGTTTCATTGATCGCGATACCGTCGATGGTTTCGTTCGGGCAGTAGTGCAAATAGGCGGCGTTATCGGACAACTGCCATTCGCTCATTGGCTTAACCGCACGCAGACCGTCAACGGTGACTTTGGCGTCAATCACATTGGGGGCGCAGTATTTTTTGGCTTCTTTAATGGCGCTGGCAGCCCAATATCCGGCGTCAACATAATCCGCCGTTGTTTTATCGCCCAGAATATTGAGCGGAACAGCGGCAAACTGACCACGGCCACCGCCATGGCAGAACAAGACTTTGTAGTTAGAGGGGATGCTGAGGAGATCGCGAAAATCTTTCTCTGCTTCCTCTGCGACCTGGATGAACTCTTTGCCGCGGTGGCTAATTTCCATTACCGATGTGCCAAGACCCTGCCAGTCACAGAGATCCTGTTGCGCCAGTTTAAGCACGTCTGCCGGTAGCATTGCCGGACCTGAACTAAAATTGAAGACCTGAGCCATTTCCCCTCACCACGTTGTATTGTTTTCAACTCAACATCCCGTCAGTTGCGAACAGCAGAACGACAGACATTGGATATATGTTATTGCTGTGGATATCGGTTTTATCATTCAGTGACACGCGCCGCAATGGGTAAAACTGACCGGCGCAAAAATGCGCGTTGTATCACACAACAGAATCTGTCGGTTTGTCGGGTTAAAACCGATATTTTTGCTGTCAGACGATCCGTTTTGCCTGACTGGCCCTCGACCATTCTGGATTTGCACAGCGTGGACATAATTGATGATCGCCAGCTTTCATCGCTACCACTTCGCTGCAACGCACACAGGCGTAGTCCCCCGCCTCGGGAACAACTTTAAATCGCTGCGTACACTGTTTAGGCAAAATGCTGAGTCCAGACTTCACCTCTTCGTCGGCAAAAAAATAGACGCTAATTTGCCCATTGATTTCGAGGATAGCGAGTTTCACCTGCCCCAGTTGTTCAACACCATTTAGACGCAACTCCATAAAGAACTCAAACTCGGTCATATTCGCCCGCCCGAGCTTCGACCAGGCCAGTTCACCGTCCTCAATGATCACCACGGGTTTGCCTTCCAGCATATCTTCCAGTTTCTCACTGTGCGCCATCAGCCACATGACCAACCGATAAAGCAAGGCCAGCGAGAGAAAAACGACCAGCACCGGGAGCAGCGGAACATCATCATAAAACGCGACATCTCCGGCGGCCGACCCCAGGGTCAAAATGATCAACACTTCAAAGAGCGACATCTGCCGTACGCCACGGCGTCCGGTCATCTTCAGAAAAAGAAACACCAGAACAAAGGTATAGAAGCTTCGCAGCGCAACTTCCCCCAGAAACTCCAGCGGCACGTTATCCAGCGCCATACGTTGCCAATCAAACGCCTTCATTTTTATGCCCTTGCGCGGGTGAGTTTTGTAAAAGCATAGTCAATACTTTTATTTACGCCGAAGGCCCGGTGGCGATAGCGCCATGCCTGGAAAACCCGTATCATTGCGCGCTTTCCGTACGACAAAAGTGATTTTCATGACGCAAACATTTATCCCTGGCAAAGACGCTGCTCTGGAAGATTCCATCGCTCGCTTCCAGCAAAAACTGCTCGACCTTGGTTTCCATATTGAAGAGGCCTCCTGGCTGAATCCGGTGCCAAACGTCTGGTCTGTGCACATTCGCGACAAAGAGTGCGCGCTGTGCTTCACCAACGGTAAAGGCGCAACCAAAAAAGCGGCACTGGCCTCCGCGCTGGGCGAATATTTTGAGCGTCTGTCCACGAACTATTTCTTTGCTGATTTCTGGCTCGGCGACACCATCGCCAACGGTCCGTTCGTACATTACCCGAACGAAAAATGGTTCCCGTTAACCGAAGACGACGACGTTCCTGAAGGTCTGCTGGATGCGCGTCTGCGTGCGTTTTACGATCCGGATAACGAACTGACCGGAAGCATGCTGATTGACCTGCAGTCCGGTAACGAAGAGCGCGGCGTCTGCGGTCTGCCGTTTACCCGCCAGTCTGATAACAAGACCGTGTATATTCCGATGAATATTATCGGCAACCTGTATGTCTCTAACGGGATGTCCGCCGGTAACACACCGAATGAAGCGCGCGTTCAGGGGCTGTCTGAAGTTTTTGAACGTTATGTGAAGAATCGCATTATCGCGGAAAGCATCAGCCTGCCGGAAATCCCAGCCGATGTGCTGGCGCGTTATCCGGCGGTAGTCGAATCCATCGCGAAGCTGGAAGCCGAAGGTTTCCCGATTTTCGCTTATGACGGTTCATTGGGCGGCCAGTATCCGGTTATCTGCGTGGTTCTGTTCAACCCAGCCAACGGCACCTGCTTCGCCTCCTTCGGTGCGCACCCGGACTTCGGCGTGGCGCTGGAGCGCACGGTCACCGAACTGTTGCAGGGTCGCGGTCTGAAAGATCTTGATGTGTTCACTCCGCCAACTTTTGATGATGAAGAAGTGGCTGAACACACCAACCTCGAAACTCACTTCATCGATTCCAGCGGTCTGATCTCCTGGGATCTGTTTAAGCAGAATGCCGATTATCCCTTCGTTGACTGGAATTTCTCCGGCACCACGGAAGAAGAATTCGCTACCCTGATGGCTATCTTCAATGCTGAAGATAAAGAAGTGTACATCGCCGATTATGAGCACCTGGGTGTTTATGCCTGCCGTATCATTGTGCCGGGCATGTCTGACATCTACCCGGCCGAAGATCTGTGGTTAGCCAACAACAGCATGGGTAGCCATCTGCGCGAAACGATCATTGCTCTGCCAGGCAGCGAGTGGGAAAAAGAAGCTTACCTGAATCTTATCGAACAACTCGATGAAGAAGGTTTTGACGACTTTACCCGCGTACGCGAACTGCTGGGACTTGCAACCGGGCCAGATAACGGTTGGTCTACGCTGCGTATTGGCGAGCTAAAAGCAATGCTGGCGTTGGCAGGCGGCGACCTTGAGCAGGCGCTGATCTGGACTGAGTGGACGATGGAGTTTAACGCCTCTGTCTTCAGCGCTGAACGTGCGAACTACTACCGTTGCCTACAGACATTACTGCTGCTGGCGCAGGAAGAAGATCGTGAACCTCTGCAATATCTGAATGCCTTTATTCGCATGTATGGCGCAGAAGCCGTTGAAGCGGCAAGCGCGGCATTGAGCGGCGAATCGGCGTTTTATGGGTTACAGGCGGTTGACGGCGACTTACTGGCTTTCCCATCGCACCAGTCTCTGTTGAAGGCCTATGAGAAGCTGCAACGTGCAAAAGCCCTCTGGTGGTCAAAATAAAACCGAATAGCATACTCTAAGTAGGCTTGAACACTCGGTTGAGCTATATTACGGGGCGCTTTTAGTGCCCCGTTTTACTTATTTTTGCCTAACCAAAAATAAATGTAATGACAAGGTTAAATATTGGTAGTTGATATTACATAAAATAATGCGTAAGTGTTGCTATATATGTCAATTACTCCATTTTAATTAACTGCATTTCCAGAGGTCCAGAGAAAAAATTCAACTCACATTATAACTTTTAAAATTTATTTTTATTTTATAAATCAATTAATTACATCGCAATCGTGCAAAAACCATGCGACTTGAAGGCCTATAAGCCAGGTGAGATATGATCTATATCAAATTCTCATCTATAATGCTTTGTTAGTATCTCGTCGCCGACTTAATAAAGAGAGAGTTAGTGTGAAAGCTGACAACCCTTTTGATCTATTACTCCCTGCTGCAATGGCCAAAGTGGCCGAAGAAGCAGGTGTCTATAAAGCAACGAAACATCCGCTGAAGACTTTCTATCTGGCGATTACTGCCGGTGTATTCATCTCAATCGCCTTTGTTTTCTATATTACCGCCACAACCGGTACCGGAACGATGCCGTTCGGTATGGCTAAACTGGTGGGGGGTATCTGCTTCTCTCTGGGGCTGATTCTTTGTGTTATCTGCGGCGCAGACCTCTTTACGTCAACCGTACTGATCGTCGTCGCCAAGGCCAGCGGCCGTATCACCTGGGGTCAACTGGCAAAAAACTGGCTTAACGTTTATGTTGGCAACCTGATCGGCGCCTTGCTGTTCGTATTACTTATGTGGCTATCTGGCGAGTATATGACCGCCAATGGCGCATGGGGACTCAACGTTCTGCAAACTGCTGACCATAAAATGCACCATACTTTTGTTGAAGCTGTCTGCCTCGGTATTCTTGCTAACCTGATGGTTTGCCTGGCCGTGTGGATGAGCTACTCGGGTCGCAGCCTGATGGACAAAGCGTTCATCATGGTATTACCGGTCGCCATGTTTGTGGCCAGCGGTTTTGAGCACAGTATCGCAAACATGTTTATGATCCCTTTGGGTATTGTAATCCGCGACTTCGCAACACCGGAATTTTGGGCCGCTGTCGGTTCCGCTCCGGAGAATTTTACTCACCTGACCGTGATGAATTTCATCACCGATAACCTGATTCCGGTTACGATCGGTAACATTATCGGCGGCGGTTTGTTGGTCGGGTTGACATACTGGGTCATTTACCTGCGTGGCAACGACCATCATTAGTCCTTTGATGTTTGTTATACGCAGTAAATAAAAAATCCACTTAAGAAGGTAGGTGTTACATGTCCGAGCTTAATGAAAAGTTAGCCACAGCCTGGGAAGGTTTTACCAAAGGTGACTGGCAGAATGAAGTAAACGTCCGTGACTTCATTCAGAAAAACTACACTCCGTATGAGGGTGACGAGTCCTTCCTGGCTGGCGCGACCGATGCGACCACAGCTCTGTGGGACAGCGTGATGGAAGGCGTTAAACAGGAAAACCGCACTCACGCGCCTGTTGACTTTGACACCTCCGTTGCATCCACCATCACTTCTCACGACGCGGGTTACATCAACAAAGCGCTCGAGAAAATTGTTGGTCTGCAGACTGAAGCTCCGCTGAAACGTGCGATTATCCCGTTTGGCGGCATCAAAATGGTTGAAGGTTCCTGCAAAGCGTACGATCGCGAACTGGACCCGATGCTGAAAAAAATCTTCACCGAATACCGCAAAACCCACAACCAGGGCGTATTCGATGTTTACACCAAAGACATTCTGAACTGCCGTAAGTCTGGCGTTCTGACTGGTCTGCCAGATGCGTATGGCCGTGGCCGTATCATCGGTGACTACCGTCGCGTTGCGCTGTACGGTATCGACTACCTGATGAAAGACAAATACGCTCAGTTCGTCTCTCTGCAGTCCGATCTGGAAAACGGCGTAAACCTGGAAGCAACTATCCGTCTGCGTGAAGAAATCGCTGAACAGCACCGCGCGCTGGGTCAGATCAAAGAAATGGCAGCTAAATACGGTTGCGATATCTCTGGTCCGGCTACCAACGCTCAGGAAGCTATCCAGTGGACCTACTTCGGCTACCTGGCCGCTGTTAAGTCTCAGAACGGTGCAGCAATGTCCTTCGGTCGCGTATCCACCTTCCTGGATGCTTACATCGAACGTGATATCAAAGCAGGCAAAATCACAGAGCTTGACGCTCAGGAAATGATTGACCACCTGGTCATGAAACTGCGTATGGTTCGTTTCCTGCGTACTCCTGAATATGATGAACTGTTCTCTGGTGACCCGATTTGGGCAACTGAATCTATCGGTGGTATGGGCGTTGACGGCCGTACTCTGGTAACCAAAAACAGCTTCCGCTTCCTGAACACCCTGTACACCATGGGTCCTTCTCCGGAGCCGAACATCACCGTTCTGTGGTCTGAAAAACTGCCTCTGAACTTCAAGAAATTCGCCGCTAAAGTGTCCATCGACACCTCTTCTCTGCAGTACGAGAACGATGACCTGATGCGTCCGGACTTCAACAACGACGATTACGCTATCGCTTGCTGCGTAAGCCCGATGGTTGTTGGTAAACAAATGCAGTTCTTCGGTGCGCGTGCAAACCTGGCGAAAACCATGCTGTACGCAATCAACGGCGGCGTTGATGAAAAACTGAAAATCCAGGTTGGTCCGAAATCTGAACCGATCAAAGGCGATGTTCTGAACTTCGACGAAGTGATGGACCGCATGGATCACTTCATGGACTGGCTGGCTAAGCAGTATGTCACCGCGCTGAACGTTATCCACTACATGCACGACAAGTACAGCTACGAAGCCTCTCTGATGGCGCTGCACGACCGTGACGTTATCCGCACCATGGCGTGTGGTATCGCTGGTCTGTCCGTTGCTGCTGACTCCCTGTCTGCAATCAAATATGCGAAAGTTAAACCGATTCGTGACGAAGACGGTCTGGCTGTTGACTTCGAAATCGAAGGCGAATACCCGCAGTTTGGTAACAACGACTCTCGTGTTGATGACATGGCGGTTGACCTGGTAGAACGTTTCATGAAGAAAATTCAGAAACTGAATACTTACCGTAACGCTATCCCGACTCAGTCTGTTCTGACCATCACCTCTAACGTTGTGTATGGTAAGAAAACCGGTAACACCCCAGATGGTCGTCGTGCTGGCGCGCCGTTCGGACCGGGTGCTAACCCAATGCACGGCCGTGACCAGAAAGGTGCTGTTGCCTCTCTGACCTCCGTTGCAAAACTGCCGTTTGCTTACGCTAAAGATGGTATCTCTTACACCTTCTCTATCGTTCCGAACGCACTGGGTAAAGACGACGAAGTTCGTAAGACCAACCTGGCAGGCCTGATGGATGGTTACTTCCATCACGAGTCTTCCATTGAAGGCGGTCAGCACCTGAACGTGAACGTCATGAACCGTGAAATGCTGCTGGACGCGATGGAACACCCGGAAAAATATCCGCAGCTGACCATCCGTGTATCTGGCTACGCAGTACGTTTTAACTCCCTGACTAAAGAACAGCAGCAGGACGTTATTACCCGTACCTTCACTCAGACCATGTAATTCCCTGTCTGACTGAAAAAGCGTACAATAAAGGCTCCACGTAAGTGGGGCCTTTTTAACAGGTAGTCCCCCTACCCGCAGCCTGTTTCGTCAGCTATCTATACTCAATGGATGACTGCCAAAACAGACTCGACACAGTGAACAACTGTGCACTCACACGGCCCCGGATGGGCCACATCTGGAGAAACACCGCAATGTCAGTTATTGGTCGCATTCACTCCTTTGAATCCTGTGGCACCGTTGACGGCCCAGGTATCCGTTTTATTACCTTTTTCCAGGGCTGCCTGATGCGCTGCCTGTACTGCCATAACCGTGATACGTGGGATACGCACGGCGGTAAAGAAGTGACTGTTGAAGAGTTGATGAAAGAAGTCGTCACCTATCGTCACTTTATGAACGCCTCCGGCGGCGGCGTTACCGCATCCGGCGGTGAGGCTATTCTGCAGGCGGAGTTCGTTCGCGACTGGTTCCGCGCCTGTAGAAAAGAGGGCATTCACACCTGCCTCGACACAAACGGTTTTGTCCGTCGTTACGATCCGGTGATCGATGAGCTGCTGGAAGTGACTGACCTGGTCATGCTTGACCTGAAGCAAATGAATGACGAGATCCACCAGAACCTGGTAGGCGTCTCTAACCATCGCACGCTGGAATTCGCCCGCTACCTGTCCACGAAAAATATTAACGTGTGGATCCGCTACGTCGTCGTACCGGGTTGGTCAGATGATGATGACTCTGCACATCGCCTGGGCGAGTTTACCCGTGATATGGGCAACGTCGAGAAAATTGAGCTGCTGCCGTATCACGAGTTGGGTAAACACAAATGGGTGGCGATGGGTGAAGAGTACAAACTTGATGGTGTTCATCCACCGAAGAAAGAGACCATGGACCGCGTAAAAGGCATTCTCGAGCAGTATGGTCATAAAGTGATGTATTGATATTAATGTATTAAGGAAGCAAAGCATGGATGGCGTTTTGCGATATGGAATGTTCGCGCTTCTGTTTACACGCCACGAAGCTCCGGCCCGGGATCAACCCGGGCCGGAGCTTCGTTATTTGTATAACGATGACAATACTGAAGAAACCGTCGCGTTCTTCTACGATAATACCTTTGCACGCTGTAATGAATGCAATCCCTACAGCCAAAGCGATATCGACGCACTACGCTCAGCGCCGCTTGGCACCCGAATAGGCAATATTTATAAAGTTGCGAATAATCAAATCTGCACCGACGCAACTGAGCGTTTCCCCCTTCCCATAATTAGCCAAAAGAGTCGTCCTGAGCCTATACCGATAATCGTTGATTTAACCGACAGCGATCAGGTTGCAGCCAGCGTCTATCTGTCAGGCCGTTAAAGGAGATAATTATGCGCTTACTTATTTCAGGGATTTTACTGCTATCCAGCCAGGGCCTGAACGCCGCCACTCGTTGCGATATTAATGCCATTGTGCAGCACGTGTGGCCAGATGCGAAACCGGCAGCGGAAGGTATGATGATCACTCCAGGTAATCAGGTTATCGATATCACGGGCAACTCACCACAAAGCGCAATTTGTCGCGTCTGGCCTGCCCAGCCTGAATTGACACTTGCGGCTGTACCCCTGATGTCCCAGGAGAAAATCGACTATGGACACAATGGCGATCTGGAGTTGCTGGTACTCAACTCCGTCACCCTGGAGGTTAAACAACGATTACTCCTGCCAGAGCGGATGAGTGATGATGCTATCCGCATTACGGGTATCGCCCTTGATACCGCACGCTGGAAAGTGGCTCCCGGCCAAACCGCCTTTGGTCTGCACATCACCCGTAGCGGCAGCTCGCGTGTTAATCCGATTGGTGAAGATGCGCTGTCGTTGTACGTCATTGAAAATGACCAACTACGCCTGGTATTAAAGGGGATCGCGCTGACGGCTAACAGCGGCGAATGGGACGGAAACTGTGCTGGAGAGTTTAACGATATCAAACGTACTCTTGCTATCGCCCCCTCTTCCCATAAGGGTTACGCCGATATCCGTGTCAGCGAAAAAAGTGTGGCATCCACAGCCTTTATTGATGCTAATGGTGAATGTACTGCGAAAGATACACCTGGTAAGGCCACCTGGACCCTGCACTATGACGGGAAACAGTATACCGTCCCACAAACGCTGGCACCGCTGGAGTAAGATCTTCACGACATAAAATTTTCCGACAGCGTATTTGCCGCGTGCTCGACTGAAAAATACGCTTCTTATGCGCTTTGCTGCATTCCGCATAGCGCTCATCCAGTTCCTTCAGCGCATGAAGTAATTCATCCGCAACCATCATCGCACCGGCTATTTCGGCGAAACATACCTGCTGTCCCTTCAGCGCCACAGCAGGTTGTAGATTACAGGCTGAAAAACAAACCTGGTGTCAGGAAAAGTGCCTCGAGCAAATAAATACGTACGGTCATGCTGTATTGCCATGGCCCATCGTAATGCAGCTTTTAGGCTTACTTAAAGACGCCGTTTATCACGGAGGTGACAATCGCGGTACTCAGTGCAATTAACACCAGATCCTCACCGACAATGCGCCATTCATAACCCGGATAAGACGGTAATTGCCCCAGCATTGAAGAAGGCACCATTTTCTTTGCTATCCCCGGCGGCAGAGGCTTACCACGGGCGTAGTTTTTGGCAATGCCGGGGGGAAGCGCTTTATATCCGGTTAAACCGTAATTGAGTGCCAACGACCGTGCGCGATCGTAATTAATCCGAATAGAGACATCATCATCGACGTTCTTTTTATCCGCCTTTGACTTATTCTCATGATTTTGTTTATTTCCATGGTTACCGGAATTTCCATTACCATGGTTGCCGCTATTGCTTTTACCGCCGCTATTCCCATTACCATTGCCAGGATCGGCGATAACCGGAGCAGAAGCGAATGTTAAAGACAACACCACCGCCAACGCGGTAGTGAGGAAACGACGTGTTGACATGATTGCAGCCTTTTAAAAGAGATGCCTGATTGAATTATCGTTTCTCTCAGGAAGTAAACAATACGTAAAACTCTTAGATATGACGGCATAAAAAAAGCCTGTTGTGAACAGGCTTTTTTACATCAGGCATGCGCCACGGGGGTTGGATGCTCGCCAGCCTTGCGCAGTAACATCAACAGATAAATAAACGATACGCTGGCAATCATAATAAACAGCAGATTATCTGAATAATTTTGCATCAGCATCGCCGTAAATGAGGGGCCAAGCAGGCTACCAACGGTATAGCTCAGCAATAACGCCTGATTCATCGCCACAAGTTGGTGCTGTCCGACCTTTTCACAGGCCCATGCCATCGCCACCGGGTAAAGCGTAAAACCGGCTGCACCCAGAATAAACAGCGCTGGCGCCATTGCAGCCTGCATCATCATGGCAAGACTGCCGAGGATCACCACAAAGACCTGGACACGTAAAACCAGCAGTCGACCAAACTTGTCGGCCAGACGGCCAATCGGCCATTGCCCCAGAATACCGGCACTCACTAATACCGCCATCCAGAAACCGATACTGGCGTTGCTGATCCCCTGGTGCTTCAGATAAAGCGGCATCAGACCGTACAGAGAACCCAGCACAATTCCGGAAATAATGCAGCCATTCACGCCCAACCGCGCCTGGCGCAGCTTAAGCATAGAGACAATCGGCGTCGTGCTTTGGTCTTCAGACTGCTGATTCAGAATACGGGTAAAGAGCAGCGGTAAAATCCCAGCCAGAATCATTCCGGTTACCCAGGGCAGCACGTTCATCAGATCCGTCGGCACTTTACTGACCAGCACCTGGCCAAGAAATGTCCCCACGTAATAGACCATCATATAGGCAGCAAGCAACCGGCCACGGTTTCGCGACGTGCCGCTACACATCAGCGCGCTTTCGACAACGACCCAAATCATGGCGCAACCGACGCCCGCGATAAAGCGCCAGGTCATCCAGCTCCAGAATCCCACCATCACGCCCAGCCCTACGCAGCCGACGGCAAAAATCAGCGACGCAATGTAATAGCTGCGATTAAACCCAAGGCGTTTAATTAAATACCCTGTGAGTAATGTCCCGACCAGGTTCCCGGTAAAGTAGGACGAACTGACAATGCCGACCTGCCAGGTCGGCAGTTCTTCCTGGGCGAGCCATAGCGGAACGAGCGTGTTTAATACCGCTATCGCCAGAGTCAATAAAAGCAAGCCACACAGCAACAGCATGACAGGCCGGGTATAGGTGGACATGGATAAAAACCGTGAGGAAGTTCAAATTTCATGCGCATCATGCCACCGGCAAAAACATTGTCAATCGGCGAAATCAGCGGCGTGGCGGGGTTTCTGGGCTATCGATTTGAAATACTGATTCTTAACATGAATGAATGGAAAGTGATAAATCCCAGGTTATTGTTTTAATTGATCTAAGACAAAATTGTCCCGTTTCGTTCAGTCGAAAAATTTCATGATTGAAAATGCCCTATTTTTCGTTCGTTAGACTCCTTGCTGTTAAAAAAGAAAAACCGGGGCAAAAGCCCCGGTTCAGATGATTGACACTCTCTACGCTTAGCTCGCGACCGCCATACCGACCGTCATATGCAAACCGTAGAACACGCCACGACCAATCAACTCCCCCACCAACAGCAGGAGAAACGCGACTGACAGCAGCGGTACTGCGGGTTGATACCCTTTGAGCTGCGGCAGGATCCAGCAGCATAACGCCACAGCCAGCAGCACAATACGCCAGGCCATTAATGAACCGTAATCCGGCACCAGCGCAGATGCCTGCTGAATTGAGCTATGGATCGTCGCCAGTTCAGCGCCCTGCATCACCGACATCATGGCACTGACAACCAGCGCCAGTACAGAAATAACCGGTAACAACCGCATTGCCCATCCGTCCACACCCGCCAGGCGCAGCAGCAGATAACCCAATAACGGACCGCCCATTAACAGCGTCAGGAAGAAGCCTACCGGAGTCCACACACTGTACCAGGTCGGTACGGTGTCGATGGTGTTATACACACGCACCATCATCCAGACAAAGACAACGCCCAGTACCATCGTCGCAACCAGCCACAGATTACGCAGCGCGGGAGAGAGTTTCCTGAGCATAGCCAGCAACCAGCCGATCCCGCCAATGGCAAAGAAGAGAGAGCCACTGGCAATTTCATTACTGAGCGCTGAAGATCCCACACGATTAAGCGAGTTAAAGGCGCGCATCGGTGAGCCCAAATGGAGCATTGAGGCAATAAAACCGATCCCCATCAGCACCCACAGGCCAAACATACAGGCAATGACCCGCTGCTGAGATTCAGCACGCAGATCCCCTTTCATCAGCGCTAATGCCATTACGATAAAACCGCCAGCCACACATTGTCCGAAGACCGTGAAGATCATTAGCGGCCATTCATGCCATCCACTTCCCATCTTACACCTCCTTCGGATTTGCCAGATAACCGGTGGTATCTCCGGTCGGGCGACTATTGGCGTTAGGTTTGATAACGATACATGGCTTCGTGAAATGCGCGCCCGGTAACGGTGCGACTGCGGCCAGTTCGCCATGTTTTTTACGCAACTCGTCAATCGGGCCGAAGTCCAGCGCGCGCAGCGGGCAGGACTCCACGCAGATCGGTTTTTTGCCGTCGGCGACACGGTCGTGACAACCATCGCACTTGGTCATGTGGCCTTTAGCGGCATTGTATTGCGGTGCGCCGTACGGGCAGGCCATATGGCAATAACGGCAACCGATGCAGACATCTTCGTCCACCACCACAAAACCGTCTTCACGTTTATGCATCGCACCGCTTGGGCAGACCTTGGTACAGGCCGGATCTTCACAGTGGTTGCAGGCGATGGAGAGATAATAGGCAAAGACATTCTGGTGCCATACGCCGTTATCTTCCTGCCAGTCGCCGCCGGCATACTCGTAAATACGACGGAAACTGACGTCCGGGGTTAAATCTTTGTAGTCTTTGCAAGCCAGTTCGCAGGTTTTGCAACCGGTGCAACGGCTGGAATCAATAAAAAATCCATACTGGGTTGTCATCGGTTACTCCTTAGACCTTTTCAACCTGAACGAGGTTGGTATGTGACGGATTCCCCTTCGCAAGAGGCGACGGACGCTGCGTTGTCAGAACGTTAATACACCCGCCCTGATCTACGCGTTTCGCATCCGGGTCATACCAGGCCCCTTCACCCAGGGCGACAACGCCTGGCATCATACGCGGCGTGACTTTGGCTTCGATATGAAGCTCACCACGGCCATTGAAGATACGTACCTTCTCTCCGTTTTTGATGCCACGTTTTTGCGCATCCATCGGGTTAATCCACATTTCCTGGCGGCAGGACGCTTTCAGCACATCCACGTTGCCGTAAGTTGAGTGCACGCGAGACTTGTAGTGGAAGCCCGTCAACTGCAGCGGATAGTCTTTGGTCAACGGATCGTTGTAGCTTTCAAAACCCGGCGCATAGATCGGCAGCGGATCGATCACATCACCTTCAGGCAATTCCCAGCTCGCTGCAATCTCTGCCAGCGCCTGCGAGTAGATCTCGATTTTACCGGACGGTGTCGTCAGTGGATTAGCCTGTGGGTCTTCACGGAACGCTTTGTACGCCACGTGATGTCCTGCAGGATCGCGCTGTTTAAAGATCCCTTGCTTGCGGAACTCTTCAAATGACGGAAGTTCCGGCATGGCTTTGCGCGACTGCTCGTACAAATAGCGCATCCACCCTTCCTGGGTACGCCCTTCAGTAAACTGCTGCTCTACCCCCAGACGTTTTGCCAGCTCGCTGGTCATCTGGTAGATCGTCTTACATTCAAAACGGGGCTTGATGGCCTCATCGGTGAAAATCACATACGACATATTCCCGCAGGAGGCATCCAGCGCAAAGTCCATCTGTTCGGATGCCGTGCAGTCAGGCAGCAAAATATCGGCATATTTCGCTGAAGAGGTCATATGGCAGTCGATGACAACAATCATTTCGCACTTCTTGTCATCCTGGAGAATTTCATGCGTGCGGTTGATTTCCGAGTGCTGGTTGATAAGACAGTTGCCCGCGTAGTTCCAGATCATTTTGATCGGCACATCAAGCTTGTCTTTACCACGCACACCGTCGCGCAGCGCGGTCATTTCAGGACCGCGTTCAATCGCATCCGTCCACATGAACATCGAAATACTGGTTTCTACCGGGTTTTCCAGCGTCGGCATACGTTCAAACGGAATGCTATAAGAACCTTCGCGCGCACCGCTGTTACCACCGTTAATACCAACGTTGCCGGTTAGTATCGCCAGCATGGAAATGGCACGCGTCGCAATTTCACCATTCGCATGGCGCTGCGGCCCCCAACCTTGCGAAATATAGGCCGGTTTAGCACTGCCGATTTCACGGGCCAGTTTCACAATTCGCTCAGCCGGAATACCGGTAATTTGCGCTGCCCATTCAGGCGTTTTCGCTATACCGTCTTTACCTTGCCCCAGAATATAAGCCTTATAGTGGCCATTTTTCGGCGCACTGGCAGGTAAGGTTTTTTCGTCGTAACCCACACAATATTTGTCGAGGAACGGCTGATCGACCATGTCTTCGGTAATCAGTACGTACGCCAGCGCATTAACCAACGCCGCGTCGGTACCCGGACGAATCGGGATCCATTCATCCTCTCGCCCTGCCCCCGTATCGGTGTAGCGCGGGTCGACGATGATCATTCGTGCATTTGATTTCTGACGCGCCTGTTCGAGGTAATAGGTTACCCCGCCCCCGCTCATGCGGGTTTCGCCAGGGTTATTACCAAACAGGACGACGAGCTTACTGTTCTCAATATCAGAAGGGCTGTTGCCATCCGCCCAGCCGCCGTAGGTGTAATTCAGTCCGGCTGCAATTTGCGCAGAAGAATAATCCCCATAATGGTTCAGATACCCACCGCAGCAGTTCATCAGACGCGCAACCAGCGTTTTGCCTGGCGGCCATGAACGCGTCATCGTACCGCCGAGCGTACCGGTACCATAGTTCAGATAGATCGACTCGTTGCCATAGTCTTTAATCAAACGTTGCATATTGGTCGTGATGATCTCGTAGGCTTCATCCCAGCTAATACGCTCGAATTTGCCTTCGCCGCGCTTGCCTACACGTTTCATCGGATATTTCAGGCGGTCGGGATTGTAGACACGTCGACGCATAGAGCGTCCACGCAGGCAGGCACGTACCTGATGCAATCCTTCGTAATCATCATCACCGGTATTATCGGTTTCAACGTACTTGATTTCCCCATCCACCACATGCATACGCAGTGGACAGCGGCTACCACAGTTTACCGTACAGGCGCTCCAGACCACTTTTTCGCTGGACTGAGCCGGGCTGATTGCTTCAGCGGCATTCGCGATTCGGGTAAATGGCAGGGTGAACGCGCTACTGGCTATTGCCAGTCCGCCTATCGCCGTCGTTTTTACCAAACCGCGACGACTCACCTCAGTTGCCAGTACGGCATCGGGGATCTTAGTTTTCATAATGGCTCACTCTGCTGCTCACATAACAAAGGCAAAACTTCGTTGTGTAGTTATTTATATATCGACATCATCGCTATATAGTTTTGTATATAATGAGTGTGATGAAATTCAGCGAAATCTGCTGAGTTTCATACGAAGCCAGTATTACCTCTAAGGGGGTATGGATTATTGTTCGGTATCAAACGGACATAAAAAAAGCGCCCTTAGGCGCTTTTTTAACTCAAAGAAAGCAGTATTAGCCGATATATTCCAGTCCGTTCATATACGGACGCAATACTTCCGGCACCGCAATGCGGCCATCTGCCTGCTGATAGTTTTCCATTACCGCCACCAGCGTACGGCCAACGGCCAGACCAGAACCGTTCAGTGTATGAACCAGACGGGTCTTTTTGTCAGACTTGTTGCGGCAACGCGCCTGCATACGGCGAGCCTGGAAATCCCAGACGTTAGAGCAGGAAGAGATCTCGCGATAGGTATCCTGAGCCGGGATCCACACTTCCAGATCGTAGGTCTTGCATGCGCCGAAGCCCATGTCACCGGTACACAGAACAATTTTGCGATACGGCAGACCCAGCAACTGAAGCACTTTCTCAGCATGGCCGGTCATCTCTTCCAGTGCGTCCATGGAATCTTCCGGACGAACGATCTGTACCATTTCAACTTTGTCGAACTGGTGCATACGGATCAGACCACGCGTGTCACGACCGTAAGAACCCGCTTCGGAACGGAAGCACGGCGTATGCGCGGTCATTTTGATCGGCAGGTCGTCTTCGTCGATGATTTCATCGCGCACCAGGTTGGTTAGCGGCACTTCCGCAGTTGGGATCAGCGCATAGTTGCTGCTGTCGGATTCTTCTTCCAGCGGACGCGTATGGAACAGATCGCCGGCAAATTTCGGCAACTGACCGGTACCGTACAGCGTGTCGTGGTTCACCAGATACGGTACATAGTTTTCGCTGTAACCGTGCTGTTCAGTGTGCAGATCCAGCATGAACTGCGACAGTGCGCGGTGCATACGGGCGATCTGACCTTTCATCACCACAAAGCGAGAGCCGGTAAGTTTAACCGCAGCAGCGAAATCGAGACCGCTGTGCATTTCGCCCAGGGTAACGTGGTCGCGAACGTCGAAATCGAATTGACGCGGGGTGCCCCAGCGGCTGACTTCAACGTTGTCGTTTTCGTCTTTACCGACCGGTACGTCATCGTGAGGGATGTTCGGGATGGTCAGCGCGATATCGCGGATTTCCGCCAGCAGCACATCCAGCTCAGATTTCGCGGCATCAAGCTGCTCACCGAGTTTGTTCACTTCCAGGCGTAATGGCTCGATATCTTCCCCGCGCGCTTTCGCCTGGCCAATGGATTTCGATCGCGAGTTGCGCTCTGCCTGCAGGTTTTCGGTTTCTACCTGCAGTACTTTACGACGCTCTTCAAGAGCGCGAAGTTTATCTACATCCAGCTTAAAGCCCCGGCGTGCCAGTTTTTCTGCGACTGCGTCTGGCTCGGTACGCAGCAGATTGGGATCGAGCATGCTTATCCTGTGCTTATCGAATTAAAAAGGGAATGCAACCGCAGCCTGCGGTTGCAAAGATACATTGCCAACATTACCGCAACGCCTGCGCTAGCGGTAGCGTTTTGTGCGGCTATTTTGATCCTGTTCAGCGAGCCAGGCGAGCTTTTCACCAATCTTACCTTCAAGACCCCGTTTAGTCGGATGGTAATAGCGCATTTGTGCCATTTCAGCCGGGAAGTACTCTTCACCTGCAGCGTACGCGTTGGGCTCATCATGGGCATAGCGATACTCCTGCCCATACCCCATTTCTTTCATCAGTTTGGTCGGTGCATTACGCAGGTGAACCGGCACGTCGAAATCCGGGCGTTCACGTGCATCGGCCATCGCGGCTTTGAAAGCGGTATAAACAGCATTACTTTTTGGCGCACAGGCCAGGTAAACAATCGCCTGCGCAATCGCACGTTCGCCTTCTGCCGGGCCAACGCGGGTGAAACAGTCCCATGCGGAGATCGCCACCTGCATAGCGCGTGGGTCGGCATTACCCACATCTTCAGACGCAATAGCCAGAAGGCGGCGCGCAACGTACAGCGGATCGCCACCGGCGGTAATGATCCGCGCGTACCAGTAGAGCGCCGCATCCGGGGCGCTGCCGCGAACGGATTTATGCAATGCAGAGATAAGGTCGTAAAAGCGGTCACCTTTGTTATCAAAGCGCGCGCTGCGTTCCCCGGCAATCTCGGTCAGTAACGCAGGCTGAAGAACACGTTTTCCACTGGCATCGACTTCCGCCATGTCCGCCATCATTTCAAGCGTATTTAACGCACGACGCGCATCGCCGTTAACCAGTTCGGCTATCGCCCTGCATGTTTCATCCGGCAGGACGATATCCTGACCGCCATAGCCACGTGCTTTGTCTTCCATCGCCTGGCTCAGCACCTGCTCAATATCGTCGGTGGTCAGCGATTTCAACAAATAGACACGCGCTCGCGACAACAACGCGGAGTTCAGCTCAAAGGAAGGGTTTTCAGTTGTGGCGCCGATAAAGGTGATAGTGCCATCTTCAATATGCGGCAGAAACGCATCCTGCTGGCTTTTATTGAAGCGGTGAACTTCGTCGACAAACAGGATCGTGCGACGGCCCGCGTTACGGTTCTGGCGAGCACGTTCAATGGCTTCGCGGATCTCTTTCACGCCAGAAGTGACAGCCGAAATACGTTCGACATCAGCATTGGCATAACGGGCGATCACTTCGGCAAGGGTGGTTTTTCCCGTGCCAGGCGGCCCCCACAGGATCATGGAGTGCAGATGACCCGCCTCGATGGCGCGAGGTAATGGCTTACCCGCAGCCAGCAGATGCTGCTGACCAATATACTGTGCTAAATTTTCTGGCCGCATACGTGCGGCCAGTGGCTGAAAGGTATTATCAGAAAAATCGAGCGACAGATTGCTCACTCACAGGCCTCTACTTACGTTGGTCGTCTACCGTTACGCCTTGCGGAGGGGTAAAGGTAAATTTCGATGCTTCTACAGCGCCATTCTGCTGAGACTTCAGCTGATAGTTGCTGCGCTGACCATCTTGCTCTACCGCACTGAACTGATGAATGGTGCCGTCACGCCCAACATTGATAGTGAACTGCTTCAGGTTCCCGTTGCTGGTTTTCGGCGTCAGGACGAAGTCATCGCCGTTTTGTTTAATGTTGTATTGCTGCCAGTCGCTGGACTGGTTGCGGGCAATCAGCATAAACGGTGTATTGCCTGTTGCATCCTTCAACCACGTCGCCGTTGCCTGCTCGACAAAGGGGTTAAAGAACCACAGCGTTTTACCGTCAGACACCAGAATGCTCTCGTCAGGCTGCGTCATATGCCAGTTAAACAGATTTGGGCGCTTGACCCATAAATCCCCCTGGCCTTCCTGAACCGCTGCACCGCTACCGTCGGTCACTTTCTGAGTAAAGCTGGCGTGGAAGCTGCTGACTTTATCCAGACGACTTTTCAGATCGCTGGCGGCATCGGCCCATACGCTGCTCACGACAAAGCTTGAGAGTAATGCACAGGTGATTGCGATTTTTTTCATTGTTATTCCTCAAAATACGTCACTCCCGATGGGGAGATCCCTCTGCTATCCATTCCAGGCCAAAAATCAGCATGAGGAAAGAAGAAAATACTGAATTCTTATTTATTTACCGAACTTTGCAATCAATCAAAGGGAGGCGGAGCCAACACTTCACGATTGCCGTTATGACCTTGTTCGCTGACGATCCCTTGCGCCTCCATCTGCTCGATGATGCGCGCCGCACGGTTATAGCCAATGCGGAACTGGCGCTGTACGCCGGAGATCGACGCTTTACGTTTTTGGGTCACAAAATTCACGGCCTGATCGAATAAGGGATCCAGCTCTTCGCCACCGTCTAAGCCGCCACCGCCGCCTTCACTTTCGCTATCGGAGGTGATGCCGTCGACGTACTGTGGACGACCACGCGCTTTCCAGTCCTGCACGACAGCGTGAACTTCTTCATCGCGAACGAACGCGCCGTGAACACGTACAGGCGTGCTAGAGTTCGGGGCGGAGTAAAGCATATCCCCCATTCCGAGCAACGATTCCGCGCCACCCTGGTCGAGAATAGTACGGGAGTCGATCTTGCTCGACACTGTAAACGCGATACGCGTTGGGATGTTCGCTTTAATCAGGCCGGTAATAACATCAACCGACGGACGCTGCGTAGCCAGCACCAGGTGGATACCCGCAGCGCGCGCTTTCTGCGCCAGACGTGCGATCAGCTCTTCCACTTTTTTGCCGACGGTCATCATCAGGTCAGCAAATTCATCCACCAGCACAACGATATACGGCAGTTTTTCCAACACCGGATGCGTGACATCCATGCTGTCGCCCGGTTTCCAGTATGGGTCCGGAATCGGACGGCCCATGCGTTTCGCTTCGGCAATCTTCTCGTTGTAACCCGCCAGGTTACGCACGCCCAACGCTGACATCAGCTTGTAGCGGCGTTCCATCTCGTTGACGCTCCAGCGCAGGGCGTTGGCGGCATCTTTCATGTCGGTAACCACTTCCGTTAACAGATGCGGTATACCTTCATAAACCGAGAGCTCCAGCATTTTCGGGTCGATCATGATAAAACGAACGTCTTCAGGCTGTGCTTTGTAGAGCATGCTGAGGATCATGGCGTTCACACCGACCGATTTACCGGAACCGGTAGTACCGGCAACCAGAAGGTGCGGCATTTTCGCCAGGTCAGCCACCACGGGATCACCGGCGATGTCTTTACCCAACACCACAGAGAGCGGCGACGGGTTATCACGGAAGCGCGCGCAGTCGAGCACTTCACGCAGATAAACGGTCTGGCGTTTTTTGTTCGGCAATTCCAGACCTACGTAAGGTTTACCTGGAATCACTTCCACTACGCGCACCGCGACGGTAGACAGCGAGCGGGCCAAATCGCGCGACAGGTTGGAAATACGCGCCGCTTTCACACCCGGCGCCAGGTTCAGTTCGAAGCGGGTGATTACCGGACCCGGTGAGTAGTTCACAACATCCGCTTTAATGCGGAAATCCGCCAGTCGAGCTTCGACCAGGCGTGCCATTTGCTCAAGCGCAAAGGTATCCACTGGCTCAATTTCCGTTGGCGGCGGCGTCAGCAAATCTAACGACGGCAGCGGCGTGGTCGGTTTAAGCGCCGGGCGACCGTCACCGTTACGCATCAGCAGCGGATGAATCAGGCTTTCTTTTGGCTGCGCAACAGGCTGTTGTGGCTGCTGGTACTGCGGCGGCTGCGCAACAGGCTGCTGTGGCTGCTGATACTGCGGCGGTTGAACAACAGGCTGATGTGGCTGTTGATACTGCGGCGGTTGAACAACAGGCTGATGTGGCTGTTGATACTGGGGCGGTTGTGCAACAGGCTGCTGATATTGCGGTTGTTGAACAGACGCAGACTCCGGCATCACACCTGGGGTGAACAACGGCTCATGCGGGCCCTCATCCACCAATGTTTTCATCGGTGAGAACTCAAAATCATCCAGCGAGAATGGATTCGCGCCTGAGGGTTGTTCGCCGGAATAACGTTGTTGCTGTGAAGAGGCAAACTGACGCGCCAGCTCGGCTTCAGCGCGGGCATCTTCGTCTTCCGGTTGAGAACCATCGTGCTGATATTCTTCGCCATAACGATGCTGCTGCGATTGTGCAAACTGGCGAGCCAGTTCATCTTGCTGCATCGCCTCGATTTCATCTTCAGAGTACTGCGTATCAGAATCGAGACGCTCCGCCTCACGCGCTTTCTCTTCCGCCATGCGTTGAGACGGTAATTTGATGCCATACGATGCCAGCTCACGGCGTGTTGGTACACGCACACGATTTGGTCGCGGTAACTGCGGTCCAATACCTTCTTTAACCTGCGGGCGTGGCGCGCCATCCCCCGCAAGACTAAATACTGGTGCTGCCGCAGCGGCTACCGCCCCTGCCGCCAACGTTGCGTCTTTCACGCCTGCCGCTAATGGTGCAGCCGCGGCAATGGATTCCACTGGCGGTATAGCCGCCGTCACGGGTGAAGAATACTTCACCGGCTCAGGTTCGTTCACTGGCTCAGGAATTGGCTGATACCACGCCGCAAGTTGCTCACGCTCACGCGCACGCTTTTCTTCCACTTCTTCAAAATAGTAAAGCGGTGGGCGTGCAGGTTTAGATTCTTCAACCTCTGGCTCTGGCTCAACGGCAATGGGTTCCGGTTGATGAACAGGCTCAGAGGAATGCACCGGCTCTTGTGGGTAAACCGGTTCAGGTTGCCAGCTTTGCTCCGCAACGGCTTCTTGTGGCTGCCATGGCGTTTGCGGTTGCGGCGCGACGGGCTGTTCGTAGCCAGGTTCCGCAACTGGTGGCGCATAATAGTGCGGCTCAGGTTCAACTGGCGCAGGTTGCTGCCAGGGTTCATGAGCAGGAACCTGTGGTTGACCATATTGCGACGGTTGCGGATACCCTTCCGGCGCTGGGGCAATAACGGTGTCGGTATATTCCGGCCCTGGTACAGATTGCCATTGCATCTCAGGTGCAGCGGGTACAGGTTCGGCGCCGGGAATCGACGGTGTTTGCAGCGCGGGATCGGCAGGCGCAGCCCAGGCTTGCGTAGCCGCTGTCGCCACGGCGGCGGCAGCTACCGGTTCGGTGACCGAGTGACCATTGAGCAACGGATCATATTCATCATACTCAGGCTGAGTCGCACGATGCCCGGAGAAAAGCACGTCGTTAGGATCGGCAGGTACGCCACGCGCGCTGTATTCAATTTCCTCTTCATCATCCATGCGTTTGCCGGAAAATAGCGCCGCATCGGTATGACGACCGCGTGGGTTGGTAAACTTCTCTGCCAGACGTTTGCGTCGCGCCAATGCACCCCGGAGAATACGTGCGCGTCGGGACTCTCGTTTGACGCCATCAGGTTCATCGGCAAACTCGTCGTCATCTTCATACTCTTCATCGTCGATCCACGTATCATCACGACGGGTACGATTACTGGCGAATGTCAGAAGATTGAGCAGCCAGCCGCCTAATTTTTCGGCAATGCTGACCCATGACCACCCCGTAAACAGCGTCAGACCGGCGGCCCAGATGCACAATAACGCAATGGTTCCCCCACTGCTGTGCAGCAAAGGTTGAAGCGTCGTGCTCAGCAGACTGCCAATCACGCCGCCAGAGGCGAAATACCAGATGTCATCAGCATTAATTGCCGCAAGACCGCAGGAGGTCAGAATGAGCGCCAGCACGCCAATCACGCGCAACGACACGGCAAAATAATCGATATATTCGTCGCTGGCCTGATGTCGCCAGGCAAACCAGCATCCCCCCACCATAATGACCGGGATGGTGTAAGCCATGACGCCGAAAATGAAGAACAAGGTGTCAGCCAGCCAGGCTCCCGGCATGCCGCCCAGATTATGGATAGGTTCGTGCCATGCAGTCTGCGACCAACTGGGATCTGAGGGATTAAAACTCAGTAAGGCAGCCATCAACCAGACGGCAAAAAGGGCAATAAGGATCAGCAACGCTTCCAGAAGTCGGCGCCCGCTGCTTAACTTTGTCAATGTGACTTCTTTGTCTTCAGTGTATTCCTGGCTCAAAAAAGGCTCTCCAGGTTTCAGGCTTTTCCTGCCCGATGCTAAAACGGACAACAGCACCGGGTTGCCCCGGCACTGTTGCTGTATGGATTAACAGGAGTGTAATCAAACTGCGTCGATTTTGCACCTGTTCCGTGTTAGCGCGTCTTAATTACCAGACGATTGCTCTGTTTTACTTCTTCCATCACCACATAGGTACGTGTGTCATTCACGCCAGGCAGACGCAGCAGGGTTTCCCCCAGCAGCTTACGATAGGCAGACATATCCGGCACGCGTGTTTTCAACAGGTAGTCGAAGTCACCGGAAACTAAATGACACTCTTGAATTTCTTCAAGTTTTTGTACTGCGGTGTTAAATTGCTCAAACACATCCGGCGCACCACGATTCAGAGTAATCTCAACAAAAACCAGAAGTGATGCATCCAGATAATGCGGGTTTAACAGTGCTGTATAGCCCTGAATAAATCCCTGTCTTTCCAGCCGACGAACACGCTCAAGGCAGGGTGTCGGTGAAAGTCCAACTCGTTTAGAAAGCTCGACGTTCGAAATACGGCCATCCTTTTGCAACTCATTAAGAATGTTGCGATCGATGCGGTCGAGATCTTTGCCAGGGCGCTTCTTGCTATCTACCATTATTATTGTCTCTCTGTATTCCTTCCCTACTCCTGCCTGACTCTTTGCACATCACTGTTTAGAGCCTATGCCCATCACAATAGACCGAAACCCAGAGGGATTAACGGCGCGCAATGCCGGGTCTATAGTGAGAAGACCGTTGCCTGATGGCCGCTATCGATATCACGAATGGCGTCTGTCCACACCATGCGTAGATTTCGCTAGCCGGTAAACATGGTATTTACATGCATGGTTATGCATCACACACATATCACTGTTTTCTTCTTCAATGAATGTTTTCGCAAAACAGCAGGGGATTGTCAAAGCAAAACATCGATTTTTAGTACAACATGCCAATTATTCATTGGGAGCGGTCGTTAATCGTCATTTTATCACCTTATAACAGCCCTATTTTAAGTAGAAATCATTATAGTCGCGCCCTCTCCGTGGCCTCTCATTGGTTCCTGCTATTACACAAATTGTTAACAAAATCGCTATACTCTTTTTTTACGCCACCAAATTCCCTACAATCCTGCCCATTGCCTGCCAACAACTATGGGGATCTCATGGGCACGACCAAACACAGTAAACTGCTTATTCTTGGTTCAGGACCAGCGGGATATACCGCTGCGGTCTACGCTGCGCGTGCAAACCTGCAACCGGTCCTGATCACCGGTATGGAAAAAGGCGGTCAGCTGACCACCACGACCGAAGTGGAAAACTGGCCAGGCGATCCAAACGACCTGACGGGGCCGCTGTTGATGGAACGCATGCATGAACATGCGACAAAATTTGATACTGAGATAATTTTTGATCATATCAATAAGGTGGACTTGCAGAACCGTCCGTTCCGTCTGACTGGCGACAATGGCGAATACACCTGTGATGCGCTGATCATCGCTACCGGGGCTTCCGCTCGCTATCTCGGCTTGCCATCAGAAGAAGCGTTCAAGGGACGCGGCGTTTCCGCCTGCGCCACCTGTGACGGTTTCTTCTATCGCAATCAAAAAGTCGCGGTCATCGGCGGTGGCAACACGGCTGTTGAAGAAGCGTTGTACCTGGCGAATATCGCCTCTGAAGTCCATCTGATTCACCGTCGCGACAGTTTCCGTGCAGAAAAAATCCTGATCAAACGTCTGATGGATAAAGTCGAAAACGGCAATATCGTGCTGCATACCCACCGTACGCTTGAAGAAGTGACTGGCGATCAGATGGGCGTTACTGGCCTGCGCCTGCGCGATACGCATAACACCGACAACATTGAATCGCTGGACGTTGCGGGCCTGTTCGTTGCCATCGGCCACAGCCCGAATACCGCTATTTTCGACGGTCAGCTTGAGCTGGAAAATGGCTACATCAAAGTTCAGTCAGGCATTCACGGTAATGCCACGCAAACCAGCATTCCGGGTGTCTTTGCGGCTGGCGACGTGATGGACCACATTTACCGCCAGGCGATTACGTCTGCGGGAACAGGTTGCATGGCGGCGCTGGATGCAGAGCGTTATCTCGACGGTTTAGCCGACGCTGGCAAATAAGTTTACAAATCATCAACAAAAGTAAAAAAGGCGACTATAAGTCGCCTTTATTTTTGCCCCGTTGTAACATTGCCCTGCCTAAAATTCTGATAACTCACCTGCTAAGCGTGCAATGAATAAAACCCGTCAAAAAGAGTTAACTCGCTGGTTAAAACAGCAAAGCGTCCTCTCTCAGCGCTGGCTGAACATTTCTCGTCTGTTGGGATTTGTCAGCGGCTTATTGATTGTCGCTCAAGCCTGGATCATGGCGCGTATTCTGCAGCATATGATTATGGAGAACATTCCTCGTGAAGCCCTCCTCCTCCCTTTTATCGTTCTGGCACTGATTTTTATCCTGCGCGCCTGGGTCGTCTGGCTGCGCGAACGCGTCGGTTTTCATGCCGGGCAGCATATCCGCTTCGAAATACGTCGCCAGGTGTTGGACCGTCTGCAACAGGCGGGACCGGCGTGGATTCAGGGAAAGCCTGCGGGAAGTTGGGCGACGCTGGTGCTTGAACAGATTGACGATATGCACGATTACTATGCGCGCTATCTTCCACAAATGGCGCTTGCCGTCTGCGTGCCACTGCTGATCGTCGCCGCCATTTTTCCAACCAACTGGGCTGCCGCGCTGATCCTGCTCGGAACGGCGCCGCTGATTCCGTTATTCATGGCGATGGTTGGCATGGGGGCCGCAGATGCCAACCGCCGTAACTTCCAGGCGCTTGCACGTCTGAGCGGTCATTTTCTCGATCGCTTGCGCGGTATGGAAACGTTACGCATTTTTGGGCGTGGGGAAGCCGAAACTGAAAGCATTCGCGCTGCGTCGCAGGATTTTCGCCAACGCACCATGGAGGTCTTGCGCCTCGCCTTTTTATCTTCGGGCGTTCTGGAATTCTTTACCTCGCTTTCTATCGCGCTGGTCGCTGTCTACTTCGGTTTTTCTTATCTTGGCGAACTTAACTTCGGGCACTATGGCACCAGCGTCACGCTTGCCGCCGGTTTCCTGGCGCTGATTCTTGCCCCTGAGTTCTTTCAGCCTTTACGCGATCTTGGCACGTTTTATCACGCTAAAGCTCAGGCCGTGGGTGCGGCTGACAGCCTGAAAACGTTTATGGAAACGCCCCTCGCCCACCCGGAACGTGGCGATATTGAGCTGGCGACGAAAGACCCTGTCTCGATTGAAGCCCGGGACCTTATTATCACCTCCCCGGAAGGTAAAACTCTCGCCGGTCCGTTGAATTTCTCACTGCCAGCGGGCCACCGTGCGGTGCTGGTCGGGCGCAGCGGTTCAGGGAAAAGTTCTCTGCTGAATGCGCTGTCCGGTTTTCTCTCCTACCAGGGGTCATTGCGTGTTAACGACATTGAACTGCGCGATTTGTCTCCTGACTCCTGGCGTAAGCAGCTTTCCTGGGTCGGGCAAAATCCGCAACTCCCTGCGGCAACATTGCGGGAAAATGTGCTGTTAGCGCGTCCGAATGCCACTGAGCAAGAGCTCAAAGCCGCGCTCGACAACGCCTGGGTCAGTGAGTTTCTGCCGATGCTGCCACAAGGCCTGGACACACCAACGGGCGATCAGGCCGGTCGACTTTCCGTCGGTCAGGCGCAACGCGTTGCGGTTGCTCGCGCGTTGTTGAACCCGTGCAAACTGCTGTTGCTTGATGAACCCGCAGCCAGCCTGGACGCACACAGCGAACAGCGCGTTATGCAGGCATTGAACGCCGCGTCCCGACGCCAGACCACCTTGATGGTTACCCACCAGCTCGAAGATCTGGCTGACTGGGATGCCATTTGGGTGATGCAGGACGGACACATTGTCGAACACGGTCACTATACCCAACTCAGTACCGCCAACGGGCCGTTTGCCACGTTATTGGCTCACCGTCAGGAGGACATCTGAATGCGCGCCTTGCTCCCCTATTTAGCGCTCTACAAGCGCCATAAATGGATGTTAACGCTCGGGATCGTGCTGGCGATCGTCACGCTGCTGGCCAGCATTGGACTGTTGACGCTCTCCGGCTGGTTCCTGTCCGCTTCCGCCGTCGTGGGTGTTACCGGCATTTACAGTTTTAACTATATGCTGCCTGCCGCAGGCGTACGCGGTGCGGCGATTACCCGTACTGCGGGTCGCTATTTTGAACGGTTAGTGAGCCATGACGCGACGTTTCGCGTCTTGCAGCATCTGCGAATTTATACCTTCAGCAAACTGTTACCCCTCTCTCCGGCGGGGCTTGCCCGTTATCGCCAGGGGGAGTTGCTTAACCGCGTGGTTGCCGACGTCGATACGCTCGATCACCTCTATTTGCGCGTCATCTCTCCAATAGTGGGCGCCTTTGTGGTGATTCTGGTCGTCACCCTGGGCCTGAGCTTTCTCGATGTCACCCTCGCGATAACGCTCGGGGGGGTTATGTTGCTGACCTTGTTCATTCTGCCTCCGCTGTTTTACCGCGCGGGGAAGAGTACCGGACAGAGCCTGACCCACCTGCGTGGACAGTATCGCCAGCAGCTCACCGGCTGGCTGCAAGGACAAGCGGAATTGACGATCTTTGGCGCCAGCGATCGCTACCGGGCGCAGATGGAAAGCACAGAGTTGCAGTGGCATGAAGCCCAACGCCACCAGTCTGAACTGACCGCACTGTCTCAGGCCGTCATGCTGTTGATTGGCGCGATGGCGGTCATGTTAATGCTGTGGATGGCCTCCGGCGGCGTGGGTGGCAACGACAAACCCGGTGCGCTGATTGCCCTCTTCGTCTTTTGCGCGCTGGCGGCATTTGAGGCGCTGGCCCCCGTGACGGGAGCGTTCCAGCATCTTGGTCAGGTTATTGCCTCTGCGCTACGCATTACCGATCTCACCGAACAGAAACCCGAGGTGGAATTTCCGGAGGCGGACTCAGCGGTGCCAGAGCAGGTGACGCTGACGATGCGTGATATTTCGTTCAGCTATCCTGAGCAGGCACAAAATGCGCTGGAATCCCTCTCGCTGCACGCGAACCCTGGTGAGCATATTGCCATTCTTGGGCGTACAGGCTGCGGAAAATCGACGCTATTGCAATTACTGACCCGGGCGTGGAACCCGCAGCAGGGCGAGATCCTCATCAACAATCAGCCGATTTCTGAACTTAACGAAGCCACGCTGCGCGCCACCATCAGCGTCGTACCGCAGCGCGTACATCTGTTCAGCGCCACACTGCGTGACAACCTTCTGCTGGCGGCCCCTAATGCCAGTGACGAAGCGCTGTCAGAAATGCTGTGCCGTGTCGGGCTCGAGAAATTACTCGACGATGGCGGGCTTAATAGCTGGTTAGGTGAAGGGGGTCGTCAGTTATCCGGCGGTGAACTTCGCCGTCTGGCTATCGCCCGCGCATTATTGCACGACGCCCCGCTGATGTTGCTGGATGAACCGACCGAGGGGTTAGACGCCACAACCGAAAGCCAAATGCTTGAATTGCTTGCTGATGTTATGCGAAACAAAACGCTGTTAATGGTCACACACCGCCTGCGCGGGCTGTCGCGTTTTGATCAAATAATAGTGATGGACAACGGGCAAATTATTGAGCAAGGTAATCACGCAGATCTGTTAGCCAGGCAGGGTCGTTATTACCAGTTTAAGCAACGTCTGTAAGCTATTATTGAACGATCCGACTTGCGTACTGGAGTTGTGCTGTCATGCGCCTGGTTCAGCTTTCTCGCCACTCAATAGCCTTCCCTTCCCCGGAAGGCGCTTTGCGCGAGCCCAATGGGTTATTAGCCCTTGGGGGCGATCTTAGCCCCGCCCGCTTATTAATGGCGTACCAGCGGGGCATATTTCCGTGGTTTTCGCCTGGCGATCCGATTCTCTGGTGGTCCCCCGACCCTCGCGCTGTTTTATGGCCGGAACATTTTCATCTCAGCCGCAGCATGAAGCGCTTTCACAAACACTCACCCTATCGGGTGACGTTGAATTATGCGTTTGATCAGGTCATTGAAGGCTGTGCCAACGATCGCGAGGAAGGGACATGGATAACGCGCGATGTGGTGGAGGCTTATCATCGTTTACATGAATTGGGCCATGCGCACTCCATTGAAGTATGGCGCCACAATGAATTAGTGGGCGGAATGTACGGCGTATCGCAAGGCACCCTTTTTTGCGGTGAGTCGATGTTCAGCCGCCAGGAAAATGCCTCCAAAACAGCACTGCTTGTTTTTTGCACTGAATTTCGCCATCAGGGGGGAAAACTGATCGACTGCCAGGTGCTAAATAACCACACCGCGTCGCTGGGAGCCGTGGAAATAGCCCGTCGTGAATACCTTGAGCATCTCAGCATAATGCGCCCGCAGCGGTTGCCAGCCCTTTTTTGGGTGCCTCGCACGTTATTTTCACCTGAGGAGTGAATGTTTTCGGCACATTTTTTGTTGGGGTGTTATAATTGTGCCGCAGAGCAGGTTATGCCCATTACCCCGCCGCCGTTAAGGAACAGTTCGCGTCAGGTAACGCCCATCGTTTATCTCATCGCTCCCTTATACGTTGCGCTTTTAGTGCGGCTTTGCCGTGTGTGATCGGAGTAATGCGCCAAACCTGATTTGCTGTGTTTTAAACGCGCAAATCTTTACTTATTAAAAGAACTTCGGCATTATCTTGCCGGTTCAAATTACGGTAGTGATACCCCAGAGGATTAGATGGCCAAAGAAGACAATATTGAAATGCAGGGTACCGTTCTTGAAACGTTACCTAATACCATGTTCCGCGTAGAGTTAGAAAACGGTCACGTGGTTACTGCACACATCTCCGGTAAAATGCGTAAAAACTATATCCGCATCCTGACGGGCGACAAAGTGACTGTTGAGCTGACCCCGTACGACCTGAGCAAAGGCCGCATTGTCTTCCGTAGTCGCTGATTGTTTTCACGCCCGAATGGCGTAAAGATAATAAAAGGTCGGTTTATCCGGCCTTTTTTGTGGGCGCAATGTCAGGTGTTAATCTTCTACCATCCGCGCATACTCTTCCGTTAAGAAATCGACTAATGCACGTACGGAAGGCAGCAATCCACGTCGCGTTGGAAATACCGCGTGGATAACTTCCCTTTTCGGCTCCCAGCCATCCAGCAAAGCGACCAGCTCACCGGCAGCCAGTTGCTCTTTGACCATCAATACCGGTAACTGCACAACGCCAACGCCCGCGACTGCCGCCTCACGCAACGCCAGCATATCGGTGGTAATCAAACGCGGCGTAAAATGCACTTCGGCCCTCGCCCCTTCTGGTCCAAACAATTCCCATCGGTGTATATGTTTCCCGGCGGCAAGACTCAGGCCCGGCCAGTTGTTGAGCTCTGCGGGGGAAGAAAGATTGCCCATCCGGGCGATCAATGCCGGGCTGGCAAACAGGCGATGTCCGCGATCGGATAATACACGCATCACCAGATCGCTATCCTCAAAAGGACGCGGCCTGACGCGAATCGCAATATCAATCCCCTCACCCACCACATCAACACGACGATTAGTCGCTTCCAGTTGCAGTGAAACATCGGGATAGCGCGCCAAAAATTTAGCCAGCATCGGACCGATATGCGCATGCAGCAACGTGACAGGACAGGTCAGCTTCACCACGCCGCGCGGCTCCACCTGTAGCGCAGCGATAGCATCCTGCGCCGCCTGCGCCTCAACCAGCATCGCTTTGCAATGCTCATAAAACGTCTGCCCAACTTCAGTCACATTGAACTGCCGTGTCGTACGCTGAATCAGCCTGACCCCCAGACGTTCCTCAAGTTGTGCGATACGCCGACTGAGTTTTGACTTAGGTTCATCGAGCGCGCGACCTGCCGCAGCAAATCCCCCTTCCTCGACGACATGAACAAACCACGCAAAATCATTGAGATCCGGTTTCATTTTTATTGTCCCATTTTTAGAACAGTCCATGCCATTTTAGCTACTACACACCTTATTGTCATGAATATAAGCTTATTGACAACACCACTACGCCATTGAGGAGATAAAGATGAAACACGTAACAGGCGTCTACACCGCACCTCGCCCGCACTGGGTTGGCGATGGATTCCCGGTTCGTTCGCTGTTCTCTTACCAGTCCCATGCGCAATCGTTGAGTCCGTTCCTGCTTCTGGATTACGCAGGTCCCCACACCTTCGCGCCAGGCACTGAAAAACGCGGCGTTGGTGAACATCCTCACCGGGGGTTCGAAACGGTCACGATCGTTTACAGCGGTGAAGTTGAGCACCGCGATTCAACCGGTCGCGGCGGCATCATCGGCCCAGGTGACGTGCAGTGGATGACGGCGGGCGCGGGCATTCTGCACGAAGAATTTCACTCTCCTGCATTTACTGAACGCGGGGGAGAGCTGGAGATGGTGCAGTTGTGGGTGAACCTGCCCGCCAAAGACAAAATGGCCGCTGCGGGCTACCAGAGTATCAGCAGTGAGCTAATTCCCGCCGTTGCCTTACCTGGCGAGGCTGGCACTGCGCGGATAATCGCTGGCGACTTCCTGGGAACAAAAGGCCCGGCACACACCTTCTCGCCGCTGAATGTCTGGGATATGCGTTTACAGCAAGGCTGCGACATCACGCTTTCTCAGCCCGCGTGCTGGAGCACCGCGCTGATTGTCCTGAAAGGCAGCATTACGGTAAACGGCACCACGCCGGTCAATGAAGCGCAAATGGCGGTACTCAGCCAACAGGAAGAAGCCTTCCATCTCGATGCCAGCAGCGACGCCACCGTCCTGTTGCTGGCGGGGGAACCGTTAAATGAACCGATTGTCGGTTATGGCCCCTTTGTGATGAACACAAAGCAAGAGATCGCCGAAGCTGTTCGCGATTTTAACTCTGGTCGTTTTGGCCAAATCTGAAAACATTGAGGAGAACACCATGTCCAGTCCTGCTAATTTTAATGGTTTGCGTCCGGTTATTGATGTGAATGATTCCGTGATGCTGTTGATCGATCACCAGAGCGGTTTGTTCCAGACCGTGGGCGATATGCCAATGCCGGAGCTGCGCGCACGCGCTGCCGCGCTGGCCAAAATGGCAACCCTGTCGAAAATGCCGGTTATTACCACCGCATCCGTACCGCAGGGTCCTAATGGCCCCCTTATCCCCGAGATCCACGCCAATGCACCGCATGCGCAGTACGTTGCACGTAAAGGCGAAATTAACGCCTGGGATAACGACGAGTTTGTTAAGGCGGTAAAAGCAACGGGCCGTAAAACGCTGATTATCGCAGGCACGATTACCAGCGTGTGCATGGCGTTCCCGGCCATCAGTGCAGTGGCTGAAGGTTACAAGGTATTTGCCGTGATTGATGCTTCGGGCACGTACAGCAAGATGGCGCAAGAGATCACCCTCGCCCGCGTGGTGCAGGCCGGTGTCGTACCGATGGATACAGCGGCGATCGCTGCTGAACTCCAGGGGACCTGGAATCGTGAAGACGCGGCCGAATGGGCTGATGTGTACACCCACATATTCCCGGCCTATCAGTTGCTGATTGAAAGCTACAGCAGGGCGCAGGAAGTGGTGAAGAACAACGAAAAGCTCGATTCACAGCACTAATACATCTCCCCTGCGCCACGTCGGGCAGGAAGATGTACACTGCGTAACCAAACGAGAGTGAAAGCGTAAATACTGCTTGACCGTTTTAGCGCAACTCCCTATAGTAGCGCCCCGTTGCCCCCCAAGCGGTCAGGCAGCAAAACAATATGGTGAGGTGTCCGAGTGGCTGAAGGAGCACGCCTGGAAAGTGTGTATACGGCAACGTATCGGGGGTTCGAATCCCCCCCTCACCGCCATATTCGAGAAAGAGCTCGTACGAAAGTACGGGCTTTTTTTTCGCACGTTGCACACACCGGGGGGATGAGAATCCCCGACCGGGGTTCGACAACTGGCGCAGCCAGTTGGGCAGGCCACGAACGCAGTAAGTGGGCTGCCCGTAGGGCGAGAGAAGCGAGTCAATCCCCCCCTCACCGCCATATTTGAGAAAGAGCTCGTACGAAAGTACGGGCTTTTTTTTCGTATGTTGCACACACCGGGGGGATGAGAATCCCCGACCGGGGTTCGACAACTGGCGTAGCCAGTTGGACAGACCACGAACGCAGTGAGTGGGCTGCCCGTCAGGGCGAGCGAAGCGAGTCAATCCCCCCCTCACCGCCATATTTAAGAAAGAGCTCGTACGAAAGTACGGGCTTTTTTTTCGCATGTTGCACACGCCGGGGGGATGAGAATTCCCGACCGGGGTTCGACAACTGGCGCAGCCAGTTGGACAGACCACGAACGCAGTGAGCGGGCTGCCCGTAGGGCGAGCGAAGCGAGTCAATCCCCCCCTCACCGCCATCTTCGAGAAAGAGCTCGTACAAAAGTACGGGCTTTTTTTCGCATATTGCACCGTCACGCGAATATTGCCGGATGGCGGTGCAGACACCTTATCCGGCCTACGAATGAGCATGTACCGTAGTTCGGATAAGGCGTATGCCGCCATCCGACATAAAAAAGGCATAAAAAAACCGGGCTCAGTGGCCCGGTTCATCAGACGATAAGATATTAATGCGCGGCTTCTGGTTTGTGCTTTTGCGCACTCTGGAAACCATACGTCAGCTCATTCTTCTCTTTATCGAGGGCGACAGTCACCTGACCACCATCCACCAGCGAGCCAAACAACAACTCGTTAGCCAGCGGTTTTTTCAGGTTGTCCTGCACCACGCGAGTCATTGGGCGTGCACCCATTGCCCGGTCGTAGCCTTTCTCAGCCAGCCAGTCACGCGCTTCCTGGCTAACTTCCAGGGAGACACCTTTCTGATCCAGTTGAACCTGCAACTCGACAATAAATTTATCAACAACCTGATGAATCACCTCGGTAGACAAGTGATCGAACCAGATAATATTGTCGAGACGGTTACGGAATTCCGGCGTAAAGACTTTCTTAATCTCACCCATCGCATCCGTACTGTTGTCCTGATGAATGAGGCCAATGGATTTACGCTCAGTTTCACGCACGCCGGCGTTAGTGGTCATCACCAGCACCACATTGCGGAAATCCGCTTTGCGGCCGTTATTATCGGTCAGCGTACCGTTATCCATCACCTGCAACAACAGGTTAAAGACATCCGGATGTGCTTTCTCGATTTCATCCAGCAGCAACACGGCATGCGGATGTTTGATGACCGCATCGGTGAGCAACCCCCCCTGATCGAAACCGACATATCCCGGAGGCGCACCGATCAAGCGGCTAACGGTGTGACGCTCCATATACTCGGACATATCAAAGCGCAGCAGTTCAATCCCCAGCGCTTTGGAGAGCTGTACCGTGACCTCAGTTTTACCCACGCCAGTAGGTCCGGCGAACAGGAATGAACCGACAGGTTTATGCTCGTGCCCCAGTCCTGCGCGACTCATCTTGATGGCTTCGGTCAGCGCCTCAATGGCTTTATCCTGGCCAAAGACCAACATTTTCAGACGGTCGCCGAGACTTCTCAACGTGTCGCGATCGCTCTGCGAGACGCTCTTCTCTGGGATACGCGCAATACGCGCCACCACGGATTCGATATCCGCCACGTTGACGGTTTTCTTGCGCTTGCTGACCGGCATCAGACGCGCACGCGCCCCTGCTTCGTCGATCACGTCAATCGCTTTATCCGGCAGATGACGGTCATTGATATATTTCACCGCCAGTTCTACCGCCGCCCGCACCGCTTTCGCGGTATAGCGAACATCATGGTGCGCTTCGTACTTCGGTTTCAGACCGTTAATGATCTGCACGGTCTCTTCCACCGACGGCTCAGTAATATCGATTTTCTGGAAGCGACGCGCCAGAGCACGGTCTTTCTCGAAAATGTTGCTGAATTCCTGATAGGTCGTAGAACCGATCACGCGGATCTTGCCGCTGGAGAGCAGCGGTTTTATCAGGTTTGCCGCATCCACCTGGCCGCCCGATGCCGCCCCCGCACCAATAATGGTGTGGATCTCATCGATGAACAGGATGCTGTTAGTGTCCTGTTCCAGCTGTTTCAGCAGCGCTTTAAAGCGTTTTTCAAAGTCACCGCGATATTTGGTCCCTGCCAGCAGCGAGCCAATATCCAGTGAGTAGAGGGTGCAATCCGCCATCACTTCCGGCACATCACCCTGGACAATACGCCAGGCCAGTCCTTCGGCAATCGCCGTTTTACCGACACCGGATTCACCCACCAGCAACGGGTTATTCTTACGGCGGCGGCACAGAACCTGAATGGCACGCTCCAGCTCTTTCTCACGGCCAATCAGCGGATCGATCCCCCCCACGCGCGCAAGCTGGTTAAGGTTAGTCGTAAAGTTCTCCATACGTTCCTCCCCGCCAGTTTGCTCTTCGTTATTCGGTTGGTTGCCTGAGTCAGAAGACTGACTCGGCTCGTCTTTACGCGTGCCGTGAGAAATAAAGTTCACCACATCAAGACGGCTGACTTCATGCTTACGCAGCAGGTAAGCCGCTTGTGATTCCTGTTCGCTGAAAATAGCGACCAGTACGTTAGCGCCGGTAACTTCACTACGACCGGAGGACTGAACGTGGAAGACGGCGCGTTGCAGCACACGCTGAAAACTCAACGTCGGCTGCGTGTCGCGTTCTTCTTCGCTGGCAGGCAGAACGGGTGTGGTTTGTTCAATGAAGGCTTCGAGTTCCTGACGGAGCGCAACCAGATCCACGGAACACGCTTCCAGCGCTTCGCGGGCTGATGGGTTACTGAGCAACGCCAGTAACAAGTGCTCGACGGTCATAAACTCATGACGGTGCTCGCGCGCTCTGGCGAAAGCCATGTTTAAACTGAGTTCCAGTTCTTGATTGAGCATAGGCACCTCCCCCAATTTTTATGCCTGCATTCAGGCTTTTTCCAGCGTACACAGCAATGGATGCTCGTTCTCCCTCGCATACCTGTTCACCATCGCCACTTTGGTTTCTGCAACCTCGGCGGTAAAGACTCCGCAAATGGCCTTACCCTGGTAGTGAACGGCGAGCATCAATTGAGTTGCACGTTCTACATCATAAGAAAAGAATTTTTGTAACACGTCAATAACAAACTCCATCGGAGTGTAATCATCATTGACTAATATCACTTTATACATAGATGGCGGTTTTAGCGCGTCGCGCACTTGATCTTCCGCAAGCTGGTCAAAGTCCAGCCAGTCTTTCGTCTTACCCATTGTCAGTCGTCATCTTCGGTTACGGTTACCGGCAGTTACTCTGCCGCTGACAAGAGCTTATGCGCACAAGTAATTTACCTCAATTGATAGATAACTATCATCTATCACTGTCATCCGCGACATCTGTCACATTACCCGGCAATAGCGTTAACTGCTTCAAAATTTTGATTCATTTTTACCCTACCCCCCCCGCCAAATGCTTGACGGCTCGCCTGATTTCTCTAAATTGTACTCTCGAGAGTTGGCGAGGTTTTGAACAGCCTCCGCTCTACCACCGGTTCATTCCATCTTACTTATATAAGATTTACGAAGGATGTCGAAGCATGGAAACGGGTACTGTTAAGTGGTTCAACAATGCCAAAGGGTTTGGTTTCATTTGCCCTGAAGGCGGCGGCGAAGATATTTTCGCCCATTACTCTACCATCCAGATGGATGGCTACAGAACGCTAAAAGCCGGACAATCTGTCCAGTTTGATGTTCACCAGGGGCCAAAAGGCAATCACGCCAGTGTCATCGTGCCTATCATTGAAGCAGAAGCTGTCGCATAGCTCTTCTGTCTCATTGTGTACATCCTGCAGTCAAAATGCCAGCCCCCAGGGCTGGCATTTTTATTTTTGAAGGAATACAACACATTATTCCCTGGCCAGCGCATCGACAGGATCCAGTCGGGCGGCGTTTCGCGCCGGTAACCAACCGAATAAAATCCCGGTAAATGTTGAACACAAAAAAGCGGTAATCAGGGCTATCGGCGAGAAGCCGATTTCCCAACCAGGTAAAAACAGCTGCAGCGTAAAGGCGATCAACATCGACAGGCCAATGCCTAAGGCTCCGCCCACCAGACACACCAACACCGCTTCAATTAAGAACTGCTGCAGCACGTCGCTGGCGCGCGCCCCCACCGCCATCCGGATACCGATCTCCCGCGTACGTTCCGTCACCGAAACCAGCATAATGTTCATAACGCCTATCCCGCCAACAACCAGCGAGATCACCGCCACCAGGGTCAGAAACAGTTGCAGGGTACGGGTGGTCTTTTCAGCCGTTTTCAGGACGCCGTCCATGTTCCAGGCGAAGAAGTCCTTTTTACCGTGGCGTAACGTCAACAAACGGGTGAGCTGTTGTTCTGCCTGCTCACTGTCAAAACCTTCTTTCACGCGAACCGTAATCGAATTCAGCCACGATTGCCCCATCACCCGCCCTGACATTGTGCTGTACGGCAGCCAGACTCTGAGGATTTTACTGCTGCCAAACATCGACTGTTTCTCTTCCGCCACGCCAATCACCGTGGCAGGCATATTGCCGACCAGGATAACTTCGCCCACCACGGTAGTTTTGTTCGGAAAGAGCTGGCGCCGGGTGTTTTTGTCCAGCACCACCACCTGCGCCCGCCCGTTTAACTGTTCACGATTAAAGGTATTCCCTTCGCTAAAACTCATCCCGTAAACGTTAAAATAATCCCCGCTGACGCCATTGGCGCTGGCCGCCACATCGATATTTGCATAACGTAAGCGCAGATTCTGCGAAACCGCAGGCGTCGCGGAACTGACCCAGGGTTGTTTTTGAATCGCCGTCAAATCGTCGTATTTCAACGCCTGCTGATACTGCGGGTCGTCATCGCCAAAATCTTTGCCGGGATAGATATCGATAGTATTGGTTCCGATGGAACGGATATCCGCCAGCACCAGTTGCTTTGCCGCATCGCCCACCACCACAATCGACACCACCGATGCGATACCGATGATGATCCCCAGCATCGTGAGCAACGTGCGCATTTTGTTGGCCGCCATTGCCAGCCACGCCATGGTCAGCGCCTCGCGAAAACCGCTGACAAACTGATTCCAGCCGGAGGCGGTCTTAACGGCAGACTCGGCGATACTCTCACCGCTGACCGTTTTTTTCGACGGCGGGTTACGCACAATCTCGCCATCGTGGATTTCAATCACCCGTTCAGCCTGTGCCGCGACCTGCGGATCGTGAGTAACGATAATGACCGTATGACCGCGATCGCGCAGTTGATGCAAAATGGCCATCACCTCTTCGCCAGAACGGCTGTCCAGCGCCCCCGTAGGCTCATCCGCCAGGATAACCTGTCCGCCGTTCATCAGTGCACGGGCGATACTGACACGCTGCTGCTGCCCGCCAGAAAGCTGGGAGGGTTGGTAGTCGATGCGATCGCCCAGCCCCAGCCGTTGCAGGAGATCCTGGGCGCGCGCCAGACGCTGTTTACGTTCGGTTCCGGCATACACCGCAGGCACCTCGACGTTTTGCGTCGCCGTCAAATGTGAGAGCAAATGATAACGCTGGAAAATAAAGCCAAAGTGTTCACGCCGTAACTGCGCCAGCGCGTCTCTGTCGAGGGTTGAAACATCCCGCCCCGCCACCCGATAGGTGCCGCTGGTGGGTTTATCCAGGCACCCCAGAATATTCATCAGCGTGGATTTACCCGAGCCTGAAGCACCGACAATCGCCACCATTTCACCCGCCTGAATGTGCAGCGAGATGCCTTTAAGCACCTCCACCTGCTCCTCTCCCGACGGATAGCTACGGCGAATATCGTTCAGTTCAAGCAATGCCGTCATTGCGCGGCTCCCGGTTTGCCCTCACCGGTAACGACCTCATCACCCTCTTCCAGGCCTTTGACGATCTCCACATCGGTATCATTACGCGAGCCAATCGATACTTCCCGTTCACGGGTTTCGCCGTTGCGCAGCAGGGTGACTTTGTAGCGATTATTTCCAATCGGGTCGCCCAGCGCTGAGAGTGGAATAGTCAGCACATTTTTAATGTCGGTGAGCTGAATATGAACCTGAGCCGTCATGTCGAGACGCAAAACGCCATTCGGATTGGGCACTTCAAAACGGGCGTAGTAAAAAATAGCATCGTTGACTTTTTCAGGCGTCGGCAGAACGTCTTTCAACGCCCCTTCGTAACGCGTCTGAGGGTCGCCAAGCACGGTAAACCAGGCCTTTTGCCCCGGTTTCAAATGAATGACATCCGCTTCCGACACCTGCGCTTTCACCAGCATGGTGCTCATGTCCGCCAGCGTCAGAATGTTCGGCGCCTGTTGGGCGGCGATAACCGTTTGCCCTTGCAGGGTGGTGATTTGCGTTACTTCCCCCGCCATCGGCGCCACAATACGGGTGTAATCCAGGTTGGTTTTCGCGGTATCAAGAGAGGCCTGATTGCGCTTAATTTGCGCGTCAATGGTGCCGATTTGCGCCTGCTTAACGGCCATCTCTGTGGCGGCAGTGTCCAGATCCTGCTGCGAGACGGCCTGCGTTTTTGCCAGTTGCTGTTGGCGAGAGTACGTCACGCGCGCCAGTTTCCATTCGGCTTGCGCCTGAAGTCGCTGAGCGTGCAGTTCCATCAGCGTGGCTTCGACTTCTTTAATCTGGTTTTGCGCCTGTTCCGGATCGATAACGCCGAGTAACTGGTCTTTTTTGACTTTATCGCCAATGGCCACCGACAGCGTCTTCAGCTGCCCGCTGACCTGTGCCCCGACATCCACTTTACGTAACGCATCCAGTTTCCCGGTGGCGAGTACGCTTTGCTGAAGGTCACCGGGGCGAACAATCAGCGTCTGATAATTAGGCAGCGGCGCATTCAGTGTTCTCCAGGCAGCAATCAGCCCCACGATAATGACCCCTATCGCCAGCAGATACCGCTTTTTTAGTTTTCCCTTGATGTTCATAAAAATCCTGAATTCCCCGTCTATTGCGCCAGAGTGATTGAGCCAACATCAACCAATAATAAACAAGTATTGAAAGGCAATGAGAGTAACAGAGTTATTGATATTTGGTTAAGTATGCTGATGGTGAAATCCATGCGACACCTTTTTATTGGATGGTTGAATATGTCGCAGCTCACCGAAAATGCTTTCTCTCCTTCTCGCCCCATAACGAGTCTGGGGTTATTTTTCAGTCTGACCCGCGGCCTGTGGCGCCCGGGCAAATTCTGGCATCAACGCAGTTTCCGGCGGAAATTTATGTTGCGCTCCCTGCTGATGCCCCGCTTGAGTCGTGAATGGATGGCCGAGCTTTCACAGTGGCCGGATCTTAACGTCTTACTCACGCGACAACCGCGACTCCCGGTTCGCCTTCATCGCCCCTACCTTGCGGCAAATCTTGGCCGCAAACAATTACTGGAAGCATTGCGTTATCATTACGCCCTGCTGCATAGGTTTATGACGCCCGAAGAATTAAGAACATATATGAATACATCCGGGCTACAGCTGGCGCAACTGGAAGGTAAAAATGGGGAAATCTTCACCCTTGAGTTGACCATGATGATCTCTCTCGATAAAGAGGGTGACAGCACCCTGCTCGTGCGTAACGGTGACGGCGATACGCTGGCCGAAATCACTTTCACGCTGTGTGAATATCAGGGGAAACGAACCCTGTTTATTGGCGGGCTACAGGGCGGCAAGCGCGAGCTCCCCCATGAAGCCATTCAAAGCGCGACCAAATCCTGTCACGGTCTATTTCCCAAACGTCTGGCCATGGAGGCGGTATGCCAATTCGCCGAACGTTTACAGGTCAAACAAATTCTGGCTGTCAGCAACGAAACGCACATTTACCGTAGCCTGCGCTATCGCGATAAAGAGGACAATATTCACGCCGACTACAATGCCTTTTGGGCTTCCTGCGGAGGGGAGTGCGATGAGAAAGGGTATTACCACCTTCCCTGCACGCTCACGCGCAAGGACATGTCGGAAATTGCCAGCAAGAAGCGCGCTGAATACCGTCGTCGCTATCAGATGCTGGACGCTATTCAGGCGCAAATGTCAGATTTGTTCCGCCGTTAATCGGCCCGACCGCGCGCCAGCCAGAGCACACGTGAGAACATCTTTCTGAACAGGGTCGGTACTGCATCAACGCCGCGCCGCCCTGCTTCCATAGTGACTTCAATGGCGAGATCTGGTTTCGATGAGCGATGGATCGCTTTCGAAATAATCTTGCGCATGTTCATCGGAATATTTTCCGGGATCTGCGCCACCCGGTGAAAGACGTCTGAAAATCCCTGCCGGTACATAAAATGTTCCATATCTAGCGCGGGTAATATGGTGAGATGCTCACGCTCCGCTTCCCGGTCGTTCTCAAGCAAACTGCGCACCGTAGCGGCATATTTTTTCCCTGCTTCATCGCCGTCGACCAGCACATGCCACTCAATCCCCATACGTCGGGCGAATTTCACCAGTGGCTTTAAACCAGACTGGGCAAACTCAATCACTTTGATCCCTTCAGCGTCAAAGTGATGCCCGCATTGACGCGCCAGTTCGTTGATAACCCAGGTTTCAGTTTCACCCTCGACCAGCAACCAACAGCGCGCAAATAAAGAAGAGGCGCGGTTGAAACGAATATGAAAAGCAATGCGCCGTCCATCTTCCGCACTCAACCCGCCGGGTCCCAACCGCCACGCCGCCACGCGCGAGGATTCACGCACCAGGCGAACAACATGCTCCACCGGCGTGAGCGACAGCAGCTCACCAGAATTGGTGGTGGCCACACGTTGCAGCGGCAGAAGATTCAACAACTGCCAGGCGACCGACAACATAATGGGATGCAACCTCGTTTCCGGGTCTTCCACCAGCAACAGCGGCCGCGCATCTTTATCCAGCCGCAGGGTGCCTTTTGCCTGTAATAACGTTGAAAACAGTCCCAGCAGAATAACCCGATGGGTACGCCCGCCGGGTTTGTCGATCATCCGGTTGATGATGTCCAGATACCGCCAGCTTCGTTGTTCGTTGTTCGAACGCCGACGCATCAGGCGATAGCGTGATTGCCCGGCACCTTGTTCAGAGAAGTAATGTTCCAGCAATTGCACCATCGCCGACAGCCCCTGGCGTATCTGACCATCGGTCAGATTCTGGGGACGCATCGCCAGTTCCCGGGCCAGAAAATCCAGTTGTCTGGCGGTCACTTCCACATCGGGCATATCGGGCACCGTACCGTTACGGATCCGGCGCATAAAACGCGCATCGCGCAGGCGCAGTACCGGCATCAGGCGAATGAGATGCCGGGCCTGGTCGTTAATATCGTCAACGGGTAATGGATGTCCGTCGCCATCAAGGAAACTGCGCAACGTCATGACGCTGTCGTCTTCACCGCATTCGCCTTCCAGACGATAAAAAATGCGGTGATAGTCGTCGCGACACGGTGTCCAGCAGTCAGCAAGCGGGCGGTAACGACGCACCCGGTGGCGACCAGGTTGCGATTCGCGAAACGTAAGAATGATATGCAGATGGTGTTCCCGCTCCTGGATATCGCCGGGAGGAAACCAGAAATCTTCGCGGACGAAATGATAAAGATCGGATTCCGGCGACAGCAACAGGGTCAGCGCATCCAGCAAACTGGATTTACCCCAGGCGTTCTCCCCAATCAGTACGTTATTTTGCTCCAGCATCAACGACAGTCGATTGATCCCGCGAAAACCCACAATCTCAACACGTTCGAGAATCATGTTTCCTCCAGAAAAGAGTCACTAATCCATTAAGCTATCCGCAGTATAACGGTAAAATCTCACGACTGATGTGATGTCCGCACGTTCACAACAGGCAACTGATTGAATTATGTACGAGTCACACAAAATACTTCGCTCTGTCACATTTCAACAATATCATAACAATATAATAGTTAAGTCAGTGAATTATATTAAATTTAACGAAACTACCTTCGGGTGAAAATGCACTACACTGTGTCTATGGAAAATTGGCACAAGGAATAGCTGCACATTGCCCTAAATCAAATTTCGTAGATTTATTTAACTGGTGATTGGGTGGCGTTAGTTTTTAAAATACCGGTTCATGCATTCTATCGTCACCCTTTTATGGCGATAAATACGGTTGGTATGAGAAATCATGACCAATTTTTTAAATTGAGGTGGATATGTTCAGAAAATTAGCGGCCGAATGTTTTGGTACATTCTGGCTTGTTTTTGGTGGTTGCGGGAGTGCCGTTCTGGCAGCAGCATTTCCTGAATTAGGTATTGGATTTGCCGGTGTTGCGCTGGCGTTTGGTCTGACCGTTTTAACCATGGCATTTGCTGTCGGTCATATTTCGGGTGGTCATTTTAACCCGGCAGTCACGTTAGGTTTATGGGCTGGCGGTCGTTTCCCGACAAAAGACGTTATTGGTTATATCATCGCTCAGGTCGTCGGCGGCATTATTGCAGCGGCAGTGCTTTACCTTATTGCCAGCGGTAAAGCAGGCTTTGATGCAACCGCCAGTGGTTTTGCATCAAACGGTTACGGTGAACATTCGCCAGGCGGCTATTCAATGCTTTCCGCGATTGTTATTGAAATTGTCCTGACTGCCGGCTTCTTATTAGTGATTCACGGCGCAACCGATAAAAACGCACCGGCAGGCTTTGCGCCTATTGCGATTGGTCTTGCGCTGACCCTGATTCACTTAATCAGTATTCCAGTGACCAATACGTCCGTTAACCCGGCACGTAGTACCGCTGTTGCCCTCTTCCAGGGCGGTTGGGCGCTGGAACAGCTGTGGTTGTTCTGGGTGATGCCAATCATCGGCGGCATCCTCGGTGGTCTTATCTACCGCACGCTGCTGGAAAAACGCGACACGGATACTGATTAATGCACGCGCTGCAGTGTCAGATAGCAATTAGCGTATCTGACCTACAGGTCCGTAAATTGCAATAAGAATGTAAGCCGGGTAAGGCGTAAGCTACCCGGCTTTTATTTTGCTCTTTGACTGCACAGCCGGAATTGGGTAGTGTCACTGGCGCTAAACAGATTCTCATTAAAGGACCCGGCTGTTCATGTTTTCAGGACTCTTAATCATTCTGCTCCCGCTGATGGTGGGCTACCTCGTTCCTCTTCGACAGAAAGCCGCATTAATCCTGATTAATCGGATGCTGAGCTGGATGGTTTATCTCATCCTTTTCTTTATGGGTATTAGTCTGGCGTTTCTGGATAACCTCGCCAGTAATCTATTCTCTATTTTTTATTACTCAGCCATCAGTATTACCGTTATTTTGCTGTGTAATATTGCTGCATTACTGTGGCTGGAACGCTCAATACCCTGGCGGCACAACCACCAGCAGGAAAAACTGCCGTCACGTATTGCCATGGCGCTGGAGTCACTTAAATTATGCGGCGTCGTGGTGCTGGGTTTTGCGCTTGGACTCAGCGGGCTGGCTTTTTTACAACACGCGACCGAAGCCAGCGAATATACGCTGATCTTTTTATTGTTCCTGGTAGGGATTCAATTACGCAACAGCGGCATGACCCTGAAACAAATTGTGCTGAATCGCCGGGGAATGATTGTCGCGGTCGTGGTGGTTGCCAGCTCCCTGGTGGGCGGTCTGATCAATGCGTTTATTCTCGACCTGCCTCTCAACACCGCGCTGGCAATGGCGTCCGGTTTCGGCTGGTATTCCCTTTCGGGTATCCTGCTCACCGAATCCTTCGGCCCGGTCATTGGCAGTTCCGCCTTCTTTAACGATCTGGCGCGAGAGCTGGTCGCCATTATGTTGATCCCCGGTTTAGTCCGTCGTAGCCGTTCTACCGCCTTAGGGTTGTGCGGCGCCACGTCAATGGATTTTACCCTGCCCGTATTGCAGCGCACTGGCGGTCTGGAGATGGTCCCCGCCGCGATTGTTCACGGCTTTATACTGAGTCTGCTGGTGCCCATCCTGATGGCGTTTTTCTCCGCCTGATACCTCCCTGGCGGTAGAGCGCTACCGCCAAAATTGCGCTAAATCAATCTCCCTGCAAGTTGTATCAGAAATCCCTTTTATCCCTTCGCGCACAGGCATAATCTTAAAGGTGTATATTAAATATAACTTTAAAAGGTGTGACCATGTTTTGTGTGCAATGTGAACAAACCATCCGTACTCCGGCAGGAAACGGCTGCTCTTACGCGCAGGGTATGTGCGGTAAAACGGCTGAAACCTCCGATCTGCAGGATCTGCTGATTGCCTCCCTACAAGGTCTGTCTGCATGGGCTGCTAAAGCCCGTGAATACGGCATCATTGACCACGAGATTGATAACTTTGCGCCGCGTGCGTTTTTCTCCACGCTGACCAACGTTAACTTCGATTCACCCCGCATTGTCGGCTACGCCCGCGAAGCCATCGCGATGCGTGAAGCGCTGAAAGCGCAGTGTCTGAACATCGACGCCAACGCCGCCGTCAACAACCCGATGGCTGACCTGCAACTGGCGAGCGACGATCTGGGCGCACTGCAACGTCAGGCCGCTGAATTTACCCCAAATAAAGACAAAGCCACCATTGGCGAAAACATTCTCGGCCTGCGTCTGCTTTGCCTGTACGGCCTGAAAGGTGCTGCGGCTTACATGGAGCACGCGCACGTACTCGGTCAGTACGACAACGATATCTACGCGCAGTACCACAAAATTATGGCGTGGCTGGGCACCTGGCCTTCCGATATGAACGCTCTGCTGGAGTGCTCAATGGAAATCGGTCAGATGAACTTCAAAGTGATGAGCATTCTGGATACCGGTGAAACCACCAAATACGGTCACCCAACACCGACTCAGGTCAACGTTAAAGCCACCGAAGGCAAATGTATTCTGATCTCCGGTCACGACCTGAAAGATCTCTACAACCTGCTGGAACAAACCGAAGGCACCGGCGTTAACGTCTACACCCACGGCGAAATGCTGCCCGCGCACGGTTACCCGGAACTGCGTAAATTCAAACACCTGATCGGTAACTACGGCAGCGGCTGGCAGAACCAGCAGGTAGAGTTCGCCCGCTTCCCAGGCCCTATCGTGATGACCTCTAACTGCATCATCGACCCGACCGTTGGCGCGTATGACGACCGTATCTGGACCCGCAGCATCGTCGGTTGGCCGGGCGTTAGCCACCTCGAAGGTGACAACTTCGGTCCGGTTATCGCTCAGGCGCAGCAGATGGCAGGCTTCCCGTACAGTGAGATCCCGCACCTGATCACCGTCGGTTTCGGTCGTCAGACGCTGCTGGGCGCTGCGGATACGCTTATCGATCTGGTGAGCCGTGAAAAACTGCGTCACATCTTCCTGGTCGGCGGCTGCGACGGCGCGCGCGGTGAACGTAACTACTTCACCGATTTCGCCACCAGCGTACCGGACGACTGTCTGATCCTGACCCTGGCCTGTGGCAAATACCGCTTCAACAAACTGGACTTCGGCGATATCGAAGGTCTGCCGCGTCTGGTTGATGCAGGTCAGTGTAATGACGCTTACTCAGCCATTATTCTGGCGGTCACACTGGCAGAAAAACTGGGCTGTGGCGTGAACGATCTGCCGCTGTCTCTGGTGCTTTCCTGGTTCGAACAGAAAGCGATTGTGATCCTGCTGACCCTGCTGTCTTTGGGTGTGAAAAACATCGTCACCGGCCCTACAGCGCCAGGCTTCTTCACCCCGGACCTGCTGGCCGTACTCAACGAGAAATTTGGTCTGCGTTCCGTCACCACCGTTGAAGAAGATATGAAGCAACTGCTGAGCGCGTAAGGAGTTACATCATGACAATGCCAACCCATCAGTGCCCATGGCGGATGCAGGTTCATCACATTCATCAGGAAACCCCGGATGTCTGGACGATTTCGTTGCTGTGCCACGACTATTATCCGTACCGCGCCGGGCAGTATGCGCTGGTCAGCGTACGCAACTCGGCAGAGACGCTGCGTGCTTACACCCTCTCTTCCACGCCGGGCGTCAGTGAGTACATTACGCTGACCGTTCGCCGTATTGATGACGGTGCGGGCTCACAGTGGTTAACCCGTGATGTCAAACGCGGCGACTACCTCTGGCTCTCCGATGCGATGGGCGACTTTACCTGCGAAGATAAAGCCGAAGAGAAATTCCTGATGCTGGCGGCAGGCTGCGGCGTGACGCCGATCATGTCAATGCGCCGTTGGTTGGCAAAATATCGCCCGCAGGCCGATGTGCAGGTTATCTATAACGTGCGCTCGCCGCAGGATGTCATTTTCGCGCAGGAGTGGCGTCAGTATCCGGTAACGCTGGTCGCTGAAAATGATGCCACCGACGGTTTTGTGTCAGGCCGCCTGACCACTGAACTGCTGCAACGTGTTCCTGATCTGACGTCTCGTACCGTTATGACTTGTGGTCCGGCGCCGTATATGGATCTGGTCGAGCAGGAAGTAAAGGCGCTCGGCGTCACCCGCTTCTTTAAAGAGAAGTTCTTCACGCCTGTCGCTGAAGCCGCAACCGACGGTCTGAAGTTCACGAAGCTACAGCCCGCAAAAGCGTTTTATGCGCCGGTCGGCACCACGCTGCTGGAAGCGATGGAAAGCAATAACATACCGCTCACCGTCGCCTGCCGTGCCGGTGTATGCGGTTGCTGCAAAACCAAAGTGGTGGATGGTAACTACACGGTCACCAGCACCATGACGCTGACCGATGCAGAGATCGCCGAAGGCTATGTACTGGCCTGTTCCTGCCATCCACAGGGTGATTTAGTGCTCGCGTAAACCGCCTTATTCGGCCCACAACGGAAACGGTCATCGGAAACGGTGGCCGTTTTTTTTATGCTTCGCGCACAGCAGCACAACACGTTAACCCCATACAAAACAAAGGGAAAATAAAAAGCACAACCGCCATCTTCGACTAAACTTGTAACCGGTATCACATTTAAGGAGATGGAAAACCATGAAACAAACCGTTGCTACTTTTATTGCCAAAACCCTTGAACAGGCTGGCGTGAAACGTATCTGGGGTGTGACGGGCGACTCACTGAACGGTCTGAGTGACAGCCTTAATCGCATGGGAACGATTGAATGGATGTCGACCCGCCATGAGGAGGTAGCGGCTTTTGCCGCTGGCGCGGAAGCGCAGCTTACTGGCGAACTGGCGGTGTGTGCGGGCTCCTGTGGTCCGGGTAACCTGCACCTGATTAACGGTCTTTTCGATTGTCATCGCAATCACGTTCCCGTGCTGGCCATTGCCGCTCATATCCCCTCCAGCGAAATAGGGAGCGGTTATTTCCAGGAGACCCACCCGCAAGAGTTGTTCCGTGAATGTAGCCACTATTGCGAGCTGGTTTCCAGCCCAGAACAGATCCCACAGGTTCTGGCGATTGCAATGCGTAAGGCGGTGCTGAATCGCGGCGTTTCAGTTGTCGTGCTGCCGGGCGATGTCGCGCTGAAACCTGCGCCAGAGGGCGCCAGTACGCACTGGTACCACGCGCCGCAACCCGTTGTCACACCTAATGGCGAAGAGCTCAAAAAACTGGCGCAGCTGTTACGCTATTCCAGCAATATTGCGCTGATGTGCGGCAGCGGTTGCGCAGGCGCCCATAAAGAGCTGGTCGAGTTTGCCGCCAAAATCAAAGCCCCGATTGTTCACGCCCTGCGCGGCAAAGAGCATGTCGAATACGACAACCCCTACGATGTAGGCATGACGGGGCTTATCGGCTTTTCCTCCGGGTTTCATACCATGATGAATGCCGACACGCTGATCCTGCTCGGCACCCAGTTCCCCTATCGCGCCTTCTATCCCGCTGACGCCAAAATTATTCAGGTAGATATCAACCCCGCCAGCATCGGCGCCCACAGCAAGGTCGATATGGCGCTGGTTGGCGATATCAAATCAACGCTCAGCGCGCTGCTGCCGCTGGTGGAAGAAAAAACCGACCGCAGATTCCTCGATAAGGCGCTGGAGCACTATCGCAACGCGCGTAAAGGGCTGGACGACCTGGCAAAACCGAGCGACAAAGCCATTCACCCGCAGTATCTGGCGCAGCAAATCAGCCATTTCGCCGCCGATGACGCCATCTTCACCTGCGATGTCGGCACACCCACCGTCTGGGCGGCGCGCTACCTGAAAATGAACGGCAAACGCCGCCTGCTCGGATCGTTTAACCACGGTTCAATGGCCAATGCGATGCCGCAGGCGCTGGGCGCACAGGCGACCGCGCCGGGGCGTCAGGTGGTGGCGATGTGCGGCGACGGCGGATTCAGTATGCTGATGGGCGATTTTCTCTCTGTCGTGCAGATGAAACTGCCGGTGAAAATTGTCGTCTTCAACAACAGCGTGCTGGGATTTGTGGCGATGGAAATGAAAGCAGGCGGCTATCTCACTGACGGCACCGAACTGCACGACACCAACTTTGCCCGCATCGCCGAAGCCTGCGGCATTCCCGGCATTCGCGTGGAAAAAGCCTCAGACGTTGATGAAGCCCTGCAAAGAGCGATGTCCATCGACGGTCCGGTGCTGGTCGACGTGGTTGTCGCGAAAGAAGAGCTGGCTATTCCTCCGCAAATCAAACTGGAGCAGGCCAAAGGTTTTAGTCTGTACATGCTGCGCGCGATCATCAGCGGACGCGGCGACGAAGTGATCGAACTGGCAAAAACCAACTGGCTCAGGTAAAACAATGCACATCGCCTTTTAAACACCAGGAATGTGCCATGATCGATTTACGCAGTGATACCGTTACCCGTCCGAGTCGCGCCATGCTTGAAGAAATGATGGCCGCCCCGGTCGGGGACGACGTGTATGGAGATGACCCCACCGTTAACGCGTTGCAACAGTACGCGGCCGAGCTTTCCGGCAAAGAAGCAGCGCTCTTTTTACCTACCGGCACCCAGGCCAATCTGGTGGCGCTGCTGAGCCACTGCGAGCGCGGCGAAGAGTATATCGCCGGTCAGGGAGCGCACAATTATCTATATGAAGCCGGTGGTGCCGCGGTGCTGGGCAGCATTCAGCCTCAGCCTATCGATGCCGCCTCCGACGGTACGCTACCGCTGGATAAAGTAGCGGCAAAGATCAAAGCGGACGATATCCATTTTGCCCGTACCCGCCTGCTCAGCCTTGAAAACACCCACAACGGGAAAGTGCTGCCGCGCGAATATTTAAAAGAGGCGTGGACGTTCACCCGTGAGCGCGGTCTGGCGCTGCACGTTGACGGCGCGCGTATTTTCAACGCGGTGGTCGCTTATGGCTGCGAGCTTAAAGAGATCACGCAGTATTGCGATTCATTCACCATCTGTCTGTCGAAAGGTCTGGGGACGCCAGTAGGCTCTTTATTGGTCGGCAGCCATGACTATATTAAACGCGCAACCCGCTGGCGTAAGATGACCGGCGGCGGCATGCGCCAGGCCGGAATTCTGGCAGCCGCTGGGCTGTATGCTCTGAAAAATAACGTCGCACGTTTACAGGACGATCACGACAATGCCGCCTGGATGGCAGAGCAGCTGCGTGAAGCCGGGGCTGACGTGATGCGCCACGACACTAACATGCTGTTTGTCCGCGTTGGCGAAGAGAATGCCGCCGCATTAGGCGAGCATATGCGCGCGCACGACGTGCTGATCAACGCTTCGCCGATTGTTCGTCTGGTCACGCATCTGGACGTATCGCGCGAGCAGCTTGCCGACGTTGTCGCCCACTGGCGCGCTTTTTTACATCGCTAAGGAGACAGACGTGCCGCAACGAATTTTGGTGCTTGGCGCCAGTGGTTATATTGGTCAACATCTGGTGCAGGTACTCAGCCAACAGGGGCATCAGGTACTGGCGGCGGCACGTCGTATTGAACGACTGGAAAAACAGCAACTGACGAATGTCAGTTGCCATAAAGTTGATCTGAACTGGCCGGATAATCTCGCGCCTCTGCTGGCTGAGGTCGATACGGTTTACTATCTGGTTCACGGCATGGGCGAAAAAGGCGACTTTATCGCCCATGAACGTCAGGTGGCGCTGAACGTCCGCGATGCGCTGCGAAACACCCCGGTCAAACAGCTGATTTTTCTTAGTTCGTTGCAGGCTCCCGTGCATGAGCAATCTGAACATTTGCGCGCGCGGCAGCTCACGGCGGAAACCCTGCGTGATTCCGGCGTACCGGTCACCGAGTTGCGCGCCGGTATTATTGTCGGAGCCGGTTCCGCCGCCTTCGAAGTGATGCGCGACATGGTCTATAACCTGCCGGTGCTGACGCCGCCGCGCTGGGTACGCTCACGCACCACGCCCATTGCGCTGGAAAACTTACTCCACTATCTGGTGGCACTGCTGGACCATCCTGCCCGCGAACATCGCATTCTCGAAGCTGCCGGACCGCAGGTACTGAGCTATCAGGAACAGTTTGAGCACTTTATGGCCGTCAGCGGCAAACACCGACTGCTGATTCCCATCCCTTTCCCGACCCGCTGGATTTCAGTCTGGTTCTTAAACGTCATTACTTCGGTGCCGCCCACCACAGCAAAAGCATTGATACAGGGGCTGAAACACGATCTGCTGGCCGACGACACCGCACTGCGCGCGCTGATACCGCAAACGCTCATCACCTTTGACGATGCCGTTCGCAGTACGCTGAAAGAAGAGGAAAAGCTGGTGAACTCCAGCGACTGGGGATACGACGCCCTGGCGTTTGCCCGCTGGCGTCCGGAATACGGTTATTTTGCCAAACAGGCTGGCTTTACCGTCAAGACCCCCGCCAGTCTGAAAGCGTTATGGCAGGTGGTGAACCGTCTCGGCGGGAAAGAGCGTTACTTCTTCGGCAATATTTTGTGGCAGACCCGGGCGCTGATGGACAGGCTGATCGGCCATAAACTGGCAAAAGGTCGACCCGCGCGTGAGCTTTTGCAGGTGGGCGATACGGTAGACAGCTGGAAAGTGATCATCGTCGAGCCAGAAAAACAACTCACGTTGCTGTTTGGCATGAAAGCCCCGGGGTTGGGTCGTCTGAGTTTTACACTCGAAGACAAAGGCGACCACCGACAGATAGATGTGCGTGCCTGGTGGCATCCGCACGGAATGCCCGGACTCTTCTACTGGTTGCTGATGATCCCCGCGCATCTGTTTATTTTTCGCGGTATGGCGAAACGAATTGCCAGACTTGCGGAACAAATCACAGATTAGTAATAAAAACATACTGTATTGTTTCATGTTTCCCATTGCATACAGACGTAATTCACGGAAGAATGCGCACGACGTTTTATTAAACACAGTGGATTGATATGAAGGTACTGGTTACCGGCGCCACCAGCGGCTTAGGTCGAAACGCGGTTGAGTTTTTGCGCAATAAAGGCATCAGCGTCAGAGCCACCGGTCGCAATGAAGCGATGGGGAAGCTGCTGGAGAAGATGGGGGCAGAATTCGTGCATGCGGATTTGACCGAACTGGTCTCTTCGCAAGCCAAGGTGATGCTCGCAGGTATTGACACACTGTGGCATTGCTCCAGTTTTACCTCACCGTGGGGAACGCAGGAAGCCTTCGATCTGGCCAATGTTCGCGCTACCCGTCGCTTGGGTGAATGGGCCGTTGCCTGGGGCGTACGTAACTTTATTCATATCTCTTCCCCCTCACTGTATTTCGATTACCACCACCATCGCGACATCAAAGAGGACTTCCGCCCTCACCGATTCGCGAATGAGTTCGCACGCAGTAAAGCCGCTGGCGAAGAGGTGATCAGCCTGTTAGCGCAAGCCAACCCGCAAACGCGGTTTACCGTGTTCCGCCCGCAAAGTCTGTTCGGTCCCCACGATAAGGTGTTTATCCCGCGTCTGGCGCACATGATGTACCATTACGGTAGCATCCTGTTGCCGCACGGGGGCAGCGCGCTGGTGGACATGACCTATTACGAAAATGCCATCCATGCCATGTGGCTGGCCAGTCAGGACGCCTGTGATTCATTACCGTCGGGTCGCGTCTATAACATAACCAACGGTGAACACCGCACATTGCGCAGCATCGTGCAGAAACTCATTACTGAGTTAAATATTGATTGCCGTATTCGCTCCGTGCCCTACCCGATGCTGGATATGATCGCCCGCAGTATGGAACGCTTTGGCAATAAATCAGCGAAAGAGCCCAAATTAACGCACTACGGCGTGTCGAAGCTGAACTTCGACTTTACGCTGGATACCTCTCGTGCGCAGGAAGAGCTGGGTTACCAGCCCGTCATTACCCTGGACGAAGGGATTGAACGCACCGCCGCCTGGCTTCGCGACCACGGTAAGCTGCCGCGTTAATCTTGCCCGTACTTCTCCAGTAGCGCTTCAGCAATCGCCTGCGTTTCTGCATCCGCCACGCCGTTCCATAACGCCGGGCGGAAGTGCATCTGGAACGCCATAATCACCCGTTGCTGTTCGCGCTGCGTCATCGTTGGTTTCACCTCATAGCCGTAGCGCGCCAGTAAATCCAGCAATACGGCGGGATCCACGGGGGCGTGCGGCGCTCGCCCGGCCAGATAAAACGTCACTCGAGCGGTGTCTGGCCACGCGCCAATGCCCTGTGCCGCCAGCTCACGCCACGGAAAGAGCGGTCCCGGATCGTCTTTGCGCTGTGGGGCAATATCCGCATGCGCCACCACATTCTGCGGTTTGATGTCATAGCGGGTGACGATCTCTTTCGCGAGCGGGATCAACGCCTGGATCTGCGCGGGCTCAAAGGGAGCGAAATACTTTGTTCCCGCTGACGTTTGCCACCCGCGATTCTCAAGTTCAATGCCGATTGAGGTGTCGTTGATACGCGTGGCGCCTCGCCAGTAGCTGATCCCCGCATGCCAGGCCAGATCGTGCTCAGGCACAAGCTGCCAGATCCGCGGCTTGCCGCCATAAAGCGGAGGGACGGCAGGGATCAGGTAGTGCGAACTGACGTTTTTATCGGTCAGCGTCGCCAGGGAAGAATCAAAATCATCCGCGGTGTAATGGATAACCAGCACTTTGATACGCGGATACGCCGCCTGCGCCTGGCGACGGGTATCCAGTTGATACCCGGCTTTATCGACGATGCCTTTCTCACCCGCACATCCCGCTAAGAGCAGCGTGAGCGCGATGAGCCACAACCCACGTCTCATCGGCGTGTTTTCACTGCCGTACCGCTGACGCTCACCATCAGCATACTGCTGTCTTTGCCGACGGTTTCGTAATCGATGTCGATGCCAACCACCGCGTCTGCGCCCAGCGCTTTCGCCTGTTCGCCCAGTTCCTGGAAGGCGATTTCACGCGCTTTACGCAACTCTTTCTCATAGGCACCGGAACGGCCACCGACGATATCGCGAATGCCGGCAAAGAAATCGCGGAAAATGTTAGCGCCGAGAATCGCCTCTCCGGTCACTACACCGCAATATTCCACGATGCTCTGTCCTTCCAGCGTTGGGGTAGTCGAAAACTGCATGTTGGTCTCCTTATTTGCCTAAGCACTCGATCTCAAAAGCATTATCGGACCGATACGCTATCATTGAAAAGATATTATTCATTATCGTAGACAGCTTTTATGCAGAAAGCTTAATAAGGAAATCACTATGCGCTACCGCACACTCTCCCTGCTTGTTCCCTGCGCGCTGCTTCTCAGCGCCTGTACAACGACCGTAACCCCCGCATACAAGGACAATGGTTCGCGTAGCGGCTCCTGCGTAGAAGGCGGCCCGGACAGCGTGGCTCAACAGTTCTATGATTACCGCATCCAGCACCGTAACAATGACATTACCGCTCTTCGCCCTTACCTGAGCGATAATCTGGCGAAATTACTGACCGATGCCAGTCGCGATCAGAATCACAGTCAGTTGATGGGCAGCGATCCGTTCTCAAGCCGCTCTGCGCTGCCGGATAGCGCCAGCGTTGCCAGCGCGTCGACTATTCCGAATAGTGATGCACGTAATATTCCGCTGCGCGTAGAGCAAAAACAGGGGACGCAAAGCTGGCGTGATGAAGTGTTGATGATTCATGAAGGCCAGTGCTGGGTGATTGACGATGTACGCTATGTGGGCGGCAGCGTTGATGCGCCAGCCGGTACGTTACGCCAGTCGATCGAGAACCGCTAACCCCCGGCTTGCCGGATAAGGCGTTGTAAACTGTAGCGCCATCCGGCAGCCTCGCGGCATGATAGCCAGAAGGTCTTCTGCTTATCCCCTCAGATGCCTAAATCATAACCCCCATAAATTGTCTGGCATTCTGCATAGAATGCCGACAATTATTCTTGCCGCCCACCGACTCCGCTATTTTGTGCTATGTTTAGTGAAGAATGCGGTTTGCATTTAACTTTTAACGCATAAATATTGCATAACTATTCTGTCAAAGGTAGTATCTGCGGCTTCAATAGCTATCAGACTGCCAGTATACGAGTGTCAATGAGTATTCAATTAAACGGCATTAACTGCTTCTACGGCGCGCATCAGGCGCTGTTCGATATCACGCTGGATTGCCCTCAGGGCGAAACACTGGTGTTACTTGGCCCAAGCGGGGCGGGTAAAAGCTCGCTACTGCGCGTACTCAATCTGCTTGAGATGCCGCGTTCCGGCACACTCACTATCGCAGGTAACCATTTCGACTTCATGAAATCGCCTTCCGATAAGGCGATTCGCGAGCTGCGTCAGAACGTGGGCATGGTCTTTCAGCAATACAATCTGTGGCCCCATCTCACGGTACAACAAAATCTGATTGAAGCGCCCTGCCGCGTACTGGGTCTGAGCAAAGACCAGGCGCTGGCGCGCGCGGAAAAACTGCTGGAACGTCTGCGTCTGAAGCCGTACAGCGATCGTTACCCGTTGCACCTTTCCGGCGGTCAACAACAGCGTGTGGCCATTGCGCGCGCGCTGATGATGGAACCCCAGATTCTGTTGTTTGATGAACCGACAGCCGCGCTGGACCCGGAAATCACTGCCCAAATCGTCAGTATCATTCGTGAACTGGCTGAAACCAACATTACTCAGGTGATCGTCACTCACGAAGTGGAAGTGGCGCGTAAAACCGCCAGCCGCGTGGTGTATATGGAAAACGGTCATATCGTCGAGCAAGGGGATGCGAGCTGCTTTGCGGATCCGCAGACCGATGCATTTAAAAACTATCTCTCTCACTAAGTTTCGGGACAATGACAATGAAAAAAGTTCTGATTGCCGCGCTAATTGCCAGTTTTAGCCTTTCTGCTACAGCAGCCCAGACCATTCGTTTCGCTACTGAAGCGTCGTATCCTCCGTTTGAATCCATGGACGCTAACAACAAGATCGTCGGTTTTGACGTTGATCTGGCGAATGCGCTGTGTAAAGAGATTGATGCGACCTGTACGTTCACTAACCAGGCGTTTGACAGCCTGATCCCAAGCCTCAAATTCCGTCGTTTCGATGCGGTCATGGCGGGGATGGATATCACGCCGGAGCGTGAAAAACAGGTGCTGTTCACCACCCCGTACTACGACAACTCTGCGTTGTTCATTGGTCAGCAGGGTAAATTTACCGGCGTTGATCAGCTGAAAGGCAAAAAAGTCGGTGTACAAAACGGCACCACGCACCAGAAATTCATCATGGATAAGCATCCGGAAATCACGACCGTTCCGTACGACAGCTACCAGAATGCCAAACTGGATCTGCAAAACGGCCGTATTGATGGCGTCTTTGGTGACACCGCTGTGGTGACTGAATGGCTGAAGGACAATCCGAAGCTGGCACCGGTGGGCGACAAAGTCACCGATAAAGATTACTTCGGCACAGGTCTGGGCATTGCGGTCCGTCAGGGCAACAGCGAGCTGCAGCAGAAATTCAACACTGCGCTGGAAAAAGTGAAGAAAGATGGGACGTACGAAACCATCTATAACAAATGGTTCCAGAAGTAATCCTTGATGAATGAATTTTTTCCTTTAGCAAGCGCCGCCGGGATGACCGTCGGCCTTGCCGTTTGCGCACTGATCATTGGCCTGGCGCTCGCCATGTTCTTTGCAGTCTGGGAGTCAGCAAAATGGCGTCCGGTTGCATGGGCAGGTTCGGCGCTGGTCACGATTCTGCGCGGACTGCCAGAAATTCTGGTCGTGCTGTTTATCTATTTCGGCTCCTCTCAGCTGCTGTTAATGCTGTCGGACGGATTCACTATTAACCTCGGCGTTGTGCAGATTCCGCTGCAAATGCAGATCGAAAACTTCGACGTTAGTCCGTTTCTCTGCGGTGTGATTGCCTTGTCGCTGCTGTATGCGGCCTATGCCTCGCAGACTCTGCGTGGGGCGTTGAAAGCTGTTCCGCTCGGGCAATGGGAATCGGGTCAGGCGTTGGGTCTGTCAAAAGCGGCGATTTTCTTTCGCCTGGTGATGCCGCAAATGTGGCGTCATGCTCTGCCGGGACTGGGTAACCAGTGGCTGGTGTTGCTGAAAGATACCGCGTTAGTCAGTCTTATCAGCGTCAACGACCTGATGCTGCAAACAAAAAGTATTGCCACCCGAACCCAGGAACCATTCACATGGTACATCGTGGCGGCGGCTATCTATCTGGTCATCACCCTGGTTAGTCAGTACATTCTCAAACGCATTGACCTGCGCGCGACACGTTTTGAACGGAGACCGGGCTGATGCTTGAGTATTTACCTGAATTAATGAAAGGGCTGCATACCAGCCTGACGCTGACCGTGGCGTCGATTGTGGTTGCCCTGATCCTGGCACTGATTTTCACCATCATCCTGACGCTGAAAACACCCGTGCTGGTCTGGGTGGTTCGCATCTATATCACGCTGTTTACCGGAACACCGCTGCTGGTGCAGATCTTCCTGATCTACTACGGACCAGGACAGTTCCCGTCACTGCAGGAGTATCCGGTTCTGTGGCATCTGCTCTCGGAGCCGTGGCTGTGCGCGTTAATTGCGTTATCTCTGAACAGCGCAGCGTATACCACGCAACTGTTCTATGGCGCTATCCGCGCCATTCCAGAGGGCCAATGGCAGTCCTGCGGCGCGCTGGGGATGAGCAAAAAAGACACGCTGGCGATTCTGTTGCCGTACGCCTTTAAACGCGCCCTCTCCTCTTACTCTAACGAAGTGGTACTGGTCTTCAAAAGTACCTCGCTGGCGTACACCATTACGCTGATGGAAGTGATGGGACATGGTCAGTTGCTGTACGGTCGCACCTATGATGTGATGGTCTTCGGCGCGGCAGGCGTCATTTACCTGATCGTTAACGGCCTGCTGACGCTGCTGATGCGTTTGGTCGAGCGTAAAGCCCTGGCGTTTGAGCGCAGAAATTAAGCCTTAAACTGCATAACTGCGAAGCAACAAGACGGACAAGTCTCACAACTGTCCGTCTTTTTTTATTTCTCAAAAAAATAATTAATCGTTTTTATTGCATATAAATTCATTAAATGGCATTGTGAATTCGTACCGCAGACACGGTAAAAATCATAAGATTGACAGACGGGAGTTTCACAATGAAAAAGTTAGTTCTGGCTGCATTACTCGCAACGTTTGCAACTGGCGCCGCAGCGGCTGAAAAGATCAATTTTGGCGTTTCCGCCACTTACCCCCCTTTTGAATCGATGGATGCGAACAACAAAATTGTCGGTTTTGATATCGATCTGGCGACAGCATTATGCAAACAAATGCAGGCTGAATGTACTTTTACCAATCATGCTTTTGACAGCCTGATCCCCGCCTTAAAATTCAAAAAATATGACGCGGTGATTTCGGGTATGGATATCACGCCGGAACGCAGCAAGCAGGTCTCATTTACCACGCCTTACTACGCCAACTCTGCGCTGGTGATTGCGAAAAAAGAGACCTACAAAACCTTCGCGGATCTGAAGGGCAAGCGTATCGGTATGGAAAACGGCACCACCCACCAGAAGTACCTGCAGGACAAACACCCTGAGGTAAAAACCGTGGCCTATGACAGCTATCAAAATGCGATTATCGACCTGAAGAATGGCCGTATTGATGGCGTATTTGGCGATACCGCGGTGGTGAATGAGTGGCTGAAAACTAACCCACAGCTGGGCACTGCCACGGAAAAAGTGACCGATCCGCAATACTTCGGCACCGGTCTTGGCATCGCCGTCCGCCCGGATAATAAAGCCCTGCTGGAAAAACTGAACGGTGCGCTGGCCGCCATTAAAGCCGACGGCACGTATAAGAAAATCAGCGATCAATGGTTCCCGCAGTAAGACCGGAAATGAATAAAGCCGCGATAAGCTAACACCGTTAGTTTAAGACCGAGATATCCGGGGCGACCACCGGGTTTGGCGTCCCTCCGGGAACCAAACCCGGTGTTTCCCCTAATCCATTGGCTTAAGTGAACGGTGTAGTGATAAGCGGCTTTATGATTGCCTGACCAGCAGCGTCAGCACTTCATAATGGGCAGTATGCGGGAACATATCGAAAAGCTGGACGCGTTCAATGCGATAACCCGGTAATTCACCGATATCTTTCGCCATTGTCTGTGCATTACAGCTGGAATAGATAATATATTCCGGCGCCATCTGGCTTAAATAGTCACACAGCGCCTTCCCAATACCGCGACGCGGTGGATTGACCAGCACCAGTTCAGGCACGCCTCCCTGAGCGGTGGCAAATTGGGTTGAGTCCAGCGCCTGAAAATGCAGATTCTGTAACCCTAATTCACGGGCGGATTGCTTTGCGCAGGCGATCGCCTCCGGAGCGATTTCAATTCCGGTCAATGTCATCTCCGGCGTCGCGCAGTGCAGGCCAAACCCGCCAACGCCACAGAATAGATCCCACATATGATTGACCGGAAGCTGTCGCACCCAGTCACGCGCCGTCGCATACAATTGACTTGCCACTACGGGGTTAGTCTGGAAAAAGCTCTGTGGGCGGATCCACAGCGGTACGCCGTTAAAACGTTCCGCCAGCGCCTGTTGCTCAGTCAGGAAGATTTCCGTCTCCCCTTCCATGATAGCCATATGCACAGGCTGGATATTCGCGGTAATGACCTTCAGTTGGGGTAACTGCGCCAGTAACCACGGCAACGCCGCACGTAATTGCCCGAGTTTAGCCTCTGAACGCAACACAAAGCGCAACATCATGCCGCCATCCTGCTGGCTTTGTGTCAGCAGGATGTATTTCAGTTCGCCACGCTTGCGCACCACATTGTAGGGCGTCAGTCCAGCCCGTGCGATAAACGGTTTCAGCGTCGCAAAAATGGGGGCGAAAGAGGCAGGGTACAGCGGGCAATCGCAGAGATCTTCCGGCGTGCCATCACGATGAAGCATTCCCAGCAGTGGTTTCTCCACGCTGCCGCTGACCACCATTTTCGCCTTATTGCGAAATCCCTGTTCAGGGCCGCAGACAGGCGCACACCACTCGGTGACCGGGCGTTCGGTCAACAAGTTTTGCAGTTCGGCTGTTTTGGCGGCGAGTTGCTCGCTTATCGGCGCTGTGATCCACTGACAAGAGCGGCAGCGACCTGCGTCATAGAGTGCGCAGTGCATAAGAAAACCTTCAAATTACCAGGGCGGTGATTATACACATTATTGCAGGCGGAAAAACCGGCGGCTGGCGGGAGGAATAAACAGCAGCAGCAAAACCAGCATATCGGGCAGTTTTTGCATCACAAGGGTACGCAGGATCTCACGTTTTGACTCGCCTGCGATGCTGAACAGTTCAGGATAGCCGTACCCCAGCGAAGCCGCCCACAGATAACCGGTCGCAATGACCTGGGTCAGCAGATAGATCCAGCGGGCCCAGTTGCGCCCTTTGACTAACGAAAACGCGCAGAAAATTTCGACAAATACCAGTACCAGACTCCCCAAAAAGACCAGGGTCAGGTTCCATGTCTGCACGCTGCGATGAATAAATTCAGCGATTCCCGGCACGCCAAGCGTGTTAAAAATCATCAGCAAGTCAAGGCCGCGGATCATAATAATGGCGAGCGCCGCCACCTGCACCAAAGCAGGGACATTCAAACGAGCATGTGATGAGGCTGATTTTTTAAAAAATCCCAACGTGTTCTCTTCCGTGAAAGCAATGCCGCGACAAGCGCGGCAGAGTGTAGCCAGGTGGGCAGATTTTAGTTTCTTCAGCCGCGTCTTGCACGCTGGATATCGCGGATCCGTTGTTTTTCCATACGTGCCATCAGATACCAGGCGATAAATCCGACAATTCCGACCACCCCAAGGATCAGGGTCGCTAAGGCGTTTATTTCCGGGTTAACCCCCATTCGTACGCTGGAGAAAACCAGCATCGGTAAGGTCGTCGCACCAGGACCAGACACAAAGCTGGCGATAACCAGATCGTCAAGCGAGAGCGTGAAGGCCAACAGCCAGCCGGAGATCACCGCCGGCATAATCATCGGCAAGGTGATCACAAAGAACACTTTCAACGGTGTGGCGCCAAGATCCATCGCCGCCTCTTCAATCGATTGATCCAGTTCGCGCAACCTTGATGAAATCACCACCGCCACATACGCGGTACAGAAGGTGACGTGCGCCAGCCAGATGGTCAACATGCCACGATCCGCCGGCCAGCCGATAGCGTGTCCCAATGCCACAAACAGCAGCAGCAACGACAGTCCGGTAATGACGTCTGGCATCACCAGCGGCGCCGTTATCATAAACGCAAACCCGGTGGAGCCGCGAAAACGCCCAAAGCGAACCATCACCACGGCAGCAATGGTGCCGAGAATCACCGCCATGGTGGCCGCACAGGCGGCAATGGTCAGGCTCAGGGCGACTGCGCTCATCATCGCTTCATCGTGAAAAAGCTCGCCGTACCAACGCGTGGACCAGCCCGCCCAGACCGTCACCAGTTTGGAGCTGTTAAAGGAGTAAATCACCAGCATCAGCATCGGCGCATAGAGGAAGGTAAAACCAAGCACCAGAATGAAGATTCGCCAGGACGAACGGACTACCGGTAAGTTATTCATCCGTGTTCCCCCGCACTTTTTTGCTGATGTTTGTGGAACCACATGATCGGTACGATCAGCAGTAACAGCATGATAATGGCCACCGCAGAAGCGACCGGCCAGTCACGGTTGTTGAAGAATTCCTGCCAGAGCACGCGACCTATCATGATGCTGTCCGGACCACCGAGCAATTCCGGGATCACAAACTCCCCGACCGCCGGGATAAAGACCAGCATCGACCCGGCAATAATGCCGCCCTTCGTCAGCGGCACGATGACACTGAAGAAGGTTTTCAACGGTTTTGCCCCTAAATCCAGCGAGGCCTCCACCAGCGAATAATCAATGCGCGTTAACGCGGTATAAATCGGCAGTACCATAAACGGCAGATAGGCATACACAATTCCAATGTACACAGCCAGATTGGTGTGCAGAATCGTCAACGGCTGATCGATGACCCCCAGCCACATCAGGAAGTTATTCAGCACCCCGTTGTTTTTCAGGATCCCCATCCAGGCATAAACACGGATCAAAAACGAGGTCCATGACGGTAAAATCACCAGCAACAGCAGGATGTTGCGCGTCGAAGATTTGCTGTGCGCCACCGCCCACGCCAACGGATACCCCAGCAGTAAACAGCAGAGTGTCGAAATCCCCGCCACCTGAAGTGATTGCAGATACGCGTCAAAATAGAGCGGATCGTCCGTCAGTTGCAGGAAATTCCCCAGATTGAGCGTGACAGACAACTGCCCGTCAGCCCACTCCATCAGATTGGTATACGGCGGAATCGCCCGCGCCATCTCCGACAGACTGATTTTAAAGACAATCAGAAACGGCAGCAGAAAGAGCAGGATCAGCCAGATATAGGGCAGCGCAATGACCATCTTGCGCCCGTGCTTCATTTGCATACGCGACATAAACAGCGTGAAATTGCTGTGTTTGTTCACGCGTGCCGGAGGTTCAAGTGTACTCATCTTCGCTCCTTAAACCGTCAACACCACACAGCTGTCCGCATCCCAACACAGACGCACTTCATCGCCCCAGGTGGGTAAACCTTTGCGATAGCGGTGTTCATTCTGTAACTGGGCGCTGATCATCTGGCCGCTTTTCACACGCACATGATAAATGGAGAGATCGCCGAGATAGGCAATATGCACCACTTCACCCACGGCAAAATTGTAACCATCGGCCGGTGGCGCCTCACACAACATGATCTTCTCTGGACGAAGCGCGACATACACCGGCACGTTATCGACAATCGACGCATCGGCATCCACCTTCAACGGATGCACTAGCCCCGGAGAGTCGATCACCAGTCCATTTTCCTGACGGTCTTTCAACAAGCCCTCAAAGACATTCACAGAACCGATAAACTCCGCGCTATACCGAGTGGTCGGATGTTCATAGATCTCTTCCGGCTCGCCAATTTGTACGAACTTCCCGCGATTCATGATCGCAATACGCCCGGCCATGGTCATCGCTTCTTCCTGGTCATGCGTTACCATGACGCAGGTCGCGCCCACGCGTTCGAGGATATCGACCACTTCCAGTTGCATCCGGTCACGCAGTTTTTTATCCAGTGCGCCCATGGGTTCGTCCAGCAGCAGTAACTTCGGACGCTTAGCCAGACTGCGCGCCAGTGCCACGCGCTGACGTTGCCCACCTGAAAGCTGGTGCGGCTTACGTTTGGCAAACTCCTGCATGTGCACCAGCCCCAGCATTTCAGTCACTCGTGCGTCGATTTCGCCCTTTGGCAGCTTGTCTTGCTTGAGGCCGAACGCAATGTTCTGCTCCACCGTCATGTGTGGAAACAGCGCATAAGACTGAAACATCATATTGATCGGGCGTAGATAAGGCGGTACATGCGCCAAATCAACGCCATCCAGGATGATTTGTCCGGTGGTCGGTTGTTCAAAACCCGCCAGCATACGCAGCAGCGTGGATTTCCCGCAGCCCGATGCGCCAAGTAATGCAAATATTTCGCCTTTATAAATAGTGAGATTGACGTCATCCACGGCACTCTGACCGTCATATGACTTAGTCAGATTGCGGATTTCAAGAAGCGGCGTTAGCGCTTTACGGATTTTCGCCTGCGGGCGGAGGATTGGCTCATTCACGGGGTGCTCTCCGGCATAAAACAAAAAACAGGGCAAATTACGCACCATCACGGTGCGCATTGCCGGGTAGCGTGTTAGTTACCCGCCCCACAAAACGTAATGTCCTGCAGGGCGGGTAAGCGTGCGCGTTACCGGGCAATAACCTCAAACGCTTATTTACCGCTCTTCACTTTGGTCCAGGCACGTGTACGAACACGGTCGATCTTCGGATCCTGAACTTTCAGCGTGAACATTTTGGCGCGTACATCCGCTGGCGGATAAATACCCGGGTTGTCACGGACTTCCGGACTGACCAACGTTGTCGCTTCTTTGTTAGCGTTAGCGTAGAACACATGGTCGGAAATGTGAGCAATCACATCCGGGCGCAACAGATAGTTAAGGAACTGATAAGCCTCCTCTTTATTCTTCGCGTCAGCAGGCATCGCAAAGACGTCAAAGAACGCCATCGCCCCCTCTTTCGGGATTGAATAGGAAATATTTACGCCATTTTTAGCTTCTTTTGCACGGTTAGCGGCCTGCCAGACGTCCCCTGCCCAACCAATCGCCACGCAAATGTCGCCATTGGCCAGATCGTTGATGTATTGCGAGGAATGGAAGTAGCGAATATTGGGACGCAGCTTCAGCAACAGCTCGGTTGCCGGGCCGGTATAATCATCTGCCTTAGTACTGTTCGGATCTTTGCCCAGATAGTTCAGCACCGTAGAAAACACCTCTTCAGGCGCGTCCAGGAAAGAGACACCACAGCTTTTCAGCTTCTCGAGATTTTCAGGTTTAAAGATCAGATCCCAGCTGTTCACCGGAGCATCTTCCCCCAGCACCGCTTTCACTTTATCGACGTTGTAGCCAATACCGGTCGTCGCCCACATATACGGCATCGCAAATTTATTGCCCGGATCGTGCTTGGCAACCAGCTTCAATAATTCAGGATCGAGGTTTTTCCAGTCAGGAAGTTTGCTTTTATCCAGAGGTTGAAACACACCCGCCGTTAACTGACGTTCCATAAAGCTCGCGGATGGCACCACCAGATCAAAACCGGTACTCCCGGCCATGAGCTTACCTTCGAGGACTTCATTGGAGTCAAACACGTCATAGATAACTTTAATACCTGTCTCTTTTTCAAAATTAGCCACCGTATCCGGGGCGATATAATCAGACCAGTTATAGATATGAAGGGTTTTTTGTTCAGCAGCGAGCGTGCCGGCAGAGACGGCCATCAAAGCGCCCGCAACCAGACCCGATAGCCATTTTTTATTTAAGGCGGTCATAATCTCTTTCCTTATGAAAATCCGTTAACAAACGAATCAATATTGTCACATTCTAAGATATGCAAAAAATATGCATATTTTTTCATCCGACACAGGTAAAGAAGAGTCGACTCTCCCCCTGCCGTCATTGCTCGCGATATAAAAGCCTCGCAAGAATAACTTTAGCCAGGGTTTGAGACTATAGCTCAGATTAAAAAACGCCTTTTATCAATTTTTTATGCAGGATTTGTCTATGACGTAAAGCGAAACAGCCAGAAAGGAAGTGAATAATTCTTTAAGAAAAGGTTAAATGCAGCATAACGCAATGAAAACAGTAGCCGCTTTGGCAGCGGCTGCTTTTTTTTGAAAGAGATCAGTGAAGAAAATGGTTTTCAGCGCCGTCTTTTTGCGCGTCTTCGTCAGCGCTGAACAAAAGTTGGTGCGCCCCTGCTTCCAGGATAACCATTGAGATCTGCTCTTCGCTCTGACGAACAAACCACTCAAACTGTTCGTACGTCACCCCAGGCATCACGGATAACGACTGGCAGACCACCAGCTTCGGCAGATTGTCATCCTGCATATCGAGAAACGCCTTCACGGTTAACGAACTGGCGTTAATCGCGGATAAATCGGCCGCCAGCGGCAACAGCGCGGAAGGTCTGACTTCCGCCATGGCAGAAAACAGCAGCGTGTTATCCACCAAATCAATTTTTGCGTCGTAGATGCCATCGAAGTTCTGCATATGCGGTAAATGCAGCGCCTGGCAAGTATCACATTCAAAAAAACTCATGCCCAGGTCGTCGAGCCATTGACGCAACGTATCCAGAGTGGGAACGACCAGTGATGTCATAATAATGTGCTACCTCTTACGATGAAAAAATACCGGGCACAGCTTACGCAAAAAGACCGCGTCATACCACGATTAGGGACAATATTGAGATTAGCCACCCGTTTTAAGGCAAAATTCGGCTGTCGCGTGACGTTCAATCCACTGGATCATTCGCCCGGCAATATCAACCCCTGTGGTTTTCTCGACACCTTCCAGGCCTGGCGATGCGTTCACTTCCATCACTAACGGACCCCGCTCGGCACGCAAAATATCGACTCCCGCGACATCCAGCCCCAGCGTTTGCGCAGCCTTGATGGCAATCTCTCGTTCACGTGCCGTAATTTGGGCAATGCTGGCAACACCGCCGCGATGCAGGTTAGAGCGAAAATCGCCCTCTTTTGCCCGCCGTTCGATTGCCGCCACAACCTCGTCGCCCACCACCAGACAGCGAATATCGCGACCTTTGGCTTCCGCAATATACTCCTGCACCAGAATATGCGCGTTAAGCCCGCGAAAGGCGTCAACCACGCTCTCCGCCGCCTGGCGCGTTTCGGCCAGCACGACGCCAATCCCCTGCGTTCCCTCGACCAGTTTAACCACCAGCGGCGCGCCGCCAACCATCTCGATCAGATCACTCGTGTCATCTGGCGAATGGGCGATCCCGGTAATGGGCAAATCAATCCCTTGCCGGGCGAGTAACTGTAACGAACGCAGCTTGTCGCGCGCGCGGGTGATCGCAACAGATTCATTAAGCGGGTAGCTGCCGAGCAGCTCAAACTGACGCAGGGACGCCGTGCCGTAAAACGTTATCGCGGAGCCAATACGCGGGATGACCGCATCATACTGAGGAAGCTGGCGGCCTTTGTAATGAATGGACGACCCTGCCGGACTCACGTTCATATAGCAGGAAAGGGGATCGAGAATATCAACCAGATGGCCGCGTTTCATCGCCGCCTCTCGCAGGCGTTTACAAGAATAGAGCGTTCCGTCCCGGGACAAAATGGCAATTTTCACCCTGCACCTCTCTGAAAGACCTGGTAAAAGCCTGCGTATCATACACTGGGTTATTGCCTTTAGCGCGTCGCCCAGCCTTGTTTATGTAAATATTCCAGAATGAAAGGTCGGTTTTCTTTAATGATGGTACGCCGAATATGATCGCTCCAGGTATCGCGGCGCGTGTTGCTGTCTCGCGTCTGGTAATAGTGCGCGATCTGCTCGTCATAGTGTGCTAACAAAGCAGCATCCATCGGCTGATACTGGTTCTCGTGAACAATCAATCCGGCTGGCAAACGCGGTTTAACCCCAGGATTATCGGCGGGCCAACCGAGACACAAGCCAAACAGCGGCAGCACGTGTTTTGGCAATTTCAGCATTTCCGTTACTGCCTCGATATTATTACGCAGCCCCCCGATGAACACCCCGCCCAACCCCAGGGATTCTGCGGCGGTCAGCGCATTTTGCGCCATCATCGCAGTGTCGACCACCCCCAGCAACAGCTGCTCCGCGAGGCCTAACTGGGCATCGGGGCAAATCTGTAAATGGCGATTAAAATCCGCGCAAAACACCCAAAACTCGGCGGCCTGAGCCACGTGTTTTTGCCCACCAGTTAAGCTTACCAGCGCTTCACGCCGTGTTTTATCGGTAATACGGATGATAGAACTGCACTGCAGAAAGCTGGAGCTCGACGTTCCCTGCGCGGCGGCGATAATCGCCTCGCGCTGCGCATCGGAAAGCGCTTCATCAGTAAAATGGCGAATAGAACGGTGGCCACGCAGTAAATCAATGGTTGGAGTCATGAGGTTTATCTCTGTCAGAACGGGATGAGGTGTCGGGGGTACGCATCATCAGTTGCGGAGCGAGTCGTTGCGCGATTCGCCACATCAGCACGACTGCGGCAGGCAGCATCAGCAGGACGCCAATAAAGATCATCGCTATTTCCGCCAGCGAGGTGTTAAAAGGTGCAGGCAGTGTGAGAGTGTGATTGAGCGATAACAGGGCCAGCGCCAGTATCACCATACCGAAAAACTCGAGTATCAACACACTTTTGGGTAGCGCGCCAATCGTCCGCATATGATGTCTCCCGATGAACGGATGCTCATTGTAAAGCGTTCGGATATACCTTGCTTAACAGATATAGCCTAAAGATATCAAAGCAACAGGTGCAACCTGCTTTTCATCCACGCCATTTAGCGGCATCATTACGGGATTCGCCGTCAGGCTCAGTAAGTTCGAGGAGAGAAACAATGTTTACCGTGATTTTCGGTCGTCCAGGATGCCCCTATTGCGTACGTGCCAAAGAGCTGGCAGAGAAATTAAGCAACGAGCACGACGATTTCAACTATCGCTATATCGATATTCACGCTGAAGGGATTTCGAAAGCGGATCTGGAAAAGACTGTTGGCAAACCGGTTGAGACCGTACCGCAGATTTTTGTCGATCAAAAACACATCGGCGGCTGCACCGATTTTGAAGCATGGGCAAAAGAGAACGTCAATCTGTTTGCCTGATGCGACGTAACGCCCTCGTCATGAGGGCGTTATTCGCTTTTCTTGCGCCGTGGGTCAAACAAATTGCTGATAAATAAAAAGCAGAGTGCCCCAAGCGCACACCAGAACACCGCGCTAAACAACCACGCAAGCTCCTGCCACAAAGAGCGGGTTGGTGTGAAAAAAAACCGCATTAGCAACAGACAACAGGGCGCCGCCAGCATCGCTCCAAACAGGGGTTTAATCACTTCCCTGCGATGGGACCAGAAACTGGCCACGGCACCGGGTAGCGTAAAAAACAGTAACCCAATCTCAGGATGACCTGCAGCCCGAAACGCCCCTTTCACGTTCATCACTAATGAAAGACACACCACAATAAAGAGTACAAAGCAGCAGACAGCGCCTGCCCAACCTTGTTTATGTTTCAATCGTTCCTCCTGACACTATCTCTATCGAACACTCTTTTCGCCCGAAGGCGTCCAGTCAGATAAAGTCATCCGGCATTCCATGCCAAAACACGCCCACACGATTCTTATAGCCGTTGATACGTAATGAGATTAAACTAACCGCATAAATTGCTTTGTTGCTTTTATTTTGGAGGCTGTGCACGATGTCGTCGCCCCTTAATTCATGGCAAAAACATTAGCGTAAATTGTCATTTCTTTCAACAGCTTACTAGTAAACAAGAAGTTAGTCTCCGTGAATATAAACGTCGCAGATTTGTTAAATGGGAATTACATCCTGTTATTATTTGTGGTCCTTGCGCTTGGCCTGTGTCTGGGCAAATTGCGCCTGGGATCGGTCCAACTTGGTAATTCCATTGGCGTTTTAGTCGTCTCATTATTATTAGGGCAGCAGCACTTCAGTATTAACACTGACGCCCTGAATCTCGGCTTTATGCTGTTTATTTTCTGTGTCGGCGTGGAAGCTGGGCCTAACTTTTTTTCCATTTTTTTTCGCGATGGGAAAAATTATCTGATGTTAGCCCTGGTGATGGTGGGTAGCGCCATGCTGATCGCCCTGGGGTTAGGTAAGCTGTTTGGCTGGGACATCGGCCTGACGGCCGGTATGCTCGCCGGTTCGATGACCTCCACGCCGGTGCTTGTCGGTGCGGGCGACACGCTGCGCCATTCCGGAATGGCGAGTTCTCAGCTTTCCGCCGCGCTGGATAATCTGAGCCTGGGCTACGCGCTGACCTATCTGATAGGCCTGGTCAGTTTAATTGTCGGCGCCCGCTACCTGCCTAAACTCCAGCACCAGGATCTGCAAACCAGCGCCCAGCAGATCGCGCGTGAACGCGGTCTGGACACTGACGCTAACCGTAAAGTCTATCTGCCGGTGATTCGCGCCTACCGTGTGGGGCCGGAACTCGTTGCATGGGCCGACGGTAAAAATCTGCGCGAGCTGGGTATTTATCGTCAGACCGGCTGCTACATCGAGCGGATCCGCCGTAACGGTATTCTGGCGAATCCCGATGGTGATGCGGTGTTGCAAATGGGCGATGAAATCGCGTTAGTGGGTTACCCTGATGCCCACGCCCGCCTCGATCACAGCTTCCGTAACGGGAAAGAGGTCTTCGATCGCGATTTGCTCGACATGCGCATCGTCACCGAAGAGATCGTGGTGAAAAACCACAATGCCGTGGGACGCCGTCTTGCGCAGTTGAAACTCACTGACCACGGTTGTTTTCTTAACCGCGTGATCCGCAGCCAGATTGAGATGCCCATCGACGACAACGTGGTGCTGAACAAAGGTGATGTCCTGCAGGTGAGCGGCGATGCCCGTCGCGTCAAAACCATTGCGGATCGCATTGGATTTATCTCCATCCACAGCCAGGTCACTGACCTGCTGGCCTTCTGCGCTTTCTTTATCATTGGCCTGATGATCGGGATGATCACCTTCCAGTTCAGCAACTTCAGCTTTGGGATCGGTAATGCTGCCGGGCTGCTGTTTGCCGGAATCATGCTGGGCTTTCTGCGCGCCAACCACCCCACCTTTGGCTACATCCCTCAGGGGGCGCTGAACATGGTGAAAGAGTTTGGCCTGATGGTATTCATGGCAGGCGTCGGTTTGAGTGCAGGTAGTGGTATCGGCAACGGACTTGGTGCTGTCGGCGGACAAATGCTGATTGCGGGTCTGGTGGTCAGCCTGGTGCCCGTTGTCATCTGTTTCCTGTTCGGCGCCTATGTATTACGCATGAACCGCGCCTTATTGTTTGGCGCCATGATGGGGGCTCGTACCTGCGCCCCGGCGATGGAAATCATCAGCGATACCGCGCGCAGCAACATCCCTGCGTTAGGGTATGCAGGCACCTATGCGATAGCCAACGTCTTGCTGACGCTGGCGGGGACACTCATCGTCATCATCTGGCCTGGCTTAGGATAAAACTGGCGTTTGCCAGTAAGTGAAAATTTTTTGCTAGTTAGTAGAACTTTTCTTAAAGACGTCAGTCATAACTAGTGCCACTGCTTTTCTTTGATGTCCCCAATTTGTGGAGCCCATCAACCCCGCCGTTTTGGTTCAAGGTTGATGGGTTTTTTGTTGCCCGAATTTCAGCCCCCTTCAAATCAGCTAGTTAGAGCACGCTTTTAACGAGTGTGGCGGCAAAATGAGGGCAACGCCAAAATCGGTCGCAGAAATCTGAGTTCCGTCCCTCTGACGTTTTCGTCCTCTTCACTTCTGAACACCCTCGATTCCTGGTCGCCATCGCGACAAGACTGCCAACAGCTATAATTAAAATTCCAACGACAGAAAATAATTTCGAATGGGCTTTTTCGGATATCGAAGTGATTGCATGTATAAGACGTACAACTGTTTCATATTGATAGCGTAAAAGGATTTAGACATGATTTTATTTCTCGTTTTTGTACCCTTGTTAGCCTTACTTGCTCCTGTCCTGGCGGTCATTCTGGTCCAAAAAAACAAAAAACATAAGGCAGAGATTGATTCCCTGACGGTCAGCAATAGAGCCCTTTCGAATCAATTAAGTGAGAGCCAGGAAAAGTTAGCGCAGGCCATACGTGAACTCTCTGAACGGGAAGAAAAAGCAGCCCCCGTGACCTTGCCCTAAAATCAGCAACTGTAATCTAACCTGTTACCCACCTGAGCCCGCTTGCAAGATGCGGGTTATTGCCCATAATTTTGAATGGGCAGACGGGGGATGGGATAACGCAATGTTACTTGAAGGCAAAATCGCTGTCGTTTTCGGGGGTAGCGGCGCAATTGGCAGCGCGGTTGCACATGTAATGGCGCGTGAAGGGGCGCAGGTGTACCTTGGCGCACGCAATCTGGCTCGCCTGGATCGGGTGGCTGGCGAAATCCGCGCCGCAGGAGGAATGGCCGGGACATTTACCCTCGACGTACTCGACGAACAGTCCACCCTAGCGCACACTACGCAACTGGCCCAACAGGCCGGCGGCATTGACATCGTGGTAAACACAACCGGCTTTATTCACGATCAGGGCAAAGGCATCGCAGAATTATATCTGGCCGAGTTCATGCAGGGTATAAGCCCGTTTCTGTCTGCATACTTCAATATATCCAAAGCGGTCATTCCACATATGGGGGGTGAGCGTACAGGAACAATCCTCACGGTCGTTGCTCCCGCTGGTCCGATGGCGGTGTCGGGCCACTCCGGTCACATCGTCGGCTGCGCAGGGATGGAAGCGTTCACCAGAGCGCTGGCCAGTGAGGTGAGCCCGAGAAATATTCGTGCTATCTGCGTGCGTTGTCATGCGATTACCGACGCGGTGCAGGCAGGTTCTTATACCCGCGACGTGTTTATGCCAAAGGCGCAAGCGATGGGATTATCCGTAGAAGAATGGGTAGCGGGCGCGGCGCAAAGCACGATGCTCAAGCGGCTGCCAACACTTTCGCAAGTGGCTGAGGTGATGGCATTTCTCGCGTCGGATCACGCAAGTGCGATGACCGCAACGGTGGTCAATATGACGGCGGGTGCAACGCTCGACGGATGAGGCAGCAGAAGTCGCCTCACTTCTCCCCTGCGATTCGCTTTACCATCACCAGAATGTCTTCTCGCGCCAGCGGCGTGGTGTCTGTCACGAAATGTAGAGTCATACCTTCTAAAAATGCGTCCAGCGCACGGGCGGTAACAGGATCAAACCACTGCTCCAGAGTGCGCTGACTGCGCTGCATCCAGTTCTGCATCACCTGTTTTAAGGCTGGCTTACGGCTGGCAAATGCATACAGCTGGTACATCAGTTCCATGTTGTCCGGCGTTGTGACCCGTGAGCCGTAAATCATGTCGGTAATGGCATTGCAGGCACCCTGCGCATCATTAACATCATCAAAAAAGGTCTGGTATTGCTGCGACATGCTTTCGGTAAAACCGCTAAACGCCTCCATCAGAAGATCATCGATGCCTGAAAAATAGTAGGTCATTGACCCCAGCGGCACCTGGGCGATAGTGGCGATTTTGCGATGCGTCACGGTATGAAGACCATACGTCACTATCGCCTCCAGCGTGGCCTGAACGATTTTTTCTCGCCGGTTTGGATCGTTTGCACGTCGCACACTGTGTCCTCTCATTCCATTTGTGTACAAATGTACACAAAAATTGCTAGTGTTGTCTCCTCTCTTCTCTTTTTTGGCTTGAATTCATGACCGCCAGTTCATCACGCAGGGCATTAAGACGCCGAACCTGGGCGCTGTTTATGTTCTTCTTCATACCGGGATTGCTGATGGCATCCTGGGCGACACGCACCCCCGCCATCCGGGACATCCTTTCTGTCTCAACGGCGGAAATGGGGGCGGTACTGTTTGGTCTTTCGATTGGATCGATGAGCGGTATCCTGTGTTCGGCCTGGCTGGTGAAGCGATTTGGTACACGCAACGTTATTCAGATAACGATGTCATGCGCGGTTGTGGGAATGGCCATCCTCAGCATTGCGTTAGGGCTTACCTCCCCGCTGCTCTTTGCGCTGGGTTTAGGTGTTTTTGGCGCCAGTTTCGGTTCTGCAGAGGTCGCGATCAACGTCGAGGGCGCGGCGGTTGAACGCGAATTAAACAAGACCGTCCTGCCGATGATGCATGGCTTTTATAGCCTGGGCACACTGGCAGGCGCCGGTGTGGGCATGACGTTGACCGCATTTGGTGTACCGGCCACAACGCATATTTTGCTGGCTGGCATGATAGCCATTGCGCCTATTTTTATCGCCATTCGGGAAATCCCCGATGGCACCGGTAGAAACGCCGCGGATGGCACACACTCGGCTGAAAAAGGGCTGCCCTTTTACCGGGATATCCAGCTGTTGCTTATTGGCGTAGTGGTACTGGCGATGGCATTTGCGGAAGGGTCCGCCAATGACTGGTTACCGTTGCTGATGGTAGACGGGCACGGATTTAGCCCAACGTCCGGCTCTCTGATATACGCCGGTTTCACGCTAGGGATGACCGTTGGGCGTTTCACCGGCGGCTGGTTTATTGACAGATATAGCCGCGTGGCGGTGGTGCGCGCCAGCGCGCTAATGGGGGCGATCGGTATTGGTCTCATCGTCTTTGTCGATAGCGCCTGGGTGGCTGGGGTCTCCGTGGTTCTTTGGGGGCTTGGCGCCTCGCTCGGCTTCCCATTGACGATCTCTGCCGCCAGCGATACCGGCCCCGACGCCCCGACGCGCGTCAGCGTGGTCGCCACCACAGGTTATCTCGCCTTCCTCGTCGGGCCGCCCCTGTTGGGATATCTCGGCGAACATTATGGGTTGCGTAGCGCCATGCTGGTCGTTCTGGCATTGGTGCTGCTGGCGGCGCTGGTTGCTAAAGCGGTCGCTAAACCAGAAACAAAAACGCACACTGCGACGGAGAATGGTTAATGGGTATCAAGTTAATTGCGGTAGATATGGATGGTACTTTTCTGAGCGACCAAAAAACCTATAACCGTGACCGGTTTATGGCGCAGTATCAGCAGATGAAAGAGAAAGGGATCCGTTTTGTGGTCGCCAGCGGCAACCAGTATTATCAGCTTATCTCTTTTTTCCCTGACATTGCCCACGAAATCGCCTTCGTCGCTGAAAACGGCGGTTGGGTGGTGAGCGAGGGAAACGACGTGTTCAACGGTAAGTTGCCCAGCGCCCATTTTCATGCGGTGGTTGACCATTTGCTGACGCGCCCGGAGGTGGAAATAATCGCCTGCGGTAAAAACAGTGCGTACACCCTGAAGCAGTACGATGATGCCTTAAAAGAGATGGCGGCGATGTACTACCATCGTCTTGAATTCGTCGATAACTTCAGCAATATCAACGACATTTTCTTTAAACTCGGTCTTAACATTTCCGAAGATCGCATTCCTGAACTGCAGGCCGAACTGCACGAGGCCATCGGCGACATCATGGTGCCGGTGCATACCGGTTACGGCAGTATCGATTTGATAATCCCGGGCGTACATAAGGCCAATGGCCTGCGTCTGCTCCAACAACGTTGGGGTATCAACGATGATGAGGTCGCTGTCTTCGGCGATGGCGGTAACGATATAGAAATGCTGCGCCAGGCCGGTTTTAGCTATGCGATGGAGAATGCCAAAGAAGTCGTTGTTTCCGCCGCAAAGTACCGTGCTGGCTCGAACAACAAAGAGGGCGTGCTGGACGTGATTGACAGGATTCTTCGCAACGAGGCACCGTTCTCACACTGATCGGCGAGCGCCCTGCTTTGCATGATCGGCGTTTCAAACGGCCAGCCTGCCGGATCGCTCCGGCAGGCTGGTGATTATCCTTCCCGTGAAGCGCCTACCTGTTTATCTTTCAGGAAGATAAACATCAGGAGCAGCCAGATAATCCCGTTTGCCAGATTAAACAGGCTAAACAGACCGTTTCCACCGCCCAGATAAGCATATTTGCTCACCTCGATACCGACGGTAAAAATCAGCATCTGCAACATGCCCATCGCGGCAGACACCGTGCCTTTGCTCATGTCGCTGGCAAACAGAGTCAAACGCACCAGCCCCGCGTTTGCCACGCCAATACCAAATGCATAGATGCTGAGGCCTGCCGTCATCCACAGATAGGCATGAGAGGAGACGACCGTCGCCGCAGCCGCGAGAATCAGCCCCAGCATAATCGGCCAGCCGCCCATGATAATTAACGAACGGACCGTCCGCCTGGCCGTCAGACGCGCCAGCACCAGATTCCCTGCGATAAGTGCGCCAAAAATAGGAACCTGTAGCAGACCATATTCATAACTGCTGAGCTGTTCGCCGCTAATGATGATAATGGGAGACTGCGCGATCCATGCCAGCAGAGGCAAACTGACAAACCCCAGCGCCAGTGCGCCTGCCACAAAGCGCACGTTCTTTAACACCAGCTTGTAATCCCGCCACAACTCTTTCAGCGAGAGCTTTTCGCCTATCCGGGTTGCCGTTTCCGGCATGGCGTGCTGTAAGCCGAAAAAGGCGAATGCCGCCAGTACGGCAAACAGAACGAACATGCCTTCCCACGGCAGCACATGGACCCACGCGGCCCCGACGAGAGGCCCCAGCAAGGGCGCAATCAGCGCCACATTGGCCATCAGCGCGGTAATTTTAATGCACACCGCCTCTTCAAAAGATTCCTGAATCGCGGCATAACCCACGGCGCCGATAAAACACAGGCTGATCCCCTGCAGGAAGCGCAGAAAGGTAAATTGCTCAATGTTTTGCGCAAGCAGCGTGGCAAGACAGGTGACGATGAACCACACCACGCCCGCCAGCATCACCGGGCGACGACCAATGCGATCCGACAGCGGCCCTAACAGCCACTGCAAAAACATGCCGCCAGCAAGGTAGGCGGTCATTGATGTCGGCACCCAGTCAATTCCGGCCTGGTATTGTTCCACTACCGCCAGCATTCCGGGCTGGATCATATCGTTAGCGATATAGGTGGAGAATTCGTAGAGCACCAGACAGAGAGGGAAAAGCAATGCCTGACGACCGAGTCGGGCGCCAGAAGATAAACGGTTTTGCATGCAATCTCTTCACAAATGAAAAATCGCGCAAAGTGTAATGAAAGCGCGTCTGCGGATATAGCAAATTATGCGCGTTGACCGCAAATAGCGCACATTTTTACAGAATGTCGATTAGCACCTGTTTCCTTTAAGGTTAATTTAAGTTGCTACCGCTATGATGTTGTCGGAACTCTGTTAATTACCCTGAGATGACACCTTTAAGACAATACCGCTTTACGGTATTTAGCAGGGCTTTTATTCTCAGCCAGGCACGGGTCATTTACATGGCTGTCCTTTATTCACCTCATTGCGCTAAGTCTGAATGTTATGCTGGAAAATATTAATACTTCACTGTTCTCTTTGATCAACGCCACCCCCGATTCCGCGCAGTGGATAATTGATCTCGCCATTTTCATTGCCAAAGATTTGATCAGTATTGTGCCGCTGCTGGCGGTGGTACTCTGGCTTTGGGGACCGCGAGAGCAGGTCAGTACCCAGCGCCAGTTAATCATAAAGATGGCGATCGCCCTGGTAGTCAGTCTGGCCGTCTCCTGGGTCATGGGGCATCTGTTCCCACACGATCGTCCGTTTGTCGACCATATTGGCTATAACTTCCTGCATCATGCCGCAGATGACTCGTTTCCCAGCGATCACGGTACGGTGATTTTCACCGTTGCGCTGGCATTTTTGTTCTGGCACCGGATCTGGTCAGGAGCCGTTTTAATGGCGCTGGCGGTGACTATCGCCTGGTCGCGCGTTTACCTCGGCGTACACTGGCCGCTGGACATGGTCGGCGGTTTACTGGTGGCAATGATCGGATGTCTGAGCGCGCAGATGATTTGGCAAAAATATGGCGCGTCGCTCTATCGCAGCCTGCAAACGTGCTATCGCATATGTTTTGCGCTTCCCATTCGAAAAGGCTGGGTACGTGACTAATCTGATGAAAAAAGAGTAGTATTAATCGCCCTGTACTGTGCAGGGTGATGACTTAACTCTCCAGGGGAACTATGGAAACACGACGCGACGAGCGTATTGGTCAATTACTGCAAGCGTTAAAGCGCAGCGATAAATTACACCTAAAAGAAGCCGCGACCCTTCTGGGCGTATCTGAGATGACCATCCGTCGCGACCTGAACAATCAAAGCGCGCCCGTTGTATTGTTGGGTGGCTATATCGTTCTGGAACCCCGTAGCGCCAGTCACTATTTACTCAGCGATCAGAAATCCCGTCTGGTCGAAGAAAAACGGCGCGCGGCGCAGCTGGCAGCAAGCCTGGTACAACCGCACCAGACGCTTTTTTTCGACTGTGGCACCACCACGCCGTGGATTATTGAAGCCATTGATAATGACCTCCCCTTCACCGCCGTTTGCTATTCGCTGAATACCTTTCTGGCGTTGCAGGAAAAACCATTGTGTCGCGCCATCCTGTGCGGCGGTGAATTTCACGCCAGCAATGCCATTTTTAAGCCGCTCAATTTTCAGGAAACCCTGAATAACCTGTGCCCGGATATCGCCTTCTATTCAGCCGCTGGCGTGCATGTCAGCAAAGGCGCGACCTGTTTTAATCTGGAAGAGTTACCGGTGAAACAGTGGGCGATGTCGATGGCGCAGTACCACGTTCTGGTCGTGGATCACAGCAAATTTGGCAAAGTGCGACCGGCGCGAATGGGGGAGTTAACCTGCTTTGATACCATCATTAGCGACTGCCGCCCGGATGATGAACTGGTCGATTACGCGAAAGCGCAGCGCATTAAACTCATGTATTGAGACAGTATTTACCGGATGGCAGCAAATGCCGCCATCCGACATCACGGGGATTACGCGAACCAGCTGCCAAACCATTGATGGAATTTCATCATCACAAAATCCCACATCCGGCTAAAGAATCCGCCCTCTTCCACCGCTTCCATCACCATTAACGGACGCTGCTCAATGGATTTCCCGTTAAGCTGGAAGTCGATGGTGCCCACCACCTGGCCTTTCTTCAGCGGCGCGGTTAACTGCGGTTCCGTCAGGGTAAAGCTCGCTTTCAGGTTCTTAAGCTGTCCACGCGGGATCGTCACCGAACCGCCTTCACCCGCACCCAGGTTCACTTCGCTCTTATCGCCAAACCAGACGCGCTGCGTGACAAACGTGGCATCCGGTTTAATGGGCGTCACCGTTTCAAAAAAGCGGAAGCCCCAGGTCAGTAATTTCTCCGATTCATTAAAGCGAACACGGTCAGTTTTCGTCCCCAACACCACCGAGATCAGGCGCATATCGCCCTGCGTTGCAGAGGCAACCAGATTGTAGCCAGCGCCTGCCGTTGTCCCGGTTTTCATTCCGTCGACATTCAGATTGGTACTCCACAACAGACGGTTACGGTTTGGCTGGCGGATCTTGTTAAACGTAAACTCTTTTTCTTTATGAATGGCGTACTCTTCAGGCACGTCGTGGATCAAAGCTTTTCCCAGCAGGGCCATATCCCGGGCGGTACTGAACTGCCCTGGCGCATCCAGACCGTGTACCGTCTGGAAGGTCGTATTAGTCAGGCCAAGCTTTTGCGCATACCCATTCATTAATCCGATAAACGATTCCTGGCTGCCGGCAACATAATCGGCGAGGGCAATACAGGCATCGTTACCTGACTGAATGATAATGCCTTTGTTAAGGTCGGAAACCGCCACCTGATCGCCAGGCTTAAGGAACATCACCGATGAGCCGCGCAATGCCGGATTTCCCGTCGCCCATGCATCTTTCCCCACCGTCACCATGTCCGTCAGCTTGATTTTTCCGGCCTTCAGCGCCTGTCCGACCACGTAGCTGGTCATAATTTTAGTCAGACTGGCAGGGTCGAGTTTCTCATCCGCATTACCTTCAGCCAGCACTTTCCCGCTGGCGTAATCCATCAGGACCCATGCCCGCGCATCAACGCTCGGCGGCGCGGTCGTCTGCTCGGCCGCCTGCAAGGTCGGCGCAAAAAGGAATAATAGTGCTGAGCCCGCAGCAAGGCTGCGAAGAGAAAAGGAGTATTGCTTCATAAATGCCACCCGAGTATCCATTCCAAAAAAAACACGTTACATCACCGTGTTACAAGTTTGGTGAGTAATAACGCACTTGCGAGCTTAAAGAAACCGTAACCAGGTAAAGTTTTTAAAGTTTATGCAATAACGCCCCGCTACGCTGCATTCCACACGATTTTTTTACAGGCTGTTGCGTAAATATTAGCTTTATTTCACCATGTACCCGGTCAGACGCCGACGCAGCCCTAAGGCTGCCCAATCAAATTAAGGGGTTACTATGATTACGCTGTGGGGAAGGAACAACTCGACTAACGTAAAAAAAGTGTTATGGACGCTTGAAGAGCTGGAATTACCCTTTCAACACATTCTCGCCGGAGGTCAATTTGGCCTCAATCATGACGCTGAATATCTGGCCATGAATCCCAACGGTCTGGTGCCGCTACTGCGTGATGATGAAGCCAACCTTGTGCTGTGGGAATCCAATAGCATTGTGCGTTATCTGGCGGCACAGTACGGGCAAAACCGGTTGTGGGTAGACTCCCCGGCCCGACGCGCGGAAGGTGAAAAATGGATGGATTGGGCAAACCAGACATTGAGTCCGGCGCACCGCGTAATCCTGTTTGGGTTGGTCAGAACCCCGGTGGAACAGCGCGATCCTGCGGCCATCGACGCCAGCGCGAAAGTGTGCGATGGCCTGTTTGGTATGCTTGACGACGCGCTGGCTACTCAACGCTGGTTCTCCGGTAACGAATTTGGCGTGGCCGATATTGCCATCGCGCCTTTCGTCTATAACCTGTTCAATGTCGGCCTGACCTGGACACCGCGCCCGAACCTTGAGCGCTGGTATCAGCAACTCAGCGAACGTCCGGCGTTCCGTAAAATCGTGATGATCCCGGTCAGCTAAGCTGCATCTGTCAGCGGGTTAGTCTGCGAGCCACAGGCTAACCCGGCATCTGAGGGCATCACACACTACTAGCGGGGACTCACTCTGAGTAATTCCCCGTCGGACTCATCGGTTAACACATATAAAAAACCGTCTGGCCCGATGCGAACATCACGAATGCGTTGTCTTCGCTCCCCCAGGATACGTCCATCTTCCGTCACCGTATTTCCGTCGACCGTCATAACAATCACATTCCGCTCTTTTAACGCCCCAATGAAGAGTTTTTGCTGCCACTGCGGGAATCGGTCGCTGTGATAAAAAGCCATACCACTGACGGCGGGCGAGTGCTTCCAGTAAAAGATCGGCTGCTCTGTCCCCGCCACAATCTCCCCTTTCGCTTCCGGGATTTTAAAACCACTGTAGTTAATTCCCCAGGTTGCCAGCGGCCAGCCGTAGTTTTTGCCTTTTTCCGGAATATTGATTTCGTCCCCGCCACGGGGACCATGTTCATTCAGCCAGAGCGTATTGCTCCACGGGTTCATTGCCATCCCCTGCGGATTACGAATGCCATACGCCCAGATTTCAGGTCGGGCCCCATCTTTGCTGACAAACGGGTTATCGGGCGGGATTTTTCCCTGATCGGTCAGACGTACCACTTTGCCCTGCAATTTATCCAGTTCCTGTGCGGTAGGACGCTGATTATTTTCCCCTAAGCCAATAAACAGATGCCCTTTGCCATCAAATACTAATCGTCCGCCAAAATGGTTTCCGGTGGACAGTTTCGGCATTTGCCGAAACACGGTCTGGAAGTTCTCAAGACGTTTCAGGTCTTCGCTGAGTCGCCCATACCCCACCGCCGTGCCCGCATTATCGTTTAGATCGCTTTCCGAAAAACTGAGCCAGACGCGGCGTGACTGCGCAAAGTCTGGTGCCAGCGCCACGTCCAGCAATCCCCCCTGCCCATGCGCCCACACTTTTGGCACTCCCGTCAGCGGATCGGAAAGCCCTTTGCCGGCTTGCCAGTGCCGCAGTTGGCCGCCTTTAAGCGTAATCAACATGCCGCGATTGTCGGGTAAAAAAGCCAGCGACCATGGGTGATCAAGTTTGGTTTGCAGCACGTCGACCCTGACTGCGGATGGCGCGGCATTGCCAAGCATTGAGAACAGCAATAATGGGAGTAACCAGCGATGAGATCGACGCATAACGCCTCCTGTAGGGCTATGCGTTAAAGCGTAGTCAGCAAGAAGGCGTGCAGAATTATTTTTACAAAAACGGATGATAAGGGGGAGTTGCCTCCCCCCTGCTTAGACCTGTGCCAGCATGGAATGCGTTTTCAGGCACTGGATGCTGAGCGTCAAATTCGTCAGACAGTTTTCAAGTTTCTCTGCGTTGACGGAAATGAAAGTCGGACAATCATGATGCCCGCTCATAAGGCAGACGGCAGCGGCAGCTAATGCACCTTCAGCAAGATGCAATGCCTCCCATTCTTCTATATCCAGATGAAGTTTCTGCAGTCGTGGTTTATCGTGAAGTTCGCGATTCAATTCAAAAAAGTTATCACGCAGACGATCACTTTCGCTGACTGACATGTAGCCTTTCGCTTTCCTCAACTGCAGATACGCGGCGAGATCGATTCGCGCGTTGATCAGCTTGTTAAGCAGAGCGGTTCTCAGTCTGCCAACGACCATACCTTGTTCCTCCTCTATCTACTCATGGTGCAACTTAATAGTATGGTCATTTTTTGAACACAATGATGCCTGAGATCAATAATTCACCATAAATTAACAAAATTTACATTGTATCTATAACCTTCATCTTGCCTGTGCTGAACGCCCGGTGAGATTGCGATACAATTTTTGCCCAGATCTCTGTAGAATCCCTGCCCTGACCACTCCAATAACTGAACAATTTTTAAGCTATGAGCAAAGTAACCCACCAGCCGAAAATCGGCTTCGTTTCCCTTGGCTGCCCGAAAAACCTCGTCGATTCGGAGCGAATCCTGACTGAACTGCGTACCGAAGGCTATGACGTGGTGCCAAGCTACGACGACGCCGATATGGTTATCGTCAATACCTGCGGCTTTATCGACAGCGCCGTACAAGAATCACTGGAAGCGATCGGTGAAGCGCTGAACGAAAACGGCAAGGTGATTGTCACCGGCTGTCTGGGTGCGAAAGTCGATCAGATCCGCGAAGTTCACCCGAAAGTGCTGGAGATCACCGGACCTCATAGCTACGAGCAAGTGCTGGAACATGTTCACCACTATGTGCCCAAACCGAAACACAATCCGTTCCTGAGCCTTGTGCCGGAACAGGGCGTCAAACTGACCCCGCGTCATTATGCTTACCTGAAAATTTCTGAAGGCTGCAACCATCGCTGCACGTTCTGCATCATCCCGTCTATGCGTGGCGATCTGGTAAGCCGCCCGATTGGCGAAGTGCTGAGCGAGGCGAAGCGTCTGGTCGATGCGGGCGTCAAAGAGATCCTCGTTATCTCCCAGGACACCTCAGCCTACGGCGTAGACGTGAAACACCGTACCGGTTTCCACAACGGTGCGCCGGTCAAAACCAGCATGGTTGATCTGTGTGAAGAACTTTCAAAACTGGGTATCTGGACGCGTCTGCACTATGTCTACCCGTACCCACACGTGGATGACGTTATCCCACTGATGGCGGAAGGCAAAATCCTGCCTTACCTCGATATCCCGCTGCAACACGCCAGCCCGCGCATTCTCAAGCTGATGAAGCGCCCTGGGTCTGTGGACCGCCAGTTGGCGCGCATCAAACAGTGGCGCGAAATCTGCCCGGAGCTGACCCTGCGTTCTACCTTCATCGTTGGCTTCCCTGGCGAAACAGAAGAAGACTTCCAGATGCTGCTCGACTTCCTGAAAGAAGCGCGTCTGGACAGGGTTGGTTGCTTTAAGTACAGCCCGGTTGAAGGTGCAGGTGCCAATGAACTGCCGGATCAGGTGCCGGAAGAGTTAAAAGAAGAGCGCTGGAACCGCTTTATGCAGGTGCAACAGCAAATTTCTGCTGAACGCCTGCAGGAAAAAGTGGGCCGCGAAATTATGGTCATCGTGGATGAAGTCGACGAAGAAGGCGCAATTGGCCGCAGCATGGCCGATGCTCCGGAAATCGACGGCGCGGTCTATCTGAACGGTGAAACAAACGTAAAACCAGGCGATATCGTGCGCGTGAAAGTAGAGAACGCCGACGAATACGATCTGTGGGGTAGCCGCGTTTAACCCTTTGCGCCGCCTTCAGAGCAGCGTGTACTGAGGATAAGCGGGCTCACCACTCCCGAAGAAAGCCAGGTTTTTATACCTGGCTTTTTTCAACGTCAGCAATAACGTTTTTTCCGTCAAAAAATCAAAAAAGAGGATAATTTTATCCTGCCATTCCAATTTCTTATAACACAATATCATTGAACAATAATAAATTAATAACATGAAATTTTTTTCCTCTCAGTTTAATGATGATGCGAATGGCAACAATTGGCGTGGTCTGGGTGGTCAATCTATACTGCTATTGAACAGATAATTAATAACGTTGATTATTTGAATTCAATACACATGTCATCTCCACCTACAACAGGAGGGAGTATGTTTTATTTTAGAATAAACAGAATCAGGATTTTAGATAATCATAAAAAAGGTTTTCTCTTTTTTGGCGATGATGTTGTACAAGTTAAATTAATTAGTTTTATTACCTCAGATGCAGACATTCCGATACTTGATGCCTGGTATTCGGAAAATGATGAGGAGGTAAAAAAACAGCTACTCACACAGGCAGTTCAACAAGTTGTGTCAGCACGATATTTTAGTGAAGTCTCTGAGGTCAGAGATAATTCTGTACTCACTTTTGGTGATACTGGATATGCTCTCTACTCATCCCCCAATATCCCAGATAATTTCAACTGGTGTCTGACGGTGATTAAGGATGACAATAATACCAATGAAATAGGAAGGCAGCTGGAATCGGCAGTTATGCAACCTGAGTTTGATGTTTTTGCTGCAAGTTTAGGAACACTGATTCTTGGCGCAGCAAATCCCGCGTTTGCTGCGGGTGTGATGATTGCAAAATTCTTAACTAATATCGTCTCCACCACACTGAAGAATAATCCCGATGATCAACTCGGCTTGCTTTATATGTCACTCAACAAGCAAGAGCATTATCGATATGGTGAAAGGAAACGAGATGGCATCCCCGATCTAACAGGAAACATCCGTGTGGATTATTCTCTCTTTGCCGTCAAACAAGAGTTGCAATAAAACTTTAGTGGGGAGGAGAACAGTTATTTTTCTAAAAAGGTACACAGCAATACAACGTTGGTCTGACTGGTGTAGTGCTTGAGCATGATGTTATTTGCACCTCATTTTGCGAATGAATTCTCTTCCCCATTCCTGGAGCTAATATCAAATAAATAAGTACAGGATAGCACTGCTATCTGTACTCCCCTCATAAAGGAGAATACGATGTTTACTCATAACAAAATTGAGTCACTCCAGTTAGCATTAAAATCATTAGATCTTTATAGTGGGAAAATAGATGGCCTCATCGGACCTTTGACGTTGTCTGCAATTAAAAAACTCGAAGCCTTCATGGCCGAAAAATCTTTTACGGATAAACCGCTTCCAGACGACCCTATACCGGATATCACGACAATTGATAACGTAATTGATCAACCGGGGTCAAATATTGATGAAGCGCTGATATTTACCTTAAAAAATGAGGGTGGCTATACAAACCATCCGGCGGACAGAGGCGGGCCAACAAATAAAGGCATCACGCTTAAGAGATTAGAGGAGTATCTGGGGAGAGATGACGTTACAGAAGAAGAAGTAAAAAACATGAGTTTTGAAACCATTAATATTATCTACAAAAAAAATTATTGGGATGTATTAAATCTTGATCAAGTGTTAGACCAGAGCATTGCTACCGCGCTATTTGATATGGGCGTATTGTGTGGTCCTGGAACAGCATTAAAACTTTGTCAATCGGTGCTGGGTATTAATCAAACCGCCAGAATGAACAGTGAGACGCTGGAAGCCATCAATAATACTACCGATGACAAATTCATCCCGCTGTTTGCCGATAAAATTATTGAACGATTTAACCAGATTGCCGCCAATAATCCATCCCAGAAGGTTTTCCTTAAAGGCTGGACAAACAGGGCCAATAGACTTCATTCACTGATTGATAATGACAGCGTAGACGTTAGTGTACCTCCACTGGTGCCGGGAACATCTATCGGAGAGGAATTATATGCACTGGCGGAAAATGCTGGTGTTCCGCACGATGACATTAAAAGAATGATTGACTGGCAGACACATAATAATGCCGGGTCTAATCCCCGATATTGGGCTGTTTTCAAAATTAAAGAGCATTCCAAAACAAAAAGAATGCATATATTTGATCGGGTCAATAAGACGGTTCAGAGTGTTCATGCGGTACATGGGACGGGCAGCGACCCAAATCATGACGGACTGGCGACAACTTTTTCAAATACACCAGAGTCATACCAAAGTTCGTTAGGACTCTATAAAACGCTGAGCACCTATACGATGGCACAACATGGCAGAGCACTAAGACTGGAAGGTCTGGAAGAAAGCAACAGTAATGCTTTTAAGCGCGGGATTGTCTTTCATGGCGTCCCTTACGCGGGGGAGCAGTATGTTAAGCAATATGGCCGTTGTGGACGATCCCATGGCTGCCCTGCCGTAGAGTATGCCCTTGTGCAGGCGCTTATTGATCAGCTCAAAGGGGGCTCACTGCTGTTGATATCCTGAACAGAAACTACCGACGACAATATTTCCGCCGGTTACGGCTCACGTGTAGCACACGATAACATCCGTGAAAAGGCCAGCAGTATCTGCTCGTCATCCTTGATGAGTCGGTACTGCTGCTCTGGTAATTCATGATAGTGTTTCAATTTGGCATAAAGCGTGTCATTTATTTAGACATGACCACAAAACCGTTTCCCATAAACACCAAACCGGGCTTTAACCCTCTCAGGCAGATCACTACCTTTATAACCTACACAATCCCCTTTGCAGAGAAAGACGGTTCCTTCTGGCAAGCCGTCGTCTCTCCAGATTACGGCCATAAGAAACTTGAAGCAGCGCTGAATACAAAATGTATCGCGCTCAACAACCCGTTTGACTACTTCAATATTTATTTCTCTGATGCATCAGGCAATTTTGGGAAATTTAATATCCTTTACGTGACCTTATTCACAATCACGATACAGATCCTGGAACACATTCTTTATAGAAGACAAAGCATGATTCTCGCTTTAATATGCCTATAGCTCATTGAAAACTGAAAGGTTGAACATGTCTGATGCACTGACAGGACCGTTAACACGCCTTATCGGCATAAGTAAAGAATTTGAAACTACCGCTCCCCATATTTTTAATGATTTCACATCGCAATTATTTCAGATAAATAATTTTACCGCTTGCGTGCCGCTGATTGGCATATTTAGCGCCGGCAAATCGTCTCTCCTCAATCTATGGCTGGGGCAGAATATATTACCGGTTGACCAGGCCCCAACCACCGCGCTGGCAACAGAATTGCACTACGGCGATCAACAGACTCTGGTTATTGCCCTGGCTGATGGCACCGTCAGAGAGGTGCACTATGCTCCGCAAAACGCCCTTGATGTTAATAACGATGCAACGCCGGAGGATCAATATGCCTGCTTAACCGTACCCTCTGCCCGGCTCCGCGATCTGCATGGTCTCATTCCGGTGGATATGCCGGGCGTAGATTCAGGAATAAAGCGGCATGTTGATGCATTTTACCGCTACGCGGAACGCGGCGCGGCATTTATTGTCGTGGTTTCGGCTGAAAGCGGAACCCTGCATGCCAGCCTGGCGGCCGTGCTGCATGAAATTGCGTTCCAGCCCGTCCCCTTACTCCTGGTTCTGACCAAGTGCGATAAATTGACGCCGGAATCGCTGGATAATGTTGAAGAGGAAATATCCGGTAGGCTAAGCGATCTGGGATGCCAGCCGCGGATCGTCGTGCGGGCAAGTCGTAATGATCGTGAAACCGCCGATCGCCTGCAGGATGCCCTGCTTCAGTTGAATATCCAGGATCTCAAAGTTATCCATTTTGCCGGGCAAATTCAGTCATCGGCTTCCCGTCTTCTGGATCATATTACAATGCTGCGCAAAAGCAGCACACTGGATCCCGGCGCCCTTGATGCGCAAATTTACCAGTACGACCGCGCCTGTCAGGAGCTGAATGACACGCTGGCACGCCAGAAATGCCGTCTTTCCGGGACACTTCGCCAAAATACGATGGATAAGGTGAGCGGCGACGTGCATAACGCGCTGGTGAAAAATCTTGACGTGTTATACAACTGCCTTATGCAGGGCGAAGATATTTTCCAAACCCGTACGGCAGCAATCATTAGCGATGTTTATCGCACCTCTCTGAACCAGGCCCTACGAGTTAATCTCTCGGATATCGTTGTGAATATGCAGAATGAGGCTGTCGGTGAAAATATCGATATTGGCAGCATTCTGCAAAACGGTTCACAAACCGCCGTGCTGGTTCTGGAAACGCTGGCAACGGTGAGTAAAGGCAGTCGTTGGTATAAACTCATCTCCACTGCCCTCGCCGTGACGACCTCAGTCATTAACCCTATTGTCGAGTTATTGATCATTTTCTTACCCGACATTATTAAGCTTTTTTCAGACCCGCAAGAGCGTAAACGAGAACTGGTTAAGCAAAATCTGCAGGAGAAAGTATTCCCTGAAATCCGACAGCGAGCGCGTGAAGCGCTGGCAGAAATACTGCCGGAAATTGAGCTGGAGTTAATCGCCGGTCTGGAAGAAGAGTGGCGTACCCGGATAGAAGAGAGTCGCTCCGCACTTGAGCATTGCCGTGAAGAAAAGCGTCAACACGAAGCTGAATGGCTCGCCCAGCAAGATCTCTGGTCTGCGCAGATCGACGAAGTCCGTGACGCCATTCGAGAAATCGAACAACGACAAAAATCGCTAGCTGTACACCCATAACTTATTCAGGGACGATGAATCATGAGCGCCTCCACCCCACGCGATGGTATTCACGCATTTATGCAAACACTGGAAAACGTCTGCGCCAACCTTACTCCCCATAAGGATTTTCTGCGTGAAGAGCGACTGTTCCAGCTAAATCAAATCCTCGCAAACATGCGGCGCAGCCTCGCCGCTGAAGACGAAGCCAGCCGACTGTTACGCATCGGCATCGTCGGATCGGTAAAAGCGGGGAAATCCACCTTTCTGAATGCCCTTCTCTTCAACGGTCAGCATATTTTACCGAAAGCAGCGACACCGATGACCGCTTCGCTGACCCGTCTGCGCTATGCGCAGGAACAGTGTGCAAAGCTGGTGTTTTACTCGCCCCAGGACTGGCAAAACATAGAGAGTGACGCCGATGCCGCCGATAAGATTATTGCCACAAAGTTGAGCGAGGTGCGCTCCCGTCAAGCCAGCAGACCCGGCACCACCTTCAACGAAGAGAGAGCCCGAAAAAGTATTATCCACGAACTGCCACCCGAATTAGCTGCCTGCCGCGAACTCCGGGAAACAGCGGAAAGCGAAAGACTGGACATCTATAGCGAGCTGGAAAAAGGGGAACAACTTATCCCTTTTAGCGACCTGAGCGAAATCCAGGCAAAACTCAGCGAGTACATTGGATCCCGCGGGCGTTTAACGCCCCTTGTCCGTCATGTTGAGTTAAACCTTAACCATGAGATGCTCCGCGATATCGAAATTATCGATACCCCGGGGTTAAATGACCCTGTTGTTTCCCGCAGCCGGGAAACAATTAATTTCCTCTGCCAGTGTGATTGCGTCATGATCCTCTCCTCTGCAGGTGAATTTTTATCCAAACAGGATATGGATCTTATTAAACACAAACTGGTCAATGATGGCATTCTTCATCACATTATTATTGCCAGTAAAATGGATTTAGCTATTCAGGATCATCGCGGCCAGAAAACGTTTTTTAAGGATGCCTTTATGGCTACGCGGCAAAACGTCGTCGACGCCATGAAAGATCGTTTCGATACGCAGGAACCGGTCCTGATATCGGCCTTACTGGAAGGTATCGCGTGGAAAATGGAACAGCAGCACCCCTTAAGCGAGGAAGAGAAACTCACCCGGGATAACCTGGCAAGCTTTACTAACGCTCCGTGTGAAGCGAAGGATTTTCGGGTAATTGCCGGATTAAAAAAAGTGCGTCAGGAGCTGGAGCTGTGCCGGGAGAAAAAAGACCAGATTAAGTATGCGCATCAAATTGATTTAATCCGCGGCAAAAATAGTGAACTACGCGACTGCCTTAAACACCTCGAAACCGCCGCACAGGGCGACAAAGAGACGCTCGGTTCAGTTGATCTGGAAACCCTGCAGACGGGGATTAATGCGCTCACTCAGAGCGTCAAAAAAATCGACGCGGATATTAATGTCCATTTCAGTACGGCAGAGCTGCAGATGAATCAGGAATTTGAACGCCTGAAATTGCGTATTATTGGGCTTATTGATAATTACCGTGAACTGAGCGTCAGCAGTAAAAGCCGTGATGTGGATCGCAGCACCACCAGCGGCATGTGGTTCTGGAAGAAAACCCACACACATATTGTGTCGGTAACCGAACATATGGCGGAAACTTCAGATATTATCCACACGCTGCGCAGCTATACCAGAAGCGTACATTCGGAGATCCTCACGGCATATAGCCATTTTGCGCCGCTGGATACCTTAAGGTCGCAGCTGAAAAAACGCGTACTGGATGCTTTTCAGGAAGCTGATGTTACCTTTAGCAAAGAGACTATTCTTGTACCACTGCAAATAAGCCTCGATAAATTGCAGATCACCCCTCCCCTTTATGAGCCACAAGCCGAGATCGACGAAATTATTAATCAATTTGGTGCCAGCACGAAAAATGAGGATATTGCCAGATTAAAAGTGGCGCTGGAAAATGCACTGGACAGCATCAGCAAAAAGATCCGGCTTACGCTGGATGAACAACAGATCCGTTTTATCAGAATTCTGCATCAACAAAATGACGCATTTGTCGGCGATATTAGCCAGTCCGTACAGAGCAGCCTTGATAAACTCGCCGCACAATACACGGATAAACAAAGCAATATTGCCCGCTATGACGAGACAATAACGCTACTGCGGGGATTGCGTACAGAATTATCCCATCAGGAGGTTTAGCGTGGATTTCGAGGATTTATTCACGGATGAGATTCCCACAGAATTGGCCAGCGATAGCACGCAGGAAAAAGATGTCGCGCTAGCGTTACTGCTTCGCCTGTACGCTGGCAACACGCAGAATCAAAAATATTTTTCGCTTCTTCGTCGCAACCTGCAGGAGTATCTGCCCGAAATAATAAGCCGGGATGCGCTTAAAGATGAGCGAGAGCGTACGCTGGTAGAAGCCTTTCGCACCCTGAGTGCAAAATTCGTTGAGCAAGCGCAACTTCCGCAGCTTAAAAACAAATGTCTGGTCGGAGTGGGAGGCAGATTTAGCGCCGGTAAGTCGCACTTTCTCAATACCCTGACCGGACGTCCCCACCTTCCCACCGGGCAACGCCCAACAACTGCGGTCGCCACATACCTGGTAGGTCAGGAGCACCCGTCCATCGCAGCCTACACGGCGAATGAAACACGGGTTCCCCTGGAGCCGGAAGAATTACAAAGCATTGCCCACGTTTTTTATAAAAACTATGGTCTGGGTTTCTCCGACATTCTCAAGAAGATCGTGATAGGACTGCCAGACTTCCCGTGGCCTGGTATCGCGCTGCTTGACACGCCAGGCTATAACAATGACGACGAAGAAAACCGTGGCGATCGCCTGTTTGATGAAAAAATTGCCAGGGAGCATCTGAGCAACTGCGACTACATTATATGGCTGGCAACCGCCGATAACGGCTCATTAGGCCAGAGTGATATTGCCTTTCTTAACTCGCTGCATTTAGCCCACCCTTGCCTGGTAGTGTTAAACAAAGCGGATGGAAAAACCGAAGGCGATCTGCGCAGCATCATCACCACATTTAAGGACCAACTGGATAATGCCGGAATTGCTTATTGTGGCGTGACGGCCTTTTCATCAACGCTCAACACAGAGTATTTAGGCGCAACGCTACTGAGCGATTTTATTGCGCAGGCCTGCAATGACGAGCAGGCTCGTCAGGATATGAAACAAGAACTGTTGAATCTGCAGACCGAGTGGCAGCAAATGAATCAACAAAAGCGCGACGCGCTTAGCCAGACTAATGCTCCGATCCGGCGCGGTATCGTGAAAAGCGAATCACCACAGTATATCCGCTCATTGGTTGAAGCTTACAGTCTAAATCACACGCTAATCGCCGAGCTTACCCGTCAGAGTAAAGCCTTTAATCTTCAGATCGATAAGTTATTAAATCATGAATAAAGCGATGCCACACTTTCTTGATGACCTTGTCAGCCTGCTGCAGGATGAACCGCAACAGGATACCTGGTCCGCACCGTGGAAGATGCTGAAAGCATCCTGCGACACACTCATCGAACAACATTTATTACCCAGTAGCTACCCGGATAAAGCAGCACTTCAGTTGGCCCAACAGCAGGCCCTCGATCGTCTCCTTGTCATGCTGCGCTTTCCCCAACTCATTAATCATCATGTGGTCTGCTATATCGGTTTCCGGGGACATGAACGCGATACGTTGTTGCCTGCATTTATGCAATCGCGACGTTTTCATCGCGCGAATGACACTATCCCGACGCTGATGAACCGCCCATACTCGCTTGCCTGTCAGGGCGGCGTTACGCTGTATCACAAGCACTGCCCGATGATCGAATCTGCCATCCTCGATACCTTCGAAAAAATGCGGCAGCATAAGGGCGAATTGCAAAACTTTATCTCCGCCTTTGCGCTCGCAGTGCCCCACATCGGCCCAGCAGTTACGCTGGTTGACATTCCTTCCCGCGCTTCACCAGACTCGCTCTATTTCAACGGACTTCTGGACGTTGCCAACACCATCATCTTGCCAGCCAGGTCACAATACCTGATAAAACGTACGCTGAAAGTACTTGAACAGACCGGAAGTACGGCGCAAATCCATCTGGTATCAGTTCGTGAAGGACAAGCCGCCGAACTAAAAGGCATGTTTCGTAAATTATGTCTCCAGGAAACACCGCCCCCGGAACTGACGTCGCTGCGCCCAACAGTCAATAGCGGAATTTATCACGAGATTGAGGCCATTTTCGAAGAACCGCTGATTTGGTTGGAAGGGGAGATCAAACGCAGTAAGCACATTATCGCGAATGCGAACGCGGATCTGGTGCAAAACGATGCAGACACGCATGTCAGCAACGTTATCGAAACGATGATGCTGCAAACGAAAAAGCAGTGTGATGAGCTTGCAGAGTCCACCCTGCGCTACCGCCAGTGCCTGGACCTCCTGTTAAGCCAGTGCCGCGAAGTAGAGACGATTTTTGAAAAACAACGTGCGCCGGAGCTACCCGGAACAGATGCCCATTCCTCCCTGCGCGATCGGCAGTGGAAATATGCGCAACAGCGCTTCATTTCACTTAGCTACAAGAAACAGACAAGTAAAGCCATCCGTCTTGCCGGCGACCTGCGCCTTGCTGGTTACCCCCATGCGAATATCCTCAATCTCTTTATCAGCGAACTTAGCAATAAGCCACTCAGCAGCGCGTACCTGGCGGAATTACGCGCACTGAGCGGCAGTCAGGATGATTTCATTTATCGCGCCTGCCTGCATTTTCGCGCCGCGCTGGGCGTGAACGACGCCGAGGCTGGCCAGCGCTATGCGGCCAATATTGTGTGCCGGACAGGCGAAGAATTTTATACACTCGGCTGCTGGAAACTGACCTCACGCCCCAATGAAGGCGAGAAATATCTCCGCCGCGCTTACATGCTTGGCGACTCCCTTTCCGGTGACCTCTTATTACGCCGAGTGGATAAAAAATCCCCCAGAGAAGCCGAGGTAACTTTGCGTTATCTGGCCAACGCCCTGCATCCCGGCGCCAATTATCTCTATGGCTGCCATTTTATCGACAACCATCGTCCAGAGAACGCCCATCTTCATTTACGTATTGCGGCGGCATTAGGTCATCTGGATGCACTCAAAGCGATTGCCCGGATCGAGTACAGCAAATACGCCGCTCCGCAGGAAATGACGCCCTCCAGAAAGAACGCGCTGCAGATTTATCACTACCTATGGCACGATGCAGCCAGAACACAGCGCAAAAATGCGGCATTTTTTGATGACAATGATCGGTATATCTACGGCAGCCTGCTGCACTTACAAAAAAGATTTACCGAAGCACACGCGATCCTCGAGCAGTGCCAGCAGACCAGAGCCTGGACCTTACTGGGCAGAATGCATCACTATGGCGACGGCACACCGATTGACCTCAATTTGGCGCGAACCTATTACCAAAAAAGTATCAGCGCCGGCGATATCAGTGCGATCAAGATGCTGACACGTCTGGAAAAGACTATCCAGGAAAAAGTCAGCCGCGAGAACGCCTACAAAACCTCTTACCAACGCACAGAGCATACCTCGTACCCCAGCTCCTCCAGCGACAGCAGTTGCTTTCTGACCACTGCAACCTGCCGCGTAATGGGCTATGAAGATGATTGTGAGGTATTGCAATCCTTCCGTCATTTTCGTGACCATATCTTGCTTGAGCAGCCGGACGGCGAAAATTTGGTCGGAGAGTATTATCATATTGCGCCCAAAATCCTTGATAAAATTGACGCCAGCGAAAATCCCCAGGCAGTGTATCAGTGGATGTGGGATGACTATATCAAACAAGGTTATGAACTATTGCTGGCTGGAAATCATCAGGAAGCAAAAGACCTTTATATAAAACTTGTGACGACATTAATGAAAATCTATCTTTAATTGCAGATAGTCCAATCTATTTTAGGTCTGCAAAGCTCATTTTGTTTTGCTGAATTTTTACATGAACAAGCGTATTACGTTTGAAGATGGGTTTCCTATGGAAACCCATAATTCTGAGGAAACCACCGGTTCCCTATTGGTTAACATATTAGCGAATTTGTCATGTCAATTTACTGATAGCAGGTCCAGGCGATGCAAAAGGAATAATGAAGACTGGCGCAGTGATTCGATACAGTTTACGGTTACCGATTGAGGAATTTGACCAGCAGACAGGAACTCGCAATGGCACGAAGAACTGAGCTTAGAGGAATTGCTAATTCACTTAATGGAAGCTTTGTCAGCTGAAACAACGAGTTCGGTGGATACTGGTCTATTGGTCAGTTAAAGCTATCCGCTACTGAAAGGAGGCTCACCTCATTGAGGTTTTCATTTCCCGTGCATAAACACGACGCCAGCGTTGTCCTGATGAATTACATAGCGCGGCGATACACATGTTTGCTGGCTGAGCTTTTGGTGAAACAGCGACTTCCTGACACCTGGGTTAAAGATGTTAGCATTACGCTTGACTTCGACACTATTGCTGAAGCTACCCAGTTACTTGACAGCCCAACACTGGGTGAGCCTTTCAAATGCCTTTGTCAGATAGTTGATGATAATGGTCATCTCTACTCCTCCGTTATCTATGGTCGGTGCTTACCCCATTCTGCTGTGAGAGAATTGCGATCGCCCCGTGAACAGTTGCCTTAGACCATCCGATACTAAGAGGTATTAGTATTAATTCCCTCATACCCGACAGTAGCATTGCTGTTAGCAGAGTCGTGCCAACAGCGGACGCTAAAAGCATCACATTATGTTAATTATTGGGGAGCAGTCCATATTCTATCTCAACAGGTATAAGGAAAACTTCCAACCTGGTTAGATAACGCCGTAAAAATGCTTTGAAATGCCAAACGCATCTTAGCCACAAATAATGCCGCATTCGACTACATTGGAATGTAATTCACAATAGGGAGTTGACCAGAGAATGATTACAGTACGAAAAGCACATCTGGATGATGCAGCATTATTAAGTCAAATGGGTTATTCCAGCTACACTCACCACTTTGCCCACTTGTGGCATGAACACAACGAATTGCAGGCTTTTCTCTTTCAGGAGTACTCTCTGCCCGCAATACAGGAAGAATTACAAAGCGAAGCCAGTTGCTGGTTTATCGCAGAAGAGACTGCTCCGGTCGGATTCGCCAAAGTATCCTGGCACTGCCCCGTGGATGAAAACGGCCCGACAGGTACATTGCTGCATAAACTCTATCTGTTACCTGGTGAAACCGGCAAGGGCTACGGTGAGACTCTGCTTGCAGAAATAGTGCGTATGGCGCAATACCGTGGTGAAACCTTTTTCTGGCTGGAAGTTTTAGACGCTAACCCGCGGGCGTACCGCTTTTACACCCGCCAGGGGTTAACACATATCAAAGATACAACGTTCAGCACCTCAACCCAGCAAAGCACATTGCATATCCTGGGTAAACGTATCTGAGGGATCTCCTTACCGTTCAATTTGGCCTGCCGCAGCTACCCTTTAATCTTCGGATCCAGCGCGTCGCGCAGCCCATCGCCCAGCAGGTTAAACGCCAGCACCGTCAGGAAAATCGCGACCGCCGGGAACAATGCCACGTGCGGCGCAATCACCATATCCGCCCGCGCTTCATTGAGCATTGCCCCCCACTCCGGCGTCGGCGGCTGTGCGCCTAACCCGAGAAAAGACAAACTGGCCGCCGAGATAATCGAGGTGCCGATACGCATGGTAAAAAAGACCACAATCGAAGAGACCGTTCCTGGAAGGATATGGTTGAAAAGAATGGTGGCATCACTGGCGCCAATACTGCGCGCCGACTCAATAAACGTTTGCTGTTTTAACACCAGGGTATTCGCCCGCACCAGACGGGCAAACGCAGGAATGGAGAAGATTGCCACGGCGATAATCACATTGGCAATGCCGCTGCCCAGCACCGCCACCACCGCAATCGCCAGCAGGATGCCAGGAAAAGCAAACAGCACATCGCAGATACGCATGATCATTCTGTCCCACCAGCCCTCATAGTAGCCCGCCAGTAAACCAAAGACCGTACCTATCGCCGCGCCAATAAACACCGCAAATACCCCAGCCGCCAGGGAGATTTGCGCCCCAACCAGCACGCGACTGAAAATATCCCTACCCAGCGAATCGACGCCAAACCAGTGCAGCATGGAAGGACCGTCATTGAGGCGGTCGTAATCGAAGTAATTTTCCGCATCAAACGGTGTTAACCCACGGGCAAAGATCGCCACCAGGATCAGCAGCAGCACAAAAACACCGGCGATCATGGCCACATGCTGACGACGAAAACGCCGCCAGAACTCATACCACGGCGTGCGTACCCGATCCGGTTTTACCAGAGGCATGGCATTTAAAATCGCCTGACGGCGCCAGTTGAACAGTCGCATCCTTACTTGTACCTGATAGCCGGATTAATGGCGGCGTAGAGCACATCCACCACTAAATTGATAAGAATAAATTCCAGAGAAAACAGCAAGATCTCAGCCTGAATCACCGGATAGTCGCGCATTTCCACCGAGTCTACCAGCAGGCGGCCAAGCCCCGGCCAGTTAAACACTTTCTCGACGACAATAGAGCCGCCAAGCAAAAAGCCAAACTGTAGCCCCATCATGGTGACAACCGGGATCATGGCGTTACGCAAACCGTGTTTTAGCACAACCCAGGTTTCGCTCACCCCTTTCGCGCGGGCGGTACGCATGTAATCTTCACTGAGCACATCGACAAACGACGCGCGAGTGAATCGCGCCATCACCGAGGCGACCGCCGCGCCCAGCGTGACAGACGGCAAAATGTAGTGCAGCCAGGTGTCTGCGCCGACCGTGGGCAACCAGCCCAGTTCGACGGAAAAGACCTGCATTAGCAGCATGCCAAGCGCAAACGCCGGGAAAGAGATCCCCGTGACTGCCAGCGTCATGCTCACTCTGTCCGGCCAACGGTTACGCCAGACTGCGGCAATAATCCCGGCCGTCATCCCAAACATAACGGCCCAAACCATGCTGGTGATGGTCAGCCAAAACGTCGGCATAAAGCGGCTGGCGATCTCTTCTGAGACCGGGCGGCGGGAAACCATCGACGTCCCAAAGTCCCCCTGGAGAACGTGGGTGATGTAATGCCAGAACTGAACATGTAGCGGTTGATCAAGGCCAAGCTGCTGGCGCACCAGTTCAATCACCTGCGCATCGGCCTCCGGTCCGGCAATCAGCCGTGCCGGATCGCCGGGTAACAGATGGACAAATAAAAACACCAGCACCGCGACAATCAACAGGGTTGGAATTAACCCCAGCAGACGCTTGAGAACATAACTAAACATCAGACTCCCTGCGTCTGCCCCTGAACATCAGGGGCAGAATATATGGCTTACTTCAAATCCGCATCTTCAAAACTGAAACCCGTGTCCGGCATAATCCAGAAACCGGTCAAATTTTTACTGTGTGCTGAAACCAGTTTTTCGACAACCAACGGCACCCACGGGGACTCTTTCCAGATGATGTCCTGCGCCTCTTTGTACAGGCGCGCTTTCTCCGTTGGGTCATTGGTTTTCAGCGCGTCCGCCAGATCGCTGTCGACCTGCTTATTGCTGTAGAACGCGGTATTAAACAACGTTGGCGGCCAGTTTTGCGACGCGAACAGCGGCGACAGCGCCCAATCGGCTTCCCCCGTGGAGGCGGTCCAGCCGGTGTAGAACAGTCTTACTCCGCTCTCTTTTTGCCCTTTACCTTCCACTTCCGCCGCGCGCTGCCCGGCATCCATCGCCGTCACCTGCGCTTTAATGCCGACCTGCGCCAGCTGTTGTTGGGTAAACTGCAGCACTTTTTGCGCGGTACTGTGATTATGCGACGACCACAGCGTGGTGCTAAAACCATTCGGATAACCCGCTTCTTTTAACAGTTCACGCGCTTTTGCCGGATCGTACGGCCACGGCGTGTAGCTTTGCGCAAACGCAATCGCTGGAGGCAGCACACCGGTGGCAGGCGTTGCATAACCGGCAAACGCCACTTTCACCAGCGCCTGACGATTAATGGCGTAGTTGAGCGCTTCGCGCACTTTGGCATTATCAAACGGTTTCTGCGTGATATTCATGCTGATGTAACGCTGCATAATAGAGGGACTGGCGACCAACTCCAGGTTTTTGTTTTTTTCCAGCAGCGCGGCCTGCTCGTAAGGGATTGGGAAGGCGAATTGCGCCTCGCCCGTTTGCAGCATGGCCGAGCGCGTGTTGTTGTCCGCCACTGGCCGCCAGGTGATGCTGTCTAACTTAGGTAACCCTTGCTGCCAGTAACCGGTGAATTTCTTCACTTTGACGAAATCAGTCTGGTTCCAGGTATCCAGTTCATACGGGCCAGTACCGACCGGATGGAATCCAATCTCGTTACCGTATTTTTCCAGCGCCTTCGGGGAGATCATCGCCGTCGCCGGATGCGCCAGGATATTGATGAATGCAGAAAACGGTTGTTTCAGCGTGATGTTCACCGTTGCGGGATCCACCACCTCTGTTTTCGCGATGTTCTTGTACAGGTTATAGCGTTTGAGATGGCTTTCCGGATTGCTTGCCCGGTCCAGATTGGCTTTTACCGCCGCCGCATTAAAGTCGGTGCCGTCCTGAAACTTGACCCCCTGACGCAGTTTCACGGTGTAGATCAAACCGTCGTCGGACACGCTGTAGCTTTCTGCCAGCACGTTTTTAAGTTTCATATCCTTATCAAGGCCAAACAGTCCCTGATAAAACGACTTCGCCACCGCCTGCGATAAGGTGTCATTCGCGTCATACGGGTCGAGCGTCGTGAAATTGGAGCCGACCGCCACCACAACATCTTTCGCAGCAAACGCAGGCGACGCCGTCAACGCCGAGGCAACGCCTGCTGCAACCAGCCAATTACGGGCAACAAATTTTGTCATATTATTCTCCTGAAACCCTGTGTGTCTGAGTGTTATAAACGCGAAAGCGCATTTTCCGGCTGCACACGCGCAACGTAATGACCCGGCCCAACCAACTGCAACGACACGGGCGTAATCTGCTCCCCACGCTTACGAATATTACTGGGGATATCATCAGACAGCAGCACTCGTTGTGGCCGATGTCGGGAAGGATCGGCCACCGGGACGGCCGCCATTAACTTCCGGGTATAAGGATGTTGCGGATTCTCAAACAGGGCGCGGCGAGGGCCAATTTCCACGATTTGCCCCATGTACATCACCGCTACGCGATGGCTGATTCTCTCAACCACCGCCATATCGTGGGAGATAAACAGATAAGCGATCCCCATCTCCCGCTGGAGATCGAGCAACAGATTGATGATCTGCCCGCGAATAGAGACATCCAGCGCGGAGACGGCCTCATCGGCAATGATCACCTTTGGATTGAGCGCCAGTGCGCGAGCAATACAGATACGCTGACGCTGACCACCGGAAAACTCGTGCGGATAACGCCAGGCATGTTCCGGACGCAAGCCGACACGTTCAAGCAGCCAGGCCACCCGCGACGCTGCCGCATCGCCTTTTAGCACGCCATGAACGTGCAGCGGCTCCATAATGGAGTATCCCACCGTCTGGCGAGGATCCAGCGAGGCATAAGGATCCTGAAAAATGAACTGGATATCCCGGCGCAGCGGCTGCAATTTACTCGCCGGAAGGGTGTCAATACGCTGACCGTTGAAGGTAATTTCGCCGCGTTGTGATTCCACCAGCCGTAACAGCGCGCGTCCGGTCGTGGATTTGCCACAGCCGGACTCCCCCACCAGCGAAAGCGTCTCCCCCGGCCAGAGATCAAAGCTGACATTTTCTACGGCATGGACTTCCCGGGTCACCCGGTTAAAGATGCCGCTTCGCAACGAAAAACGCGTCACCAGATTACGCACCTGCAAGATAGGTTCGCCTGCGACGACCGTATCCTGCGCTGTCTGCGGTTCGCGCTGTTGTGGATCGTTGGGTGAAATGAGCGGGAAACGACGCGGAAACGCCTGCCCGTTCATCGCCCCCAGTTGCGGTACTGCCGCCAGTAACGCTTTGGTATACGGGTGTTGCGGCGCATGAAAAATCTGCTCAACGCTGCCGGTTTCCACGGCCTCGCCCTGATACATCACCAGTACCCGATCGGCGACGTCAGCCACTACCCCCATATCATGAGTGATAAAAATCACCCCCATCGACATATCCTGCTGCAACACTTTGATCAATTGCAGGATCTGCGCCTGAATCGTGACGTCCAGAGCCGTCGTCGGCTCATCCGCAATCAACACGGCCGGGCGACACGACAGCGCCATCGCGATCATCACACGCTGGCGCATACCACCGGAAAGCTGGTGCGGATAACGGGATAAAATGGCGTTTGCCTCGGGGATACGCACCTGGTCGAGCATCCGTTTGGCTTCCGCCATCGCCTCTTCGCGACTGGCGCCCTGATGCAAGCGGATCGACTCGGCGATTTGCTCTCCCACGGTAAAGACCGGGTTGAGCGAGGTCATCGGCTCCTGAAAGATCATGGCGATATCCGCACCGCGCACGCTCTGCATCTGAGACGCATTTTGCTCGCCCAGCTCAATCACCTGACGATTACGCCGGCGCAGAAGCATTTCATCACACTGAATCTCCCCTCCGGCCTGCTCAATCAGGCGCATCAACGACAGCGCGGTGACCGATTTTCCCGACCCCGACTCGCCGACAATCGCCAGCGTCTCTCCACGCTTGAGGCGAAACGAAAGATTGCGCACCGCGCTTACGCGTTGCTGCTCTTGTGAAAACGCAATATTCAGATTGCTGACGGCCAGTACATCGCTGGCGTCCAGTTCGTCACTGTGTGGCAACGGTGTCCCCTTTTTCCCGGTAGATCCCCGTGGTTGGCGTATCCCCGGCATATCCCCAGGCACGATACATGCCTTCGCAGTTAAACGGCAGGGCGACATTTCCTTCATGATCGATGGCGATTAATCCGCCGCTACCGCCCAGCGCCGGTAATTTTTCCATCACCACCCGCTCGCAGGCGTCGGCAAGGCTGAGTCCGCCGTAATCCATCAGCGCCGCAATATCGTAGGCCGCCAGCGTGCGGATAAACACCTCACCGGTTCCCGTACAGGACACCGCGACGCTGGCATTATTGGCATAGCACCCCGCGCCCACCAGGGGGCTGTCGCCGACGCGTCCAGGCAATTTATTGGTCATGCCGCCGGTTGACGTCGCCGCCGCCAGATTGCCGTATTGATCCAGTGCAACTGCACCGACAGTGCCCATTTTTTTCATTTCATCCAGCGGCGCGCCGCTGTGGTCGAGCGCCGTTTCGCCTGCGGCACGTGCCGCCAGCAACTGTTCGTAACGTTGGGGAGTCGAAAAAATATCAGGTGAAACGCGTGCCATCCCCTGCGAAAACGCAAAATTTTCCGCCCCTTCGCCCATCATCATGACATGTGGGCTATGCTCCATCACCAACCTGGCGGCAAGCACCGGATTACGCAACTGGCTCACCCCGGCGACGGCACCGGCTTTTAGCGTGTTGCCATCCATGACGCTGGCATCCAGTTCGTGGGTTTCATCCCGGGTAAACACCGCGCCAATACCGGCATTAAATAAAGGGCACTCTTCGAGCAAGCGCACCGCTTCCGTCACCACATCAAGCGCGTTTTCCCCCGCTTCGAGCATCCTTTGCCCTGCTTCAACAATATCGGACAGCGCCCGGATGTAGCGCTGCTCTTGCTCCTGGCTCAATTGCGCGCGGGAAATGGCGCCTGCGCCGCCGTGAATCGCAATGACTGCTTTGCCCATTTTTGTCGTCCATTAACGGTGGCACACACTTTTGCTATAAATATCAGAATTATTGTGAATTCTTCATTCGATTTTTGAATATAGAAAGATGCAAGCAGCATGTAAAGGTTAAGCCCGAGGTGGCATACAGTCTGCTGGCATTTTCTGACATAATAGACGGATTCGAATTTGCCCCGCAGGAGTATTTCCATGGAATTTACCGCCGGATTAATGCCGCTTGAATCGGCACTCACGCAAATGTTATCGCGCATTACCCCTCTTACTGCTGTCGAAACGCTGCCGCTGGTTCAGTGTTTTGGTCGCATTTTGGCAAACGACGTTGTCTCTCCCCTCGATGTGCCGGGATTTGATAACTCGGCGATGGACGGCTATGCGGTTCGTTTAGGCGATCTGGCCTCCGGTAAGCCGCTTCCTGTGGCCGGTAAAGCCTTTGCCGGGCAGCCTTTTCAGGGTGAATGGCCTGCACATACCTGTATCCGTATTATGACTGGCGCTCCCGTCCCCGCAGGCTGCGAAGCGGTGGTAATGCAGGAACAAACAGAACAAACGGACGAAGGCGTACGCTTTACGGCGGAAGTCCGCGACGGGCAAAACATTCGCCATCGCGGAGAAGATATTACCGCTGACGCCACTGTATTTGCGGCGGGAACGCGCCTGACCACCGCAGAACTGCCGGTACTGGCCTCGCTGGGTATCGCCGACGTCCCGGTGGTACGTAAAGTGCGCGTGGCGCTGTTCTCGACAGGCGATGAACTGCAACTGCCGGGTCAGCCGCTGGGCGACGGGCAAATTTATGACACCAACCGTTTAACGGTGCATCTGATGCTGGAACAGCTCGGTTGCGACGTTATCAACTTAGGCATTATCCGCGACGACCCGCACGCCTTACGCGCCGCATTTGCGGAAGCGGACAGCCAGGCAGATGTGGTGATAAGCTCCGGCGGCGTCTCCGTTGGCGAAGCGGACTACACCAAAACGATTCTGGAAGAGCTGGGCGAAATTACGTTCTGGAAACTGGCCATTAAGCCCGGTAAACCGTTCGCCTTTGGCAAACTCAACAATAGCTGGTTCTGCGGTCTGCCGGGAAACCCGGTCTCCGCCGCGCTGACGTTTTATCAACTTGTTCAGCCACTGCTGGCCAAACTCAGCGGCAATACCGCATGCGGACTGCCCGCGCGCCAGCGGGTGCGCACCGCCTCTCGTCTGAAGAAAACCCCCGGGCGTCTCGATTTTCAGCGCGGCGTGCTACAGCGCACCGCCGAGGGCGAACTGGAAGTCACCACCACCGGACATCAGGGTTCGCATATTTTCAGCTCCTTTAGCCTGGGGAACTGCTTTATTGTACTGGAGCGCGATCGCGGCAATGTTGAAGCGGGCGAATGGGTGGAAGTCGAGCCGTTTAACGCGCTGTTTGGAGGTCTGTAATGGCTGAGCTCAGCGACCAGGAGATGATGCGCTATAACCGGCAAATCATTCTGCGTGGCTTCGATTTTGACGGGCAAGAAGCCTTAAAAGCGGCGCGCGTGCTGGTGGTCGGGCTGGGTGGACTGGGATGTGCGGCCACGCAATATCTGGCAAGTGCAGGGGTCGGCAATCTGACATTGCTCGATTTTGATACGGTGTCGGTCTCCAATTTGCAGCGTCAGACGCTGCACAGTGACGCGACGGTCGGGCAACCCAAAGTCGAATCCGCCCGTGACGCGCTGATGCGTATTAATCCGCATATCATTATCTCCCCGCTTAACGCCCTGCTGGAGGATGAAGCCCTCCATGCGCTGATCGCTGAGCATGACCTGGTGCTGGACTGTACCGATAACGTCACGGTGCGTAATCAGCTCAACGCAGGTTGCTTCGCCGCAAAAGTGCCGCTGGTTTCCGGCGCGGCTATCCGCATGGAAGGCCAAATTACCGTCTTCACCTGGCAAGACGGTGAACCTTGCTATCGCTGTCTGAGTCGTTTGTTCGGCGAGAACGCGCTGACCTGCGTGGAAGCGGGCGTTATGGCGCCGCTGATCGGCGTGATTGGCTCGTTGCAGGCCATGGAGGCGATTAAATTACTGGCGCAGTACGGAAAGCCTGCTTCCGGCAAAATCGTCATGTATGACGCCATGACCTGCCAGTTCCGCGAAATGAAGTTGATGCGCAATCCGGGCTGTGAGGTGTGCGGGAAGTAAATAAGACCGGGTGAGCATGACGCCCACCCGGTATCAGAACTTACAGAGAGGTCCGCCCGAAGGCTCCCTGCCAGTCGTGCTCAAATTTCTTCACCGCAGCATCCACCGCCGGAGAGCTGATCAGCTGCTGGGCGACATCCAGTGGAAGAGTAATAGACTCACACCCTACCAACAGGCAATCCAGCGCCTGACGCGGCGTTTTGAAGCTGGCCGCCAGGACTTTAGCGTGCGGCGCATGCATGTGCAGCAGTTGCTGAAGTTCATTGACCGTCTGAATACCATCACCGCCCTGCGCATCGAGACGGTTCACGTACGGCGCAACGTAATCCGCTCCAGCCAGCGCTGCCAGCAGCCCTTGCGCAGCACTGTAAACCGCCGTACCCAGCGTAGGGATACCTTCAGATTTCAGCAATTTAATGGCGGCCAGACCTTCTGAGGTGACCGGGATCTTCACCACGATGTCAGGGATAATCGCCCGCAGCAGGCGCGCATCGCTGACCATTCCTTCTGCCGTGGTGGCCATCACCTGGGCAAACAAACGTCCTTTACCGCCCATCGCTTCATATAACTCAGGCAATAACACGTCCAGCGACGTTTTACCTGCGGCCACAATGCTGGGGTTGGTGGTGACACCCGCCAGCGGAAAAACGCGCGCCAGGGCTTTCACGGCATCGACATCAGAAGTGTCCAGATAGAGTTCCATAATCATTCCTCAAACTGTGAGATTTAGCATGGATTCACGATACCACGGCAAAACTGCTCAGTTAGTTGACCTGCGTCAATATAACTTTCATTCGAAAGTAATTTAATCTTTATACGAAACAAGAGGGCCGTTTTATGATTTTCAACATTCAGCGCTATTCCACTCACGATGGCCCAGGTATACGAACCGTGGTGTTCCTCAAAGGCTGCTCCCTGAGCTGCCGCTGGTGCCAGAACCCGGAGAGCCGCGCACGTACGCAGGATCTTTTATACGATGCGCGTTTGTGCCTGGAAGGGTGCGATCTTTGCGCTCAGGCAGCCCCAGGTGTGTGCGAGCGTACGCTGAATGGCCTGCTGATCCACCGTGAAAAACTGAACGACGCCCATATCAATGCGCTCACCGACTGCTGCCCGACACAGGCGTTAACCGTGTGCGGCGAGATGAAAAGCGTGGAAGAGATCATGGCCACCGTGTTGCGCGATAAACCCTTTTACGATCGCAGCGGCGGTGGAATTACCCTCTCCGGCGGCGAACCGTTTATGCAGCCGGAACTGGCGGCCGCGCTTTTCAAAGCCAGCCATGATGCAGGCATTCATACTGCCGTTGAAACCTGCCTGCATGTGCCCTGGAAATACATTGCGCCCTCATTACCGAATATCGATCTGTTTCTGGCAGACCTGAAGCATGTAGCCGACGCGCCGTTCAAACAATGGACCGATGGCAACGCCGCCCGGGTGCTGGAAAATCTGAAAAAAGTGGCTGCCGCAGGGAAAAAAATCATTATTCGCGTGCCGCTGATTCAGGGCTTTAATGCCGATGAAGAGGCGATAAAAGCCATTACCGATTTTGCCGCCGACGAGCTGCACGTCGGTGAAATCCATTTTCTGCCCTACCACACGCTGGGCATCAACAAATACCACTTACTCAGTCAACCCTACAACGCCCCAGACAAACCGCTTGATGCGCCTGCGCTGCTCGACTTTGCGCAACAGTACGCCAGCACGAAAGGTTTGACCGCGACTTTACGAGGATAATTCCCATGACCACACTGAAACTGGATACACTCAGCGACCGCATCAAGGCACACAAAACTGCGCTGATCCATATTGTGAAACCGCCGGTATGTACCGAACGCGCCCAGCACTACACCGAGATGTACCAGCAGCATTTGAATAAGCCTATCCCGGTTCGTCGTGCTCTGGCGCTGGCGCATCATCTGGCGGAACGTACCATCTGGATCAAACACGACGAGCTGATCATCGGCAACCAGGCAAGTGAAGTCCGCGCTGCGCCTATCTTCCCGGAATACACCGTCTCGTGGATTGAAAAAGAGATCGATGACCTCGCCGATCGTCCGGGTGCGGGTTTTGCGGTCAGCGAAGAGAACAAACGCGTGCTGCATGAAGTCTGCCCCTGGTGGCGCGGACAGACCGTTCAGGATCGCTGCTACGGCATGTTTACCGATGAGCAAAAAGGTCTGCTGGAAACGGGGATCATCAAGGCCGAAGGCAACATGACCTCCGGCGATGCGCATCTGGCGGTCAACTTCCCGCTGGTGCTGGAAAAAGGGCTCGATGGCCTGCGCCACAAAGTCGACGAACGTCGTTCCCGCATTAACCTCACCTGTCTGGAAGATCTGCACGGCGATCAGTTCCTGAAAGCGATTGATATCGTTCTCGACGCGGTGAGTCTGCACATCGAGCGCTTTGCCGACCTGGCGCGCGAAATGGCGGCCACCGAAACGCGCGAAAGCCGCCGCGACGAACTGCTGGCCATGGCGGAAAACTGCGATGTGATCGCTCACGAACCGCCAAAAACCTTCTGGCAGGCGTTACAACTGTGCTACTTCATCCAGCTCATTCTGCAAATTGAGTCTAACGGCCACTCCGTCTCGTTCGGTCGTATGGACCAGTATCTCTATCCGTACTACCGTCGCGACGTCGAGCTGAACCAGACGCTGGATCGCGAGCACGCCATTGAACTTCTGCACAGCTGCTGGCTGAAACTGCTGGAGGTGAACAAAATCCGCTCCGGCTCCCACTCCAAAGCGTCTGCCGGTAGCCCGCTGTATCAGAACGTCACCATTGGCGGTCAGAATCTGGTTAACGACCAGCCTATGGATGCGGTTAACCCGCTCTCCTACGCTATTCTGGAATCCTGTGGTCGTCTGCGTTCAACGCAGCCAAACCTCAGCGTGCGCTACCACGCCGGGATGAGCAATGACTTCCTCGACGCCTGCGTACAGGTGATTCGCTGTGGTTTTGGGATGCCAGCCTTTAACAACGACGAAATCGTTATTCCGGAATTTATTAAACTCGGCATCGACCCGCAGGACGCCTACGACTACGCGGCAATCGGCTGTATCGAAACCGCCGTTGGCGGCAAATGGGGTTACCGCTGCACCGGGATGAGCTTTATTAACTTTGCGCGCGTGATGCTGGCGGCGCTGGAAGGCGGTCGTGACGCCACCAGCGGGAAAGTCTTCCTGCCGCAGGAAAAAGCGCTCTCTGCCGGTAACTTCAACAATTTCGACGAGGTGATGGAAGCCTGGGATACCCAGATCCGCTACTACACCCGTAAATCGATCGAAATTGAGTATGTGGTCGATACCATGCTGGAAGAGAACGTACATGACATTCTCTGTTCGGCGCTGGTCGATGACTGCATCGAGCGGGCGAAAAGCATCAAGCAAGGCGGCGCGAAGTATGACTGGGTTTCGGGTCTGCAGGTGGGTATCGCCAACCTGGGCAACAGCCTGGCCGCAGTGAAAAAACTGGTCTTTGACCAGGGTGCGATTGGTCAACAACAGCTGGCGGCGGCACTGGCTGACGATTTCGAAGGGCTGACCCACGAGCAGCTGCGTCAGCGTCTGATCAACGGCGCGCCGAAGTACGGTAATGATGATGATAGCGTCGATACTCTGCTGGCCCGTGCTTACCAGACCTATATCGACGAACTGAAACAGTACCATAACCCGCGTTACGGTCGTGGCCCGACGGGTGGCAACTACTACGCCGGTACGTCCTCTATCTCTGCCAACGTGCCTTTTGGCGCCGCGACAATGGCAACGCCGGATGGCCGCAAAGCCCACACGCCGCTGGCGGAAGGTGCAAGCCCCTCTTCTGGTACTGACCACCTCGGACCTACGGCGGTGATTGGATCCGTCGGCAAACTGCCGACCGGCTCCATTCTCGGCGGTGTGCTGCTCAACCAGAAGTTGAATCCAGCCACCCTGGAAAACGAGTCCGACAAGCAGAAGCTGATGATCCTGCTGCGCACCTTCTTTGAAGAGCACAAAGGCTGGCATATTCAGTACAACATCGTTTCGCGTGAAACCTTGCTGGAAGCGAAAAAGCACCCGGACCAGTATCGCGACCTGGTCGTGCGTGTGGCAGGCTATTCCGCCTTCTTCACCGCACTCTCTCCGGATGCCCAGGACGATATCATCGCCCGTACCGAACATATGCTGTAAACGGACGATGGCATAAGAGTTGTAGGCCGGATTAGGCGTTCACGCCGACATCCGGCAGCCACTCCTCACGATTGCCGGATGGCGCTGACGCTTATCCGGCCTACAGCGTCTGTACCCCTCTCACTTTCATTCGTAATTAAATTTGTGCTTCAGGTCACATTGTTATTAGAATGTTGCTAGTCGCAGTAATATTCTGGAGAGTAATGTATGACCGTAAAAGTTATCGTCACCGATATGGACGGGACTTTTCTCGACGACGCCAAGCAGTACGATCATGCGCGTTTTATGGCGCAGTATCAGGAACTGAAAAAACGCGATATTGAATTTGTCGTCGCCAGCGGCAATCAGTATTACCAACTCATCTCCTTCTTCCCCGAGCTCAAAGATGAAATCTCTTTTGTCGCCGAAAACGGTGCGCTGGTTTTTGAGCATGGCAAACAGCTGTTTCACGGCGAATTGACCCGCCACGAGTCGCGCATCGTGATTGGTGAATTGTTAAAAGATAAACAGCTCAATTTCGTCGCCTGTGGTTTGCAAAGCGCGTACATCAGCGAAAACGCCCCCGACGCCTTTGTGGCGCTGATGTCAAAACACTATCACCGCCTGAAACCGGTGAAGGATTATCACCACATCGATGACGTGCTGTTTAAATTCTCACTGAATTTACCGGATCAGCAGATCCCTATGATGATCGACACGCTGCATACCGCACTGGACGGTATTATGAAACCGGTCACCAGCGGATTCGGCTTTATAGACCTGATCATTCCGGGTCTGCATAAAGCCAACGGCATTAGCCGCCTGTTAAAACGCTGGAATTTGTCACCGCAAAATGTGGTCGCCATCGGTGACAGCGGCAACGACGCGGAAATGCTGAAAATGGCACGCTACTCGTTTGCCATGAAGAACGCCGCAGACAGCATCAAAGCCCTCTCTCGCTATGCAACTGACGATAATAATCACCAGGGCGCGTTGAACGTTATTCAGGCCGTACTGGATAAAACCGCCCCGTTCAATGAATGACTCATCAATCCGGAGCGTTGTGATTTAATGCTGGTTGGTTCAGCACTGACCAACCAAAAAGCAATAAGGCATTTACCCTGCAGATTCAACATGCTGGTTTTGCGAAGGGTTCCGTTCACTTTATGTTCCTCGCTTCTCTGGCATTTCATGTCCCGTGAACGGGTTAAGGGTGCTATCGCCGCACCCTTAACAATCCCGGCTCCCGGCAGGAAAATTGCCGCTTCGCGGTGTACCTCCGCTTATTCCTCCAGGCTACCGGGTCGGGCGCGAGGTAACGTCCGTGTAAAACGCGCCCTGAACCCGCATCCCTGCGGGTTCCCCGGCCTTACGGAAACACGTCGACAATTTTCGGCCGGACTCTCCCCACACCTGACCATCTGAGTTGTTGTTTAAACAGCCAGACGGAAACCACTGAAAGTCAGAATGCTGAAGCGACACCACGGTCCGGCTGAAAATCGATGCGACGTTGACGACTGGCCGGGGCGGCCCGCAGGGAGGCGGCGGTGAGTCACCATTCACCAGAGTAAAAGGTTCTCCCTAATTCCAGAACGCCCCCCCTTAGCGTATTGCGCTCAAATTTTTCTTCCTCTCTCTGCATTCTTTTCACACTGTCGAAAATTTCAACTTGCATTAACTTATTTTTAACTTAAAGTATCATTTGTAAGTTACATTTCTTTCGAATGAAAGTTTAAGTGAGGTGTTTATGGCTCTTACCTTTACCAGCGATACGTTACCCGCCGACCACAAATCCGCTATCCGGCAGATGAAAAAAGCGCTGCGAGCACAAATCGGTGATGTTCAGCAGGTTTTTGACAAACTCAGTGATGTGATTGCAACCCGCGTGGCGGACATTAATGCGCGTAAAGCATGCGGCGAAACTGTCTGGCCTGAACTCACTTACGCCGACATGAAAGCAGGTCGCATCACAAACGCCCAGCGAGAAGAGATTAAACAACACGGCTGCGTGGTCATTAAGCAGCATTTCCCGCGGGAACAGGCGCTGGACTGGGATCAGTCCATGCTCGACTACCTGGATCGCAACCATTTTGACGAGGTGTATAAAGGCCCGGGCGATAACTTTTTCGGGACACTGTCCGCCTCCCGACCGGAAATTTATCCGATCTACTGGTCACAGGCGCAAATGCAGGCGCGTCAAAGCGAGGAGATGGCTAACGCCCAGTCGTTCCTCAACCGTTTGTGGACCTTTGAAAGCGACGGTAAGCAGTGGTTTAACCCGGATGTGAGCGTTATCTACCCGGATCGTATTCGCCGCCGCCCGCCGGGAACAACCTCAAAAGGGCTTGGCGCGCATACCGACTCTGGCGCCCTGGAACGCTGGCTGCTCCCTGCGTATCAACAGGTCTTCGCGCAGATGTTTGGCGGCAATGTCGATCAGTACGATCCGTGGAACGCTGCGCACCGTACCGACGTGGAAGAGTACACTGTAGAGAACACCACCAAATGTTCGGTGTTCCGTACTTTCCAGGGCTGGACCGCGCTTTCCGATATGTTGCCCGGTCAGGGATTGCTGCACGTGGTGCCGATCCCGGAAGCGATGGCGTATGTCCTGTTACGCCCTCTGCTGGATGATGTTCCGGAAGATGAACTGTGCGGCGTCGCGCCAGGCAGAGTATTGCCCATTTCTGAACAATGGCATCCGTTGTTGATTGAAGCGTTAACCAGCATTCCACAACTGGAAGCCGGTGACTCTGTCTGGTGGCATTGCGACGTCATTCACTCCGTGGCACCCGTTGAAAACCAGCAAGGCTGGGGTAACGTGATGTACATCCCCGCAGCGCCTTTGTGCGAAAAAAATCTGGCTTACGCGCACAAAGTCAAAGCAGCACTGGAGAAAGGCGCCTCGCCGGGCGACTTCCCCCGCGAGGATTATGAAACCAACTGGGAAGGACGCTTTACGCTCGATGATTTGAATATTCACGGTAAGCGCGCGCTGGGTATGGCTTAATCGTCATACAGCCCTTCTCTCTCTACGGCGGTGCGTCGTTTTCCCTGACGTATCCGCCGGACAGATTCGCGGATTGCCAGCGAACCATTGAGCAACAGCGTACCGACCGGCGCATCGGGGCGCATCAGCCGCTGCTGGAGCATATGCACGGCCTCTATTGCCAGCGCATCGCGCGGGACATGAACAGCAGTTAAGAGAACATCCTGAATCGTCGCCAGATTAAATCCGTCGATACTCATTACCGAGACATCCTGCGGCACACGCAACCCCTGCTTTTGCAGTGCGCTGATCGTCCCTGCGGCCATAAAATCACCGCCCACCAGAAACGCTGTCGGCAGCGCTTTGGCTGGCGTGTGCTTCAACCATTCGCTTACCTGCAGCTCCGTTTCTTTCGCGCTGAAACTGGGCACCACTAGCAAATCGCGTTGATCATTAAACGTCAGATTATGCGACTGCCAGGCATCGCGAACGCCCGCCAGCCGAAGTTCCATCGTGTAACGACGAAGACAGAACACGTTCATGATTTCCCGGTGGCCCATCTCAAACAGATAGTCAGCCGCCAGCTCGCCAATCGCGCGATGGTCAGGCGCGACCGCAGGCAAACGCTGTCTTCTGTCGCGACAGTTGATCAACATACAGGGTTTCCCGACATCCACCACCAGATCATGAATATGCGGATCATCGATACCCAGCAGCATGACTGCCTGCGTTTCCGGCTCGTTAATACGCGTCAGAAAAAGCTGGGCATCGCTGTCCAGCTCTTCCAGCGCGCAATAGCGTAGCCTGACCTCATGGGAAACCAGCCCTTTACTTAAACTTTGGAGCACCCGGTAGTAAAAGATGTCGGACCGCTCATCAAACGCCCGTTGTGGCGCAAAAACCAACAGGTTATTGAGCAGCAGCCGCCCCGCCGCCATACCGTCCATCACCCCCAGTTCCCGCGCGCAGGCCAGTACCTTACTGCGTGCTTTTTCACTGGTGTTGGCCTTCCCCGCGAGCACCCGGGAAACGGTGCTGATGGAGAGCTGCGTACGGGCGGCAATTTCGGCGATTTTGAGCCTTTTATCCATTTTGTGATCTCGCTCCATCGGGCAAATGAAAAAATTTTCATAACCCTGAGATTAAGCAGTAACGGGTGTCCGGCGCATCATGACAAATAAAAGACAATCGTTATGAGAAAGCTTGCACAAAATCCGCTATTACCCACCTCTTTTCTCCCTTAAGGTGAATTTGTTACACCACTCCCATACTAGTTGTATGTCAGCTTTAGACCATAAAACAGATACATATCAAATCGATACAAATCTGTATGACAACTGGAATGAATTTTCCCTATATCGTCCGTCTTGTGGAGAAAGAAATGAGTCAGGACATTAACAACACAGTTACGGCAAGCAAAACCCGCCGTGTCATGAAAAACTTGCGCTGGTATATGCTGGTGCTGTTTTTACTTGGCGTCACAGTTAACTACATCACGCGAAACTCGTTAGGTATTCTGGCCCCGGAGCTCAAAGACAGTCTGGGTATTACCACCGAACAATACTCCTGGATCGTTGGCGCCTTCCAGCTCGCTTACACCCTTTTCCAGCCCCTGTGCGGCTGGCTGATTGATGTGATCGGCCTGAAGCTCGGCTTTATGATCTGCGCCTGTTTGTGGGCCATTGCCTGTATCGCTCACGCTGGCGCCGGGAACTGGCTGCATCTGGCTATTCTGCGCTTCTTTATGGGCGGTGCCGAAGCCGCTGCCACCCCGGCCAACGCCAAAACCCTTGGCGAATGGTTCCCGAAAACCGAACGCCCGATTGCCGCTGGCTGGGCAGGTGTGGGTTTCTCAATTGGTGCGATGTTAGCGCCGCCAATTATTTACTTTGCCCACGCTTCTTTTGGCTGGCAGGGTGCATTTATGTTCACCGGCGTGCTGGCGCTGCTGTGGGTGATTCTGTGGTGGGCGTTCTACCATAACCCGGAAAAACACCCGAATCTCGGCAAGGACGAGCTGGCCTGGATCAAGCAGGACAACGAGCCCGCGCCCGTAAAACAGCCCTTCTTCACCGCGCTGAAAGGCGTCGCTAAAAACAAACGTTTTTATGGTATCGCCATCCCGGCATTTATGGCGGAACCGGCATGGGCAGTGTTCAGTTTCTGGATGCCGCTCTACTTCGCCAAAGAATACAATATGGATCTCAAGCAGATCGCCTTATTTGCCTGGCTGCCGTTTCTCGCCGCTGATCTGGGCAGCGTGGCAAGTGGCTATCTGACCAAACTCTATACCCGCCTGTTCGGCTACTCACGCGTTAACTCAACCATCGCCAGCTCCGTCACCGGCGCATTTATGATGATTTCGCTCGCCGCGGTGGCGATCACCCGGGATCCGATTGTTGCCGTGATCCTGATGTCCATCGGCGGCTTCGGGCATCAGATCATCTCCTGCATGCTGAGTGCGCTGGTCGTGGAGTCATTTGATAAAGGTCAGATGGCGACCGTCAACGGCATGCGCGGTTCGGCGGCGTGGATCGCCAGTTTCCTGTTCTCCCTTTTGATTGGTGTTACCGCTGACAAAATCGGCTTTAACCCACTCTTCATCGCCATGGGCTTCTTCGACCTGATTGGCGCTATTTTCCTGGTGGCATTTATTGCTGAACGTCGCGCCAAGCGCGCTTGATAGTGGATGTATTGCATATGAAAACCCTGAAGAACTGGATCGTTGATAAGCAATCAGCGCATCATCTGGAGCTGCTGGTGGATAACCAGCACCGCGTATGCCTGTATGTACTGGAAGAGAATCTGTTCCGCGTACTGATTAAGCGTAAAGGCGCGCTGGCGCTGGACAGAACCTGGAGCATCGCACCTAAACAAGATGTGCCCTGGGAGGGGCGCCATCGCGATGACCTCAGCGGCTTTAGCTGCCCGGCGTGGACCCTGGAGCAGCAGGACGAAACCGTGACGATCAGCACTGAACAGCTGCGCGTCACCGTCCACCAGCCGCTGTGGCTGGAGTGGCATTATCGCGATGAGGCGGGCGACTGGCAGCCGCTGGCGAGCGATCGCAGCACCAGCGCCTATCTGCTGAATGCCCACGGCGACGGCGTGGCGCACTATCTGAGTCGCCGAAAAGATGAACGCTTTTACGGGCTGGGTGAGAAAGCCGGTAATTTACAGCGCAACGGTAAACGCTATGAGATGCGCAATCTGGATGCGATGGGCTATAACGCCGTCAGCACCGACCCGCTGTACAAACATATTCCCTTCACCATAACCCGCCGCGACGACGTGAGCTACGGTCTTTTTTATGACAACCTGAGCAGCTGCTGGCTGGATCTGGGTAATGAAATTGACAACTATCACACCGCGTATCGCCGCTGGCAGGCGGAAGCTGGTGATATCGATTACTACATGTTTACCGGCAAGCGGGTGCTGGACGTGACCAAAGCGTTTGTGCGTCTGACAGGAAAAACGCTGTTCGGACCGAAGTGGAGTCTGGGCTACAGCGGCTCGACCATGCACTACACCGACGCGCCGGACGCGCAAAACCAGCTGATGAACTTTATTCGCCTGTGCGAAGAACACGCGATTCCGTGCGACTCATTCCAGCTTTCTTCTGGCTATACCTCGATCAACGGCAAGCGCTACGTCTTCAACTGGAACTACGACAAAGTGCCGCAGCCGAAAGTGATGTCCCGCGCATTCCATGACGCAGGGCTGAAACTCGCGGCCAACATCAAGCCGTGCTTGCTGCAAGACCATCCGCGCTATAACGAAGTGGCGGAAAAAGGTCTGTTCATTCGTGATTCAGAAACGAATGCGCCGGAACGCTCCAGCTTCTGGGACGATGAAGGGTCTAATCTCGATTTTACCAACCCGCAGACTATTCAATGGTGGCAGGATGGCGTGACGACCCAGTTGCTGGAGATGGGCATCGACTCGACCTGGAACGACAACAACGAGTTTGAAGTGTGGGACGGCGAAGCCCGCTGTCACGGTTTTGGCCAGGAAATCGCCATTAAGCACATTCGCCCGGTGATGCCTCTGCTGATGATGCGCGCCTCTATGGAAGCCCAGCAGCGCTTTGCCCCGGAAAAACGCCCGTATCTGATCTCGCGCTCCGGCTGCGCCGGGATGCAGCGCTACGTCCAGACCTGGAGTGGCGACAACCGCACCAACTGGGACACGCTGCGCTACAACACAAGAATGGGGCTGGGGATGAGCCTTTCCGGCCTGTTTAACGTGGGGCACGACGTAGGTGGTTTTTCTGGCGACAAACCGGATGCAGAACTGTTCGTACGCTGGGTACAGAATGGCGTGATGCACCCACGCTTTACCATTCACTCCTGGAATGATGACCATACGGTCAATGAACCGTGGATGTACCCGGGTGTGACGCCCGCCATTCGCGGTGCAATTGAGCTGCGTTATCGCTTACTGCCCTATTTTTATACCCTGCTCTGGCAAGCCCATGCCGACGATGAGCCGATGCTGCGCCCAACGTTCCTCGACCATGAGCATGACACGCAAACCTTCGAAGAGTGCGACGATTTCCTGCTTGGCCGCGATATTTTAGTCGCAAGCGTAGTTGAAGAGGGCCAGCGCCAGCGCCGCATCTGGTTACCGGATAACGAAACAGGCTGGTACGATTTTTACACTCATGAATGGTTCTCTGGCGGCCAGTGGATTACCCGCGATGCCCCGCTGGAAAAACTGCCGCTGCTGGTACGGGCAGGCGCCGGTTTACCGCTGAGCGAACGCATCACCCACGTCAGCGCAGAAAAAGATGATACGCGCGAGCTGAAACTCTTCCCCGTGAAGGGCACAGGTACGACGACCGGTATGCTGTTTGAAGATGATGGCGAGAGCTGGAATTATCAGCAAGGCAATGCGCTGTGGCTTACGTGGGAGATGCGTTGCAGCGCCAGCGCGATCCATGTGAACTTCACCCGTAAAGGCCACTATCAGCCCGCGTGGCACAAACTGGCCGTTACGCTGGTGGGCAATGACCCACGCACCGTGTTTATCGATGGCAAAGAAGTTTCACGAGACGATGCGCATTTTTGCCTCTCCACCTCCACATTGCAGTGACATCAACGGTGAGTTCCACCTTGTACGGTTCTTACCTGTTAACAGAGACGCCCACGACGGGCGTCTTTGGGAGAGTCGGACATGAATGGACCCCTTCACGGAGTTTTTATGAACAAGACTATCTTAGCTGTCGTTGTCTCGCTTGCCGCCTTCACCGCCCCTTCAACCTTTGCCGCCGAAGGCTTCAAACCCAATTACGATGAAAGTAAAACAGGCACCCTGTCGCTGCCGCAGGCAATTCCGGCGGGCACAAAGGATGCCAGACTCACATGGGAAACAACGCGGCGTAGTGAAATTTTAAATCTGTTTCATGACAACGTGTACGGCAAAACTTTCACGTTTAAGCAGGTGAAAGTTATAAAAACATCGGCAAAGCATCCCTTAACGCTTTCCAAAGGCTATTGGCAGACCGTGGATTTATCGCTGGACGGTCGGCCTGCGCAATTGCTGATGTATATGCCTGATTCCGCCAAACCGGTGCCGGTATTCGTCGGGTATAACTTCTGCGGCAACCACGGGGTGACGTTCAATCCTGCACTGCCTGTTTCCACGCAATGGGCGAATCCGCTGGTCTGCGGCAGCAAAGTCGACCCCACACAGGTCACGACGCTGCACAATACCTTCACCCCCGCCTCGCGCGGCGTGCGCGCCTATCGCTGGCCATTCGATGACATCGTGTCGCAAGGCTTCGGTGTCGCCACCCTGTATTATGGTGACGTCGTCGCCGATAACCCTGCTGATTTTAAACGCTTTATCCAAACCAGCCGTCCCGGTGAAGCGGTGGGAGACTATTCCGCGATTGGCGTCTGGGCCGGCGGTTTAAGCGCCGTCGCGGATTATCTGCAGACCCGTAAGGATGTCGACAGCGACCGTCTGGCGGTCATCGGTCATTCGCGGTTGGGCAAAACGGCACTCTGGGCAGGCGCCAATGATTTGCGTTTTCGCTACGTCATCGCCAACAACGCCGGTGAAGGCGGCGCGGCGCTGGCACGCCGTAACTATGGCGAAACGCTGGCGTCAATCACCACCGATTTCCCGCACTGGTTCTCGGTCAAATACGCGAGCTATGCCAATAACATTGATGCGCTACCCGTAGACCAGCATATGTTGATCGACCTGATCGCCCCCCGTCCGGTGTATGTCGCCAGCGCGAAAGAGGATCAATGGTCAGATCCCAAAGGCGAGTTTTTATCTGTTGTGGCCGCCAAAAGCGTCTATCAGCTTTATACCGATGATATTTTCACAACCGACCAACAGCCAAAAACAGGACAGCCGTTACACAGTCGTCTGAACTATCACTACCGGGAAGGGGTTCACGATCTCTTTCATTACGACTGGCAGCAGTATCTGGACGTCGGTAAGAAATATTTGCAGGAAGACACGTCGGTGTCGAAGCGTTAAGTATGGGGTTTGTCACCTTCCCCAGACCACAAGCCGGGGGAAGGTCTCAGGAAAAATGCCCAATGTTGCATTGGGCATTACTCAGGCAGTATTAGAGCCTGATTATTCGACGCCTTTGCTACGCAGGTAATCTTCGTAGTTACCGGTGAAGTCGATCACGCGTTCCGGCGTAATTTCGATCACGCGGGTTGCCAGCGAGCTAACGAATTCGCGGTCGTGAGAAACGAAGATCAGCGTGCCCTGATACATCTCCAGCGCCATGTTCAGCGATTCGATAGATTCCATATCCAGGTGGTTGGTCGGTTCATCCATCACCAGAATATTCGGTTTCTGCATCATCAGCTTACCGAATAGCATGCGCCCTTTTTCACCACCGGACAGCACCTTAGCGGGCTTTTTGATATCGTCCTGGCTGAACAGCAGACGACCAAGGAAGCTACGAACAACTTGCTCGTCGTCACCTTCCTGTTTCCACTGACTCATCCATTCGAAAACGGTCAGATCGTTTTCGAACTCATATTCGTGATCCTGCGCGTAGTAGCCAATTTGCGCATTCTCAGACCATTTAACGGTGCCATTATCCGGCGCCATGTCGCCTACCAGCGCTTTCAGCATGGTCGATTTACCCACGCCGTTCGCCCCCAGGATGGCAACCTTCTCGCCCACTTCCAGCAGTAAATTGAAGTTTTTAAACAGCGGACCGTTATCAAAGCCTTTGGCCAGCGCTTCCACTTCCAGCGCGTTACGGAACAGTTTCTTGTCCTGTTCGAAACGGATGAACGGGTTCTGACGGCTGGAAGCCTTCACTTCGTCGAGCTTGATTTTATCAATCTGACGCGCACGTGACGTTGCCTGACGCGATTTCGAGGCGTTGGCGCTAAAGCGGCTAACGAAGGACTGCAGATCGGCAATCTGCGCTTTCTTCTTGGCGTTATCGGCCAGCAGACGTTCACGCGCCTGGGTTGCCGCCGTCATGTACTCGTCATAGTTACCGGGATAAACACGCAGCTCGCCGTAGTCCAGATCCGCCATGTGCGTACAGACCATGTTCAGGAAGTGACGGTCGTGCGAGATAATGATCATGGTGCTGTCGCGGTCGTTCAGCGTCTGCTCCAGCCAACGAATGGTGTCGATGTCCAGGTTGTTGGTCGGTTCATCAAGCAGCAGGATGTCCGGGTTTGAGAACAGTGCCTGCGCCAGCAGCACACGCAGCTTCCAGCCGGGAGCGACTTCGCTCATCGGGCCGTAATGCTGTTCTACCGGAATGCCAACACCCAGCAGCAGTTCACCAGCACGTGACTCAGCAGAATAGCCGTCCATCTCGCCGTATTTCACTTCCAGATCGGCCACTTTATAGCCGTCTTCTTCGCTCATTTCCGGCAGCGCGTAAATGCGATCGCGTTCTTGTTTCACTTCCCACAGTTCAGCGTGGCCCATGATCACCGTATCCAGTACAGTGAACTCTTCGAACGCAAACTGATCCTGACGCAGCTTACCAATACGCTCATTGGGATCGAGGGAGACGTTACCCAGCGTCGGCTCAAGGTCGCCGCCGAGGATTTTCATAAAGGTGGATTTACCGCTACCGTTCGCGCCAATCAGGCCGTAACGGTTGCCGCCGCCAAATTTGACGGAAATATTTTCAAACAGCGGCTTACTGCCGAACTGCATGGTGACGTTGCTGGAAACTAACACTGGCGTATCCTGAGAAAAATATGTGACAAACCGCATATTATGCCACAAGTCTTAAATAAGATCGCGTATTGTCAGGAGCAGGAATGCAGAACAAAAGGTCAGATCAAGGGAAAAATGTGATTTCGTACACATCTGATTTCCCTGTGAACCCGAATGCACATATAATGCGCTCCCAACACTACAGAATTCTCAACCCAATAGCCTGCCTGGCACTGAATCTCGCATAAATGAATATGAATATGAAATTGACAACGTTTTTCGCGGCGGCACTCGCAGTTGTTGGCTTTTGCAGCACTGCTTCAGCCGTTACGTATCCACTTCCGACAGACGGTAGCCGGGTGATTGGTCAAAACCAGGTCATCACTGTCCCGGAAGGCAACACCCAGCCGCTGGAATATTTTGCAGCCCAATACCAGATGGGTCTTTCCAACATGCTGGAAGCGAACCCTGGCGTGGATACCTTCCTGCCGAAAGGCGGTACGGTGCTGAACATTCCGCAGCAGTTGATCCTGCCGGATACCGTGCATGAAGGTATTGTCATCAACAGTGCTGAAATGCGTCTGTACTACTACCCGAAAGGCACCAACACCGTTATCGTGCTGCCGATTGGTATTGGCCAGTTAGGTAAAGATACGCCGATCAACTGGACCACCAAAGTGGAACGTAAAAAAGCAGGCCCGACCTGGACGCCGACGGCAAAAATGCACGCCGAATACCGTGCTGCGGGTGAACCGCTGCCTGCGGTCGTGCCTGCCGGCCCGGATAACCCGATGGGTCTGTACGCACTGTATATTGGCCGTCTGTATGCTATCCACGGGACTAACGCCAACTTTGGTGTTGGTTTGCGCGTGAGCCACGGTTGTGTGCGTCTGCGTAACGAAGACATCAAATTCCTGTTTCAGAATGTGCCGGTCGGTACGCGCGTTCAGTTCATTGATGAGCCTGTGAAAGCCACCACCGAGCCAGACGGCAGCCGCTACATTGAGGTGCATAACCCGCTGTCGACCACTGAAGCTCAGTTTGAAGGCGGTGAGATCGTGCCGATTACGCTGAACAAGAGCATTACAAGCATCACCGGTCAGCCTGACGTCGATCAGTCCGTCGTTGAACAGGCAGTACAGAACCGTTCTGGTATGCCGGTTCGTCTGAACTAATTCCATGAAAAAGGCCCGATAGCACTATGCTTATCGGGCCTTTAACACGCCAGCCAACATCCTGCCTAAGCGCTATCTCAACAGCAACAATCCATACCCTACCAACGCCGCCCATACCAACATCGGTAACGAATACAGATGGAAACGCCACCAGATGCGTCGGTCGTTTGCCATGCGTAATGCAATCAGATTTGCCAACGAGCCCGGTAACAGACCGAAACCGCCGACATTAACAGCCCATGCCAGCAACAGCGTAGGCGGTACATAGTTCAACAGTAAAATCGTCGTGGGCACGTTGCTGATAAATTGCGACAGTCCGATAGCCGTCAACCAAAGTCCCGGCCCGGAAAGCGTGCCGATATGGCCTGAAATTGCCTGCAACGCGGGAAGCTGCGTTAATAAATGCACGTCGATAAACATCGCCATAAACACCAGCAGCAACGTCCAGTCAACGCTGAGCACTACCCGGCGCGCCAGTACCAGAAATCCTGCCGCCACAATCGCCAGTCCCCACAGTTCCTGCTTCAGCTCCAGCGAACTCAGAAAGACGATGTACAGCCCGAGACAGCACCACACCAACCGCGGCTGCCAGTCTGGCGAGCGCGTCCCGGTATGGTATTGCAGCGCTTTCGCCGGAAAACAGAACCAGCACAGCACCAGTAAGGTCAGCATCATTGCGACAGCGAGCGGCAGCATCTGCCAGGTAAAGGCGGTAAATGACAGGCCAGAACGTCCCCACAACAGAATATTTTGCGGGTTGCCAATGGGGGTGAGCAGTGAACCGGCATTCACCGCCAGCGCTTCAAAAATGATCAGCCGATTAACCGGAATCGCGCACAGTTTTTTGAGGGTAATGGTGAGAGGGACCACGATAAACAACGCCACATCGTTGGTCAGAAATGTCGACAACCCTGCGGCCGCCAGCACCATGAACATCGCCAGACGACGCTCGGTGGCAAACCTGCGGGTCATTCTGCGCCCCAGCACATCGAAGTAGCCGCTCAGTTCAACCCCTTTTGTCAGCAGCATTAAACCGCTGAGGGTAATAATGGTATGCCAGTCAATGGCAGCGAGCCAACGACGAGGCGCAAACGGTACACAAAAACTTAAGCCAATCCCAATAATCATCAACAACTGAAAAAAGCGATCGCGCCTGAGCGCGCGCAAAAAAAAGGGAAGACTCATTCAGATGCGGTTCCGTTCTTTTGTGTAAACAGTCGAAAAGCCTCCAGCGTTTCCTGACTCACGTGATGCTCCATTCCCTCTGCATCACGGCGCGCGATATCCGCACTCACACCCAGCACCAGCAGAAAATTTTCAACGATCTGATGCCGCTCACGGGTCTCTTGCGCCAGTTTCTCCCCTTCCGGGGTCAGGAACACCCCTCGCCAGGGGATCATTTCAATCAGCCCGACCGAGGCCAGCCGTTTAAGCATTTTGGCGACGGTGGGTTGCGAAACACCGAGTCGGGCCGCCATATCGACCTGACGCGCCTCCCCGACCTCGATGATTAAGTCGGAAATCAGCTCGATATAGTCATCAATCAGTTCACGACGGTGCGCTTCCCTGACCTGACGAAACCCCTCGACATGTTCCTCGACATTCACTAATTGCGTCACTTTTTTTGTTGTTGGCGTACCTGCGCGACGACTCATTCTGCTTCCCCATGACTGTGACGTGTTGACTGTATCTGATGTAAGAGAAGTCATTGTAAACCAGAGTTGTCCTGGCACAAAAAATTAACGTTTTAGCAATAGCTATATAATATAGCCTGTGCTATATCTGTATGTAATACAGTCATCCCTCACGGATTGATGGGATCGAGAAGTCAGGAGGTTTATATGAACGAATTCAAGAGGTGCATGCGCGTGTTTAGTCACTCCCCCTTTAAGGTACGGTTAATGCTGATCTCAATGCTGTGCGAAATGATCAACGGCAAACCAGAGCAGGATAAACCCTCCTCACGCTAACGCGGCGTCGCGGTACGCCGCATCATTTTCTTATCTCCACTACAGATCATTTTATCGTTTCAGCGCAAATACCCCTTCTTTTTGTCTGATTTGTTATCCCCTTCGCAAAACATTTTCGCTGTAGTAGTTGACCTAAACATGAGCAAGTTCTATCTTCTTGCAGCCCTGCATATATTGCGGCACGCAGATACCCTCTTCACGCACTCTCAGGCAGGCATTAACCCTTTGCGCCAGGGTAAGCACATGGCGTTTTTGTAATAGTGGCATATGAATTTAACCCTCAAAGACTCGCTTATTGCCCGCAGCCGGGTCATTACCCCGTGGACGGCCTTTTACTTTTTACAATCTTTGCTGATTAACCTCGCACTGGGTTACCCCTTTAGCCTGCTTTATAGTGCAGCCTTTACCTGCATATTGCTGCTGCTATGGCGCAGCGCGCCGCGTACGCAAAAGGTATTGGTCGGCGTATGTTCATTGATCGCCGCAATGTATTTCCCGTTCGGCCAGGCATACGGTTCGCCCAACTTTAATACCCTGCTGGCGATGCATTCGACCAACGTGGAAGAGTCGGCCGAGATCCTGACGATCTTCCCGTGGTACAACTACCTGGTGGGCGTCTTCATTTTTGCGCTGGGCGTGATTGCTATCCGCCGCAAAAAAGAGACCGAAAAGAAGCCCTGGAATACGCTCAACAGCCTGTGCCTGCTGTTTAGCATCATCGTGTTCTTTGTTACCCCCGTACAAAACCTGGCATGGGGCGGCGTCTTTAAACTGAAAGATACGGGTTATCCGGTGTTCCGCTTCGTCAAAGACGTTATCGTCAATAACAATGAAGTGATTGATGAAAAGGCGCGGATGGCGAAACTGGCCGGTATGAAAGACACCTGGACTGTGACGGCGGTCAAACCCAAATACCATACCTATGTGGTGGTGATTGGCGAAAGTGCACGCCGGGACGCGCTGGGGGCGTTTGGCGGTCACTGGGATAACACCCCCTTCGCCAGCACGGTCAACGGCAATATTTTTATGGATTACGTTGCTGCGAGCGGATCCACACAAAAATCGCTTGGCCTGACGCTTAACCGTGTGGTGGACAATCAACCGCAGTATCAGGATAACTTTGTGACGCTGGCCAACCGCGCCGGTTTCCAGACGTGGTGGTTCTCTAATCAGGGGCAAATTGGCGAGTACGACACCGCTATCGCCAGTATTGCGAAACGTGCTGACGAAGTGCATTTCCTGAAAGACGGTAACTTTGAAGCGAACAAAAATGCGCGTGACGAAGCGCTGTTAAAAATGACCGCCCAGGTACTCGAAACCGAGCATACGCAGCCGCAGCTTATTGTCCTGCATTTAATGGGATCTCATCCGCAGGCCTGCGATCGTACGCAAGGTAAATACGCGGAATTCGTGCAGTCAAAAGAGACATCCTGCTATCTCTACACCATGACGCAAACTGACGACCTGCTACGCCAGCTGTACGACCAGCTGCGCAATAGCGGCAGCAGTTTCTCGATGGTCTATTTCTCCGATCACGGTCTGGCGTTTAAAGAGCGTGGAAAAGAGGTGCAATATCTGGCGCATGATGATCAGTTCCAGCAGAACTTCCAGGTGCCGTTTATGGTGATCTCCAGCGATGATAAAACCCACCGCAAAATCAAAGCGCGCCGTTCCGCTAATGACTTCCTGGGCTTTTTCGCACAATGGACCGGGATCAGCACAAAAGAGATCACTACCAAATACCGTTTCATCTCTGAGCAGAAAGCCGGGCCTACCTTCATTACCAACTTCAAATTACAGAAGGTGGATTACAACCACCTTGGCACTGACATCTTCGACACCAAATCGTGATAACCGAACGGGGGGATGAGATATCCCCCGTCGCTTTCGCCATTTTCAGACAAAAAAAATCCGCCCCAAGAGGCGGATTTTTCATATCACCGTAGTGATTAGAAGCGGTAACCAACACCCGCGATCCAGGTACCAACATCAACGCTACGAATACGGCTCTGCTCGTAGGAGAAGTCCAGAGCAACGTTTTCGATCGGGTTGAACTGAACACCGGCACCGTAGGAGAAACCGTAGTCACTGGTGTCGTGTTTGTCAGTCGGTAAATTCGTTTCCTGGAATTTACCGTAGCCAACACCCACTACACCGTAGATGCTTGCCCAGTCGTTCAGACGGTAAGCCGGACCAGCGGTGAGGCCGTAATACTGGGTTTTGTTGTAATCGCCTGCACTGTTGGTACGACTTTTTTCGGTGTAGGTGAAGGAACCAATTACGCCCAGCGGGTTGTTGTCCTGCTCGTAACGATACTTCAGGTTAAAACCGCCCATTTTGTTGGCCTGGCCCTGAGCATCGCTCTGAGCGTAACCACCAGTAACGGTAGAAGTAGCAGCTACAGCAGTACCTGCGGAGATAGCCAGTACAGCGGCCAGTGCTGAAAGACATGCAATTTTTTTCATAACCACCTCAAATGTGCTTCAAGTAAATCCTAAGCTTTAAATATATCAAATATTGATGAGAAACTCTTTGTGATTCGCGATGTCTAACGAAGCCTTTCATGTAACAGAACGTTTCCAAAGCTCGCTATCTCTTTCAAATAACATCACTTTTCCGCATGATTGCACCATTATTACGCGCAAAATATGGCACGTTCATCCAGATTAATCCTAATCACGCAGATTATTAATCCATCAACAAACACCCATTTTACGGATTTTCTGGATTTTTTTTTCAACGAATACTCAACCGCCAGAGGGTTATTTCCTTTACACTCCCCCTTTTACTTTTCTACACACTTATTGACAGGAGAAAGGATGCCGGGGTCGTCACGAAAAACGCCAGTCTGGTTACCCATCTTGGTTTTACTTATTGCCATGTCCTCTATTCAAAGCGGGGCTTCACTGGCGAAAACGCTCTTCCCTCTCGTTGGTGCGCCGGGCGTTACTGCGCTGCGCCTTGCGTTGGGTACGTTAATCCTTATCGCGTTCTTTAAACCCTGGCGTTTGCGTTTTGCAAAAGAACAACGTCTTCCTCTGGTGCTTTATGGACTGTCGCTGGGGGGAATGAACTACCTCTTTTATCTGTCGATCCAGACGGTGCCATTGGGTATCGCCGTTGCGTTGGAATTCACCGGTCCCCTTGCGGTGGCCCTGTTTTCTTCACGACGTCCCGTTGATTTTATTTGGGTGGCGCTGGCCGTCCTCGGGCTCTGGTTTCTGTTACCGCTGGGACAGGATGTCTCTCATGTTGATCTCACCGGCGCGTTACTGGCGCTTGGAGCAGGCACCTGCTGGGCGGTTTATATTCTCACCGGACACCGCGCGGGAGAGGAGCACGGTCCCGCCACCGTCGCAGTCGGCTCACTCATTGCCGCAATGGTTTTTGTCCCGCTTGGCGTCCTCCAGGCGGGTGATGCCCTGTGGCACTGGTCGATTATCCCAATAGGCCTGGCTATCGCTGTCCTTTCCACAGCACTGCCCTACTCGCTGGAGATGATTGCGCTGACACGCCTGCCCACGCGCACCTTTGGCACGCTGATGAGTATGGAGCCTGCCCTGGCCGCCGTGTCCGGGATGATCTTCCTGGGAGAGACGCTGACGTGGGTACAGACGCTGGCCTTATGCGCCATCATTGCGGCATCCATGGGTTCAACGCTCACCCTGCGTCGTGAAACCAAAATAGAGCAAGTCGATATTAATTAACGTCGCCGTTCTGCATGATGTGCATCATCATGCAGAATATTCTCCCCTGCTGAACCGTCTGATATCCTTTTATTTTTGGCGTTCTCGTTGGCATATTTATTCTCATTTTCAATCCCTGTTTAAAATAAGTAACAAATACGCAACAAAACAACTATATGATTGATTTTTATCTGTTTTTATATTTCCCATCATCGACACTATTAATGCAATAGGCACAACCAAAAAAGCAGGGGTTAAATCTGCTGCTATACTTAGTTTCGTTAATTACCTGGGACACAAAACATCAAGAGGATATGAGATTATGAGTACCGCTAAATTGGTAAAAACGAAAGCGTCTAATCTGCTTTATACCCGTAACGATGTCTCTGACAGCGATAAGAAAGCGACAATCGAGCTGTTGAATCGTCAGGTGATCCAGTTTATTGACCTGTCACTGATAACCAAGCAGGCCCACTGGAACATGCGCGGCGCCAATTTCATTGCCGTACATGAAATGCTGGATGGCTTCCGTACCGCATTGACCGATCACCTTGATACGATGGCTGAACGCGCAGTACAGCTGGGTGGCGTGGCATTAGGCACAACGCAAGTCATTAACAGCAAGACGCCGCTGAAAAGCTACCCCCTGGATATCCATACCGTACAGGATCACCTGAAAGAGCTGGCCGATCGCTATGCAATAGTCGCTAACGATGTGCGTAAAGCCATCAGCGAAGCGAAAGATGAAGACACCGCAGATATCTTCACCGCCGCCTCTCGCGATCTCGACAAATTCCTGTGGTTCATTGAATCCAACATCGAATAAGCACGTCATAAGTAATCCCTCTAATAACCCTCGCTCTGGCGGGGGTTTTGCACTTTTATGGTGCACCAAAGGATCCTCCCGTCCTACCAAAGTGAATAAATTGTAATAATCACTTCACACAATCGTTAACGAGAGATTGTTTTAGCAACAATTTTTACGCTAAATAGTCGTACCGTTTGCACCAGGACAATTCTGCACTAATTCAGTGCCCCAAAACGGTGCGAAGCGTCGACTTTGCCCTGCTTATTGTGCAACGACATAAAACACATGCCTGTTAAAACAATGAGTTGCAAAGTTGGCATGTTTTTTTCATTACATTATCTGTTCTCGCAGGGGATCGCCCCGTGGATATAAAAGGAAATGCTATGAAGTCTGTATTAAAAGTTTCACTGGCTGCACTTACCCTGGCTTTTGCGGTGTCCTCTCACGCCGCGGATAAGAAACTGGTTGTCGCGACCGACACGGCCTTCGTTCCGTTTGAATTCAAACAGGGCGACAAATACGTTGGCTTTGATGTGGACCTGTGGGCTGCCGTAGCAAAAGAACTGAAGCTGGATTATGAACTGAAACCGATGGATTTCAGCGGCATCATCCCTGCGCTGCAAACCAAAAACATCGATCTGGCGCTGGCAGGCATCACCATTACAGAAGAACGTAAAAAAGCGATCGACTTCTCTGATGGCTACTACAAAAGTGGTCTGTTAGTGATGGTGAAAGCGAACAACAACGACGTCAAAAGCGTAAAAGACCTGGATGGTAAAGTCGTTGCCGTGAAGAGCGGAACCGGTTCTGTTGATTACGCGAAAGCCAACATCAAAACCAAAGATCTGCGTCAGTTCCCGAACATCGATAACGCGTATATGGAGTTGGGCACCAACCGCGCAGACGCTGTTCTGCATGATACGCCGAACATCCTGTACTTCATCAAAACTGCGGGCAACGGCCAGTTTAAAGCGGTTGGTGAGTCTCTGGAAGCGCAGCAGTACGGTATTGCTTTCCCGAAAGGCAGCGATGAACTGCGCGAGAAAGTGAACGGCGCGCTGAAGACGCTGCGTGATAACGGCACCTATAACGAAATCTACAAAAAATGGTTCGGTACTGAACCTAAATAAAACAGCCTGAATATCGGCTCGTCGTGCCCGGTGGCGCTCACGCTTACCGGGCCTACGTTTTAGCCCCTGTCCACATCCGGCAACATGGGCATTTGAATAATTTCACCACGGTAACAGGAACGACATATGCAGTTTGACTGGAGTGCCATCTGGCCCGCCATTCCGCTTCTTATTGAAGGTGCCAAAATGACCTTGTGGATCTCGATCCTTGGTCTGGCCGGCGGTTTGGTTATCGGGTTGGCAGCAGGGTTTGCGCGCACCTATGGCGGTTGGATTGCCAACCACGTTGCGCTGGTCTTTATTGAAGTTATCCGCGGTACGCCTATCGTCGTACAGGTAATGTTTATCTACTTCGCATTGCCAATGGCGTTTAACGATCTGCGGATTGACCCGTTCAGCGCCGCCGTCGTCACCATCATGATCAACTCTGGCGCCTACATCGCCGAGATTACGCGTGGGGCCGTGCTCTCAATACATAAAGGTTTCAGCGAAGCCGGACTGGCGCTTGGGCTCTCTCGCACAGAGACCATTCGTCATGTTATTTTACCACTTGCGCTGCGCCGCATGCTGCCGCCGCTGGGTAACCAGTGGATCATCAGCATTAAAGATACCTCACTGTTCATTGTCATCGGCGTGGCTGAACTCACCCGTCAGGGCCAGGAGATCATTGCCGGTAACTTCCGCGCACTGGAAATCTGGAGCGCCGTTGCGGTGTTCTACCTGATCATTACGCTGGTATTGAGCTTTATTCTGCGTCGTCTGGAAAGAAGGATGAAAATCCTGTGATTGAATTTAAAAACGTCTCTAAGCATTTTGGTCCAACCCAGGTGCTGCATAACATCGATCTGAACATCCGTCAGGGCGAAGTGGTCGTCATTATCGGGCCTTCCGGCTCCGGTAAATCCACCCTGCTGCGCTGCATCAACAAGCTGGAAGAGATCACCTCTGGCGATCTGATCGTCGATGGCCTGAAAGTGAACGATCCGAAAGTGGACGAGCGCTTAATCCGCCAGGAAGCCGGGATGGTGTTTCAGCAGTTCTACCTCTTCCCACATCTGACGGCGCTGGAAAACGTCATGTTCGGTCCACAGCGCGTACGCGGCGCGAAAAAAGAGGACGCGGAGAAACTGGCCAAAGAGCTGCTGGCGAAAGTCGGGCTGGCGGAACGCGCTCATCACTACCCGTCTGAGCTTTCCGGCGGCCAGCAACAGCGCGTGGCGATCGCCCGTGCGCTGGCGGTGAAGCCCAAAATGATGCTGTTTGATGAGCCGACCTCCGCGCTCGATCCGGAACTGCGCCACGAAGTATTGAAAGTGATGCAGGATCTGGCGGAAGAAGGCATGACGATGGTGATCGTGACGCACGAGATCGGCTTCGCCGAGAAAGTGGCCTCACGTCTGATCTTTATCGACAAAGGCCGCATTGCGGAAGACGGTAACCCGCAAACCCTGATTGAAAATCCACCCAGTCAGCGTTTACAGGAATTTTTACAGCACGTCTCCTGATCCCCGCTCTTACCTCCCTTCTTTCGGAAGGGAGGTTCCCTGCGAATTGTCCCATTTCAAATCCCTCCTCCCCCATCCTCTATACTTATCCTTTTGTTTTACTTTCTCACTGGAGGAGTCATGCGGTGGATTCTGTTCATCCTCTTCATTCTACTGGGCGCTCCCGCCCATGCAGTCGCGATACCCGGCGTAACGACGGGCACACCGTCTCAAGCGGGCGCGGCACCCACAACGGAACCTGATGTCGAACAAAAGAAAGCGGCCTATGCAGCGCTCGCGGACGTGCTGGAAAACGAGACGTCGCGCAAAGAATTGATTACGCAGTTACGGTCAGTCGCGAAGACGCCTCCCGCAGAGCCGGTGCCTAAAATCACGCCCCCTACGCTTGCTGAAGAAAAAACCGTGCTGGAGAATGTCACTGACATCAGTCGCCACTACGGCGATGCGCTCTCCGGGAAGTTTGCCCAACTCTATCGCAATATTACCGACGCCCCGCACAAACCCTTCAATTCACAATCGTTTACAAATGCTCTGACCCATTTTTTAATGCTGGCGGCCTCCGTCTTCACCTTTTACTGGGTCATCCGTCTGTGTACGCTGCCGCTGTATCGCAAAATGGGTCAGTGGGCGCGTAACAAAAATCGCGATCGCAGTAACTGGCTACAGCTACCCGCAATGATTGTCGGCGCGTTTATTATCGACCTGCTGCTGCTGGCGCTGACATTATTTGTCGGGCAGATCCTGAGCGACAAAATGAACGCCGGTAGCCGCACCATCGCATTTCAGCAGAGTCTGTTCCTCAATGCGTTTGCGCTGATTGAATTTTTCAAGGCTATCCTGCGCCTGATATTTTGCCCTGGCGTGCCAGAGCTACGCCCGTTTAATCTTCAGAATGCCGGAGCACGCTACTGGAACCGCCGTTTAAGTTCGCTCAGCAGCCTGATTGGCTATGGATTGATTGTCGCCGTCCCCATTATCTCCAACCAGGTGAATGTCCAGGTTGGGGCGATGGCCAACGTCATCATCATGTTGTGCATCACCTTATGGGCACTGTATCTGATCTTCAAAAACAAGCAGGAGATCACTGAGCATCTGCTGGATCTGGCGGAACGTTCGCTGGCGTTTTTTAGTCTGTTTATCCGCGCCTTTGCCCTGGTGTGGCACTGGCTGGCCAGCGCCTATTTCATCGTGCTGTTTTTCTTTTCTCTGTTTGATCCCGGCAATAGCCTGAAATTTATGATGGGTGCCACGGTACGCAGTCTGATCATTGTTGGTGCCGCCGCGTTTATCTCCGGGGTCTTCTCTCGCTGGATAGCCAAAACCATCACCCTGTCTCCTGAAACGCAGCGAAACTACCCTGAGCTGCAAAAGCGGCTCAATAACTGGATTTCTATGGCGCTGAAAGTGGCGCGATTCCTGACGGTCTGTATCGCCGCGATGCTACTGCTGAATGCCTGGGGATTATTCGACTTCTGGAACTGGCTGCATTACGGGGCAGGCGAAAAAACGGTTGATATCCTGATCCGCATCGCGCTGATTCTGTTTTTCTCTGCCATTGGCTGGACTGTACTGGCCAGCCTGATAGAAAACCGTCTGGCCTCCGATGTCCACGGGCGTCCGCTGCCCAGCGCCCGCACGCGCACGTTACTCACGCTGTTTCGTAATGCGCTGGCGGTGATCATCAGTACCATCACCATCATGATTGTGCTCTCGGAAATCGGGGTCAATATCGCGCCGTTACTGGCAGGCGCCGGGGCGTTGGGGCTGGCGGTTTCATTTGGCTCGCAAACGCTGGTGAAAGATATTATTACCGGGATCTTTATTCAGTTTGAAAACGGCATGAACACCGGCGATCTGGTGACGATCGGCCCGTTAACCGGGACGGTGGAACGGATGTCTATTCGCTCAGTGGGCGTACGTCAGGATACCGGGGCTTACCATATTGTTCCGTGGTCATCGATTACCACCTTCGCCAACTTTGTACGCGGTATTGGTTCGGTCGTGGCGAATTATGATGTGGATCGTCATGAAGATGCCGACAAAGCTAACCAGGCGCTGAAAGATGCCGTTGCGGCGGTGATGGAAATAGACGAAGTGCGCGGCCTGATTATTGGCGAGCCGTCATTCTCCGGCATTGTGGGCCTAACCAATACGTCATTTACGCTGCGCGTATCGTTTACCACATTGCCGCTGAAGCAGTGGACTGTCCGCTTCGCGCTCGACGCTCAGGTCAAAAAACACTTTGACCTCGCCAATATCCGTACCCCGGTGCAAACGTATCAGGTTCTACCGGCACCGACCGGAGGGACTGCGGCGGCGCAACCTCTGCCGCCAGACGAACCGACGCTCTAGGCCGGTCAGCGTTTCTGCGTCATAAAGCGGCGACGCTGATCGTTATCCATAAAGGTCCAGGCGATAAAGCGACTCTGCTTTTGCCCCTGGGCCATCTCTTTTTTAACGACTTTGACCGCGCCAACATCCGTTAGGGCACGATACAGCGGGGGTAAATTCTCACCGCGCGAGACCAGCGTGGTAAACCACATCACCTGATGGCCAAACGCCTGGCTCTCCGCGATCATTTTTTTGATGAACGCCACTTCGCCGCCTTCACACCATAACTCCTGCTGCTGCCCGCCAAAATTCAGCGCATCGTCTTTATCCTGCCCGAGGTTACGGCGTTTACGCTCGCTGCCGGCACGCGCAGAAGCGGCCGAGTCATGGAACGGCGGGTTACACAGGGTGGCTTCAAACTGTTCATTTTTATGAATAATGCCGTTGAAAATCGCCGTAGGATCTTTTTGTCGACGCAAACGGACTAACCGGGTTAACCCCGGATTACCCTTAATAATCGCCTGAGCGCTGGCGAGCGCCTCATCACTGGTTTCGCTTCCGGTAAAGCGCCAGCCATATTCATGCGCCCCAATCAGCGGGTAAATACAGTTCGCCCCCACGCCCACGTCCAGGATGCTCGCCGTGGTTGGAATGGTTCCCGTCGTCTCACCGAGCAGATCGGCAAGATGGTGAATATAATCCGCACGCCCCGGTACCGGTGGACACAAAAAACCGTCCGGAATATCCCAGCTCGTCACGGCGTAGAAATGCGCTAACAGCGCTTTGTTCAACGCCTTTACTGCCAGCGGGTTGGCAAAATCAACGCTTTGTTCGCCGCCTAGCGTGCGAACGAGGAATTGCGTCAGCTCTGGCGTGACCTGGCATAATGTCGCGAGATCGTAACGACTGTGGTGACGGTTACGGGGGTGTAATCCCGGTTTCTGGGGGGACATGGCATTCTCCTTTTAACAGCGGCGTAAGATACCCGTATAACGCAACGCGGTAAACATGCTTAAGCGGCGAAAACCTTTATGACGCCAGAAGGTTATCAACAAAGCACATAAATTTTACTGCCAGAGCTCCCCAAATAAGCAATATTTATGTCCTTGATTTGTCAATATTCGTCAATATATATTGTTCAAAAAATGAGCAGATCTTCATCGATTTTTTGCGTTAATTGTCGTCCTCTGACGTCCTAAACTTATCAGGCACTACCTGTTGTTTCTCAGAGGAAGTCATCATGAAAAAATGCCTCACTTTACTTGCAGCCACCGTACTTACCGGCCTGACGTTTGCCTCATTTGCCGCACCGCCAATCACCAGTCCAGAAACCGGACAGCTAAGAGCGTCTGGTACCGTTTCCGCTTCAGGGGCGACTAACCTGAGCGATCTGGAAGATAAACTGGCTGAAAAAGCGCGTGAGCAAGGCGCTAAAGGTTTTGTGGTTAACTCCGCTGGCGGTAATAATCAGATGCACGGCACTGCAACCATCTACAAATAACGCTGTTACCTGCTCAACTGCATTCATCCTGGATGCAGTTTCCTCCTCTCCTGTCGCTCTTTCGCTTCTTCAATATCCGCTTAATTTGTAAACACTATGTGTGAAATTTGAGAGCCATGTAAATAAATGTATTTATTTTTTTACGAATGAATGATAGAAAGTCGCGCCAAGTGATAATCCTTATCAAAATCATTATCACTTACGATTCCACACCGACGAGACCTGCAGTGGCATGACATCCGCAGAGATGTCCCCTTCGCGGCGTGGAAATATCAATCAAATAATAAAAAGTCGCTTATTAACATGGATAAAAATCGCAACCTGCCTTCCAGTAGCTTCCATTCGCTCACGTTTTTTGCCGGTCTGTGCATCGGACTTTCACCCGTTGCACACGCTGTCGCCGCAGATGAACAGACAAAGAAACAGGATGATACGTTAGTCGTGGAGGCCTCCACCCCGTCGCTTTACGCCCCGACGCAATCCGCCGATCCGAAATTCTCACGCCCGGTGGCGGACACCACACGCACAATGACGGTGATTTCAGAACAGGTGATCAAAGATCAGGGCGCCACCAATTTGACCGATGCTCTGAAAAACGTGCCCGGCGTTGGCGCTTTCTTTGCAGGCGAGAACGGTAACTCCACCACCGGCGATGCGGTTTATATGCGTGGCGCCGATACCTCAAACAGCATCTATATTGACGGCGTGCGTGACATTGGCAGCGTCACGCGCGATACCTTCAATACCGAACAGGTTGAAGTGATAAAAGGCCCGTCCGGGACCGACTACGGCCGCAGCGCGCCGACGGGCTCAATCAATATGATCAGCAAACAGCCACGTACCGACTCGGGTATTGATGCTTCTGCCAGCGTGGGGAGCGCATGGTTTCGCCGTGGTACGCTGGATATTAACCAGGTGATAGGCGAAACCACCGCCGCGCGCCTGAACCTGATGGGCGAAAAAACGCACGATGCGGGCCGTGATAACGTTAAAAATGAACGTTACGGCGTCGCCCATTCCGTCGCTTTCGGTTTGAGTACGCCGACTCGTCTGTATCTGAACTATCTGCACGTGACCCAGCACAACACGCCAGACGGGGGTATCCCGACCATTGGTTTACCTGGCTATTCTGCGCCTTCTGCTGGCACATCCGCGCTCAACAGTTCTGGCAAAGTGGATACGCACAATTTTTACGGCACGGATTCTGACTACGACGATTCCACGACCGACACCGCCACCATGCGTTTCGAACATGATCTGACCGACAGCACCACCCTGCGTAACACCACACGCTGGTCGCGCGTCAAACAGGATTATCTGATGACCGCCGTGATGGGCGGCGCATCGAACATCACACAGCCTGACAGCAACGTTGACTCCTGGACCTGGTCCCGTCTGGCGAATACCAAAGATGTCAGCAACAAGATCCTGACCAACCAGACCAACCTGACGTCGACGTTTTATACCGGCTCCATCGGGCATGACATCAGCACGGGTGTTGAATTTACCCGTGAAACCCAGACCAACTACGGTGTAAATCCTCTGACGCCGCCTCCGGTCAATATTTACAACCCCAATAGCAACGTCCACATTGGCGGGCTGACCCGTAATGGCGCAAACGCCAATGGCCAGACCGACACCTTCGGCATCTACGCGTTTGATACCCTGCAAATCACCCGCGACATTGAACTCAACGGCGGTATTCGACTCGATAATTACCGTACCGAGTACGATAGCGCCACCGCCTGTGGCGGCACTGGTCGCGGCGCGGTGGCGTGCCCGGCGGGCGCAGCGAAAGGTTCCCCGGTCACGACAGTGGACACCGCGAAATCGGGTAACCTGGTGAACTGGAAAGCAGGCGCGTTGTACCATCTGACGGACAACGGCAATATTTATGTTAACTACGCCATTTCTCAGCAACCGCCAGGCGGAAATAACTTTGCCCTCGCCCAGAGCGGCAGCGGCAACAGCGCTAACCGTACTGACTTCAAACCGCAGAAAGCGAAAACCAGCGAAATTGGCACCAAGTGGGAAGTGCTGGATAAACGTCTGCTGTTAACCGCCGCAATATTCCGCACCGATATCGAAAATGAAGTTGAACAGAACGACGACGGGACGTACTCCCAGTACGGGAAGAAACGCGTAGAAGGGTATGAACTTTCCGTTGCCGGGAACATCACGCCGGAGTGGCAGGTTATCGGCGGCTACACCCAACAGCACGCTACCATTCGCGACGGTAAAGATGTGGCGCAGGATGGTTCCTCTTCCCTGCCGTATACGCCGGAACACGCCTTTACGCTGTGGAGCCAGTATCAGGCCACCAGCGATCTCTCCGTCGGGGCTGGCGCGCGCTATATCGGCAGCATGCACCGGGGTTCCGACGGTGCGGTAGGCACGCCGTCTTATACCGAAGGTTATTGGGTCGCGGATGCAAAACTGGGATACCGCGTGAACCGCACTCTCGATTTCCAGTTGAATGTTTACAACCTGTTTGACACTGACTACGTCTCCTCAATTAACAAGAGCGGATACCGTTATCATCCGGGTGAACCCAGAACCTTCCTGTTCACGGCCAATATGCATTTCTGATTTGCATCGCGTGGGGCCCCGGCCCCACTTTTCGGAGAATCGCACATGATGTATCACATTCCGGGCGTTTTAACGCCGCAAGGCGTCGCGCAATGTCGACAACAACTCGAGCAGGCTGACTGGATCGATGGCCGGGCAACCACTGGCGCTCAGGGTGCTCAGGTCAAAAATAACCAGCAGGTTGATACCGGAAGCGAGCTGTATATCGCCTTACAGAAGGCGGTACTGTCAGCCATCAACCAGAACGCCCTGTTTTTCTCGGCCGCCTTGCCGAAAACAATTTCCATGCCGTTGTTTAACCGCTATCAGGATAATGAAACCTATGGTTTTCACGTTGATGGCGCAGTACGCAGCCACCCGGAAAGCGGCTGGATGCGCACCGATCTTTCTGCCACCCTATTCCTGAGTTCGCCGGAGAGCTATGACGGTGGGGAACTGATTGTTAACGATACTTACGGGCAGCATACGGTGAAGTTACCGGCTGGCGATGTGGTGCTGTACCCCTCCAGCAGCCTGCATTGCGTCACCCCCGTGACGCGGGGAGTCCGCGTTGCATCATTTATGTGGGTCCAGTCGATGATCCGCGATGACAAGAAACGCGCCATGCTGTTTGAACTGGACAAAAATATCCAGTCGCTCAAAAGCCGCAGCGGCGAAAGTGAGGAGATCCTCTCTTTACTCAACCTCTACCATAACCTGCTGCGTGAATGGTCTGAGATCTGAGAAGACGCTGTCTTGACGGTGCGATTATTGCCCCCACATTCACTACAATTACCCTATCAAATGAATGTGGAGGTAACGGCTTATGGCATCCGGATGGGCAAATGACGACGCCGTGAATGAGCAGATCAACAATACCATTGAAGATGCTGTCGCACGCGTTCGCGGGGAATTACCCCAGGGGGAAAGTCTGCATGAATGCGAAGAGTGTGGCGATCCTATTCCCGAAGCCCGACGCAAAGCCGTTCCGGGAGTGAGGTTATGCCTCGCCTGCCAACAGGAGAAAGATTCAATAAACGAAATATTCTCAGGATATAATCGCAGAGGATCGAAAGATAGCCAGTTACGTTGACTTATCTTTACCGAAAAAATCGCGCGACGCGTTTTTCTTTACGCTCACGGTTTTTGGCGAACTGCGTAGCAAAATGTGCCGTTATCCTTTGCTCTGTAAACGGCAACAACAAGAACTGTAAATGCATAATCCGAATTTATTAATAATCAATAAGTTATTTGTCATTCAATATTTTTGATTAACGCCGTCAATTCTATTCGATTTTATCTCTCGCTAAATAACGTGATACTTATCACATCGACGGAACATCGTCTTACTAACAGAATAACCTGCGAGAAATTAACTATGAAAACCATCAAATATGCTGTTGCCGCTATCGCTCTGTCTGGACTCTCTTTTGGCGTTTTCGCTGCCGAGCCGGTAACGGCTGCACAAGCACAAGACATGAATAAAATCGGTGTAGTTTCTGCGGAAGGCGCCACTACCCTGGACGGTCTGGAAGCGAAACTGGCTGAAAAAGCCGCTGCTGCTGGCGCAAGCAGCTATAGCATTACCTCTGCATACAGCAACAACAAAATGAGCGGTACTGCGGTTATCTACAAATAATTTTTTGTCTGTATGCCAACAGACGCCCTGCTCCAACCCTCATAGACCTGTGTGTTACCCTTTGTTTGCCCGTCCACCACTGGACGGGCTTTTTTTTACCTGAATCCGTTAAAAACTCTGACCAACGCGTGCCAGACCGTCTGTCAGTGTCTCCACCTCGCCAGTTGCCACCAGACAGCAGGCCATTTGAATTTTCAACGCGTCAGGAACCGGCTCGCTACCCATCAGACAGCGCTCAATCCAACGCGCCGTGGTTTCTGGATCTTTCGCGACAGGGAGTGGCACCGGCTCCTCGGGCATCTCACGTTGGCGATCCACAATCACCTGCACTCCACGCTTATCGATCAGGCTAATTTGCGGGCAGCGCTGCGGATTGGCGTACACTTCCCCTTCGGTGCCATGCATCAGCAGACTGCGTCCGCCAATGTCACCAAAGAACTTCGCCACACGAGGGACATATTCCGGATGAGAAACGCTGGCGAGACGTAAGGCGGCATCTTCTGCAAAAGGCGTCGCCAGCTTCGCCAGCGTGTGGGCACTGTTACGCACCCCCATTCGCCAGCGCATCGCCAGCTGTTTTTCCAGCGGCGGGCACAGTGTGCCGACGGGAATGAACACCGGTTGGTGTCCGTCGAGTTTTGCCTGCGCCTGACCGACATTCAGGGTCGGCGTAATTCCCAACAGTTCAAAAATGGTTTCGGTCAATACACGAGTCGGATCTTCGCTCACCCCGTGAACCACCACCGGAAAACCCAGTTTACGCAGCAGGATAGCCAACAGCGGCGTCAGGTTCGCCTGTTTACGCGCCCCGTTATAGCTGGGGATCACGATTGGCATCGGTTTTGCCACTGGCGGCGTCAGACGAATAGTGTGGTTCTGCATCGCCTCATAGAAGCCCAGCATTTCGGCTTCGCCCTCTCCTTTAATGCGCAGCGCAATCAGTACGCCGCCCATTTCCAGGTCAGGGACTTCCCCCTTTAGCATATGGGTATACAGGCCGCGCGCGGTGTCCTGGTCCAGATCGCGGGCATGATTTTTACCTCGCCCAACCTCTTTGATGATTTTGCGGTAATCCATCGAAAACTCCTTGCGGGGGTGCACACACCATTAGCGCCGTCTGCGGCGAGTCGCTTTTGCTTTTGTTTTTACTATAACGTCTGGCACGACAGGTTGCTCTATCGGAAAAATGGGTAACGCATTCAGTAAACGCTTCCCATAATTTTTGGTCAACAGACGCTTGTCGTAAATCACCACTTCCCCCCAGCAGCTGTGGCTACGGATCAATCGCCCCACCTGTTGGATTAAATTAAACGACGCGCTGGGCAAACTCTGCACTTCAAAGGGGTAACGGTTCAGGCTTTTCAGCCACTCCCCTTCGGTGATGACCACCGGGCTGTCGATAGGTGGAAAAGCAATCTTGTGAATATGAACCTGAGTGAGCAATTCACCTTTCAGATCCAACCCTTCCGCAAAAGATTGCAGACCCACCAGCACGCTGCGTTCGCCATTTTCTACCCGCTTGCGGTGCAACTCCACCAGCCGGTATCGTGGCTGATCGCCCTGAACTAACAACAGCAGACGTAAATCCGTCACATGCTCAAGAAACCGTTGCATCGCCCTGCCACTGGCAAACAATACCAGCATGCCCTGGTGTTTTTTGCTCTCAAGCGCCTGACGAAAATAGGCCGCCATCTCCGCAATATGTTGCTCTTCGTTGTCGATAAGCGGCTCATACTGCATTTGGGGGATGACGATTTTCCCCTGTTCTACATGGTTGAAGGGCGAATCGAGGGCCACGAAACGGTCGCCCGCTTTCTCCTTCAGTCCGCTCATCTCCTGCAAGCGAGAGAAACTGTTCAGCGAACGTAGCGTGGCTGATGTCACCACAATATGCGGCACGCTGCGCCAGAGCAGCCTTTCCAGCTGATCGCTGACGCGGATCCCGACACAGTGAAACCAGACATGTATTTGCCCGTCGCGCACATCGCGGGTGGCCCATTTGGAAACCGGCGCGCCTGACGATTGCGCCAGCGAGGCCAGACGCCACAGCTTGCTTTGCGCTTCAAACATGCCCAACGCACGGTTCATCTGCAAAATCACCCGATGCAGGCGCACGATGTCGTGGGTGCCGGTTTTTTCACTGAGATCGTTGAGAAACAGTTCCGCCAGCCCACGCAACATTTCGGTGAGTTTCGCCAGCCTCTGACAAATCTCCATCACCTCTGCGGGCAATTCGCCCATTGAGAAGCGGTGCTCCGCCTCCTGGGTGGCGGGCATATAAAGATTCAGAATCGCATTCAGCGAGGCAATCAGTTCATACAGCTCTTCGCTGTGCGCGTTCAGACGCTCAGGGATAGCCAGCGGCGGCGTGGTTTTTGGCCGAAACTGTTCCAGACAGGTCGCCACCAGTTTGGTAAACAGATCGAGTTGCAGGCGATACCAGGGGGCAGTGATTTCAGCACTCATTTCCAGCGCATCGCGTGCGACATCGGGCAGATGATGCCCTTCATCCAGCACCAGCAGCAGATTTTTCGGATCCGGCAAAACCGCTTCGCTCTCCATTGCCGCCATCACCAGCGCATGGTTTGCCACCACCACTTCGGCTTCCTGGATCTCACGGCGCGCCACAAAGAACGGACATTCGCGGTAATAGTGGCAGTTACGGTTGAGGCAGCCGGCTTTGTCGGTGCTCAGACGCTGCCACAGTGAATCATCAATGGCGATATCGGTATGATCGCGTAAACCATCCCACTTGTAGCTGTCCAGATCGCCCTTCAGCCGGGCACAACGCTTTTGCTCTTCCTGATTGTTCGGTGTGAGTTCGTCGTCAAGAAACGCCAGCAGATCCTGTTGGTCAGGTTCGGTGCTGGCCAACGCCGCCAGATTGCGCGGACACACATACCGCCCGCGCCCAAAGGCGGCGGTGAACTTAAGATCGGGAATAATTTTTCGCAGCAGGGGAAGGTCTTTGCTGTAAATCTGATCCTGCAAGGCGACGTTGGCGGTACTCACCACCAGCGTTTTTTGTTCTTCGCGCGCGATGGCGATACCGGGGATCAGATACGAGAGGGTTTTCCCGACGCCGGTCGGCGCTTCGATCGCCAGATGTCGCCCGTCTTCCCCGGCCAGTGTTTTAGCGACGTCAGCAATCATCTGCCGCTGCGGCGCACGGGGAATAAAGTCGGGGATCTGTTCCTGAAGCGCCTTATACCAGGCAGCAATTTGCGCTTTTAGCGCAGCGGTCAATGCCATGAGAAAACCTGAAATACTGTATAAACAGCCACTATTGTGGCACTTTCTTAGACGGGTCGCAAAAAGAAAAACCCGACCATTCGGTCGGGCTTCCCGTTTACTGCATTACTCTGCCGAAGACAGTCTGCGCGGACGGCGTGGCGGGCGCGGCTTATCGCTCGCCGGTTTCGCATCACCTGACCGGCGCGAAGGTTTGGCCCCGGCTTTAGGCGCACTACCTTCTGAACGACGCGGTTGCTGCTGACCACGGCCTGCACCGCCCTGACCTTGCCCCTGTGGGGATCGGCCACGACCGCCGCCGCCGCCACCACCACGTTGCTGCTGGCGACCGTTTTGAATCGGCTCGGCTTTAATGGACGGGTCCGGCTCATAGCCCGGCAGCGCGATACGCGGGATCTCTTTTTTCAGCAGTTTCTCGATGTCACGCAGCAGTTTGTGTTCATCAACACAGACCAGCGACAGCGCTTCACCGGTTGCCGCCGCACGCCCGGTACGACCGATACGGTGGACGTAATCTTCCGGCACGTTCGGCAATTCATAGTTCACCACATGCGGCAGCTCTTCAATATCCAGGCCACGCGCCGCGATATCCGTGGCGACCAGCACGCGAATGTCGCCGGATTTAAAATCAGCCAGCGCACGCGTACGCGCCCCTTGCGATTTATTGCCGTGGATGGCCGCACTACGAATGCCGTCTTTATTCAACTGCTCCGCCAGGTGGTTGGCACCATGTTTGGTGCGGGTGAAGACCAGCACCTGCCGCCAGTCGCCCTGACCAATCATCTGCGACAGCAGTTCACGTTTGCGTTTCTTATCAACAAAATGGACGTGCTGCGTCACCTGCTCGGACGCCGTGTTACGACGCGCGACTTCGATTTCCAGCGGATTACGCAGCAATTTCTCAGCCAGCGCTTTGATGTCGTCGGAGAAGGTCGCGGAGAACAGCAGGTTCTGACGCTTCGGCGGCAATTTAGCCAGTACGCGACGAATGTCGTGGATAAAGCCCATGTCCAGCATGCGGTCAGCTTCATCCAGCACCAGAATTTCAATCTGATCCAATTTGACGGCGTTTTGATGTTCCAGATCGAGCAAACGGCCAGGGGTTGCCACCAGCACGTCTACGCCGCCACGCAGTTTCAACATCTGCGGGTTGATGCTTACCCCGCCGAAAACCACCAGCGAGCGAATGTTCAGGTATTTGCTGTAATCCCGCACGTTCTCGCCAATTTGCGCGGCCAGTTCACGGGTTGGAGTCAGGATCAACGCACGTACCGGGCGACGTCCCTTAGCATGCGGTTCATTGGAAATAAGATGCTGCAGCAGCGGCAGCGTAAAGCCCGCTGTCTTACCCGTACCCGTTTGCGCACTGGCCATCAGGTCACGGCCTTGCAGTACCGCAGGGATCGCCTGCTGCTGGATAGGGGTGGGTTCACGGTAGCCCTGCTCTGCAACGGCGCGCAAAATATCAGGATTTAAACCCAGGGAATCAAAAGACATAACTACTCCGAACCGCCCCGACCGTTCCCGGTGTAGTTTTCAGGGAGATACTCGCAAAAGAGATGACAAAAACCACAGTGTCATGAAGGGGCGGAGTGTAGCAGTTTTTGTGACGTACCGCATAAATTATCCCGGAGCGTACCTGAAACAAAATAAAGCGCTGGGCTGGACAAGCGTAAAAATCAGTCATAATGTTAATCAATCGATTGATTAATACTTAGGTCATGCCATGAATACCTCAACCATGACGACCAAAGGCGAGCAGGCAAAAAGCCAGCTGATTGCCGCTGCCCTTGCGCAGTTCGGTGAATATGGCCTGCATGCCACCACCCGGGATATCGCCGCGCAGGCCGGGCAGAATATCGCTGCCATTACCTACTATTTTGGCTCAAAGGATGACCTCTACCTCGCCTGCGCCCAGTGGATTGCCGACTTTATTGGCGGGCAGTTTCGTCCTCACGCCGAGGAGGCGGAACAGCTCTTCGCCCAGCCGCAGCCCGATCGCGCTGCAATGCGCGAGCTGATTCTGCGCGCGTGTAAGAACATGATCATGCTGCTGACCCAGGAAGACACGGTGAATCTCAGCAAATTCATCTCGCGCGAACAGCTCTCCCCAACGGCAGCCTATCAGTTGATACACCATCAGGTTATCGCCCCACTGCACACCCATTTGACGCGGCTGATTGCGGCCTATACCGGCAGTGATGCCGAAGATACCCAAACCATTTTGCATACCCATGCGCTGTTAGGGGAAGTGCTGGCGTTTCGTCTGGGAAAGGAAACGATCCTCAAGCGCACAGGCTGGTCGCAATTTGATGAGGAGAAAACTGCGCTGATTTACCAGACGATCACCTGTCATATCGATCTCATTCTGCAAGGTTTAACGCAAAGGAGTCTGGACTCATGAAGAAACCCGTCGTTATCGGACTGGCCGTGGCGGTGCTTGTCGCCGTGATTGCTGGTGGAACGTGGTGGTACCAAAGTCGGCAGGATAACGGGCTGACGCTGTACGGTAATGTGGACATTCGCACCGTCAATTTAAGCTTTCGCGTCGGCGGCCGACTCGCTTCACTGGCGGTTGACGAAGGCGATACCATCACCTCCGGGCAGGTGCTGGGCACGCTCGATAAAGCGCCGTATGAAAACGCATTAATGCAGGCCAAAGCGGGCGTCTTAGTCGCAAAGGCACAGTATGACCTGATGCTGGCAGGCTATCGCGATGAAGAGATTGCCCAGGCCGCCGCCGCCGTCAAACAGGCGCAGGCCGCCTTTGACTACGCGCAGAACTTTTATCAGCGTCAGCAGGGATTGTGGAAAAGCCGCACAATTTCCGCCAACGATCTGGAAAACGCCCGCTCGTCCCGTGACCAGGCGCAGGCAACGCTGAAATCGGCGCAGGACAAACTGAGCCAGTACCGCACCGGTAACCGCCAACAGGATATCGCCCAGGCGAAAGCCAGCCTTGAACAGGCGCAGGCGCAACTGGCGCAAGCCGAACTCGACTTGCAGGATACCGCACTGGTCGCCCCCTCTGACGGTACGCTGTTAACCCGTGCCGTGGAGCCGGGCAGCATGCTGAATGCCGGCGGCACGGTTCTCACCCTCTCGCTGACGCGTCCGGTCTGGGTTCGCGCCTACGTCGATGAGCGTAACCTGAGCCAGGTACCGCCAGGGCGAGAGATTTTGCTGTATACCGATGGCCGTCCCGATAAGCCCTATCACGGCAAAATCGGTTTTGTTTCTCCGACCGCAGAATTCACCCCGAAAACCGTCGAGACCCCGGATCTGCGCACCGATCTGGTCTATCGCCTACGCATTGTGGTGACAGATGCCGATGATGCGTTACGCCAGGGGATGCCGGTGACGCTGAAGTTCGGTAATGAGGCGCGGCATGAATGACGCCGTCATTACGCTAAACGGACTGGTTAAACGCTTTGCGGGAATGGAAAAGTGCGCCGTGGCTCCGCTCGACTGCACGATTCACGCGGGTTATGTCACGGGGCTGGTGGGGCCGGACGGTGCCGGGAAAACCACCCTGATGCGGATGCTGGCGGGGCTACTGAAGCCCGACGGCGGTCAGGCTTCGGTGATTGGGTTTGATCCGATTCGCGACGACAGCGCGCTGCATGCCGTACTCGGTTATATGCCGCAAAAATTTGGCCTGTATGAAGATTTGACCGTCATGGAGAACCTTAACCTCTATGCCGATCTGCGTAGCGTCACCGGTGAGACGAGAAAAAAAACCTTTGAGCGACTGCTGGAATTCACCTCGCTCGGCCCGTTTACCGGGAGGCTGGCGGGTAAGCTCTCCGGCGGGATGAAACAGAAGCTGGGGCTGGCCTGTACGCTGGTCGGCGCGCCTAAGGTTCTGCTGCTGGATGAACCCGGCGTCGGCGTGGACCCGATTTCACGACGCGAGCTGTGGCAGATGGTGCATGAGCTGGCGGGTGACGGAATGCTGATTCTGTGGAGCACTTCGTATCTCGATGAAGCCGAACAGTGTCGCGACGTGCTGCTGATGAACGAAGGTGAACTTCTCTATCAGGGCGAACCGACGGCACTGACGCAAACCATGGCGGGCCGCAGTTTCTTAATCAGCAGTCCGCAGATAAACAACCGCAAGCTGTTGCAGCAGGCGTTAAAACTGCCGCAGGTCAGTGATGGCATGATTCAGGGAAAATCCGTCCGTCTGATCCTGAAAAAAGAGGCCACGGCTGACGATATTCGCAACGGCGAAGGGATGCCGGAAATCGCGATTGATGAAACCGCGCCGCGTTTTGAAGATGCGTTTATTGATCTGCTCGGCGGGGCGGGCACGTCAGAGTCCCCGCTTGGCGCAATCCTGCATACGGTGGAGGGAACGCCCGGCGAGACGGTGATTGAAGCAAAGCAACTGACCAAAAAGTTTGGGGATTTTGCCGCGACCGACCAGGTGAATTTTGCCGTCAAGCGTGGGGAGATTTTTGGCCTGCTCGGGCCAAACGGCGCGGGGAAATCCACCACCTTTAAAATGATGTGCGGTCTGCTGGTGCCGACCTCCGGTAAAGCGCTGGTCCTGGATATGGACCTGAAGGTCAGCTCGGGCAAGGCGCGTCAGCATTTGGGCTACATGGCACAAAAATTCTCCCTCTACGGCAACCTGACGGTGGAGCAAAACCTGCGTTTCTTCTCCGGCGTCTACGGCCTGCGGGGACGTGCGCAAAACGAAAAAATTGCGCGGATGAGCGAAGCCTTTGGTCTGAAAAGCATTGCGTCGCATGCCACCGACGAACTGCCGCTGGGATTTAAACAGCGCCTGGCGCTGGCCTGCTCGCTGATGCACGAGCCGGATATTCTCTTTCTTGATGAACCGACCTCAGGCGTAGACCCCCTCACCCGCCGCGAATTTTGGCTGCATATCAATAGCATGGTCGAAAAAGGCGTGACGGTGATGGTCACCACCCACTTTATGGATGAAGCGGAATACTGTGACCGTATAGGGCTTGTGTATCGCGGGAAACTGATCGCCAGCGGCACCCCGGATGACCTGAAAGCGCAGACCGCCGACAACGACACGCCGGACCCGACGATGGAGCACGCCTTTATCACCCTCATCCACGACTGGGACAAGGAGCATACGCATGAGTAACACCGTACTCTCCTGGCGCCGGGTGCGCGCCCTGTGCGTCAAAGAAACGCGCCAGATCGTTCGCGATCCCAGCAGTTGGCTGATTGCGGTGCTGATCCCCCTGCTGCTGCTGTTTATTTTTGGCTACGGCATCAATCTCGACTCCAGCAAACTGCGGGTGGGGATCCTGCTTGAGCAACAAAGTGAAGAGGCGCTCGACTTTACGCACACCATGACGGGCTCACCCTATATCGACGCCACCATCAGCGATAACCGTCATGAGCTTATCGAAAAGATGCAGGCCGGGCGCATTCGCGGTCTGGTGGTGATCCCGGTCGATTTCGCCCAGCAAATGGCACGAGCCAATGATACCGCCCCGATTCAGGTGATCACTGACGGCAGCGAGCCGAACACGGCAAACTTTGTGCAAGGCTATGTCGAGGGGATCTGGCAGATCTGGCAAATGCAGCGGGCGGAAGATCGCGGAGAAGAGTTTAAACCGTTGATTGACGTGCAGACCCGCTATTGGTTTAACCCGGCCGCCATCAGCCAGCATTTTATTATCCCGGGGGCGGTCACCATCATTATGACGGTGATCGGCGCCATCCTCACCTCGCTGGTGATCGCGCGAGAATGGGAACGCGGCACCATGGAAGCGCTACTCTCCACCGAAGTCACCCGCGTGGAATTGCTACTGTGCAAGCTGATCCCCTATTACTTCCTCGGGATGCTGGCGATGCTGCTCTGTATGTTGGTTTCGGTGTTTATTCTCGGCGTGCCCTATCGCGGCTCGCTGCTGATCCTGTTTTTTATCACCAGCCTGTTTTTACTCAGCACATTGGGGATGGGACTGCTCATCTCGACCATTACCCGTAACCAGTTTAACGCCGCCCAGGTTGCGTTGAATGCCGCCTTTTTGCCCTCGATTATGCTGTCGGGATTTATCTTCCAGATCGACAGCATGCCTGCGGTGATCCGCGCGGTGACGTACATTATTCCGGCGCGCTATTTCGTCAGTACCCTGCAAAGCCTGTTTCTGGCCGGTAATATCCCGGTGGTGCTGATGATCAACGTCCTGTTTTTGATCGCGTCGGCAGTCATGTTTATTGGTCTGACGTGGCTCAAAACCAAACGTCGGCTGGATTAGGGAGAAGAGCATGTTTCATCGCTTATGGACGTTAATCCGCAAAGAGCTGCAATCGCTGCTGCGCGAGCCGCAGACCCGTGCGATCCTGATTGTGCCGGTGCTGATTCAGGTTATTCTGTTTCCCTTTGCCGCCACGCTGGAAGTCACCAACGCCACCATCGCCATTTATAACGAAGATAACGGCAAGCATTCGGTCGAGCTGACCCAACGTTTTGCCCGCGCCAAAGCCTTTACGCATATTCTGCTGCTCAATAGCCCGCAAGAGATCCAACCGACCATCGATACCCAAAAAGCGCTGTTACTGGTGCGCTTCCCGGCGGATTTCTCGCGTAATCTGGATACCTTCCAGCAGGCGCCGATGCAGTTGATTCTTGACGGGCGAAACTCCAACAGCGCGCAAATCGCTGCCAACTATTTGCAGCAAATCGTCAAAGATTATCAGCAGGAACTGATGGACGGTAAACCCAAACCCAACAACAGCGAGCTGGTCGTGAGAAATTGGTACAACCCGAATCTGGACTATAAATGGTTCGTGGTGCCGTCGCTGATCGCCATGATCACCACTATTGGCGTAATGATCGTAACCTCGCTTTCCGTTGCCCGTGAACGCGAGCAAGGTACGCTGGATCAACTGTTAGTTTCCCCGCTGACCACCTGGCAAATTTTCATCGGCAAAGCCGTCCCTGCGCTGATTGTTGCTACCGGGCAGGCCACTATCGTGCTGGGCATCGGCATCTGGGCATACCAAATTCCCTTTGCCGGTTCACTGGCCCTGTTCTACTTCACGATGGTGATTTACGGTTTGTCGCTGGTCGGTTTCGGGCTGTTGATCTCGTCGTTGTGCGCCACCCAGCAACAGGCGTTTATCGGTGTGTTTGTCTTTATGATGCCGGCGATTTTACTCTCGGGGTACGTCTCTCCGGTCGAGAATATGCCGGTCTGGTTGCAGAATTTAACGTGGATAAACCCTATCCGCCACTTTACGGATATCACCAAGCAGATTTACCTGAAGGATGCGAGTCTGAAGATTGTCTGGGGAAGTTTGTGGCCGCTACTGGTGATAGCAGCCACAACGGGATCAGCGGCGTATGCGATGTTTAGACGCAAAGTGATGTAACTTTTTCTCTTTCGCCAGTAACGAAACCACCGCGGGTCCGGCAAGGATTGCCAGCCCCGCAACAGCCAACAGTACGTTGTTTTGCAAAACACGAGACAGCAACCACAGCGCAATCATGGCCGCGCCGAAATACCAGGTTGTGGTCAGCTCTTCCAGTACATCCGCAACGTCACGCCAGCGCTGTTCATGGTGGCGTTGTAACGCCAGCATCAGCAACACTGTCACGCCGTAAACCACGCAAAGCCCGAGCCCTACGTGTACCAGTGTACCGCTCATCCAGCCCGTCACCAGCAACGCCACTACCAGTAAATGCAACACAATCTGCCAGCAACTTAGACCCGTTGCGACACGAACACGTTGTTGCCACCTCATGGCTAATCTCCTGAAGGATTTTTGTCTAATTACTCAGAGTACCGGACTTTACGGAAAATTCCGTAAGACCGCTTCTTTTTGTGACGACGACTACACTATTTTTATTCAGGAAAGTGATGCAAACAGGAGAATTATGCCCGGACAAACGCAGCGATTTTCATTCAACGTGCTCACCCTCAATACCCACAAAGGTTTCACGGCGTTTAACCGTCGTTTTATTTTGCCGCAACTGCGGGAGGCGGTGCGAGCCGTCAGTGCGGATATTGTCTGTTTGCAGGAAGTGATGGGCGCCCATGAGGTTCACCCCCAGCGCATTGCAAACTGGCCGGAGGCTCCCCATTACGAGTTTCTCGCCGATACCCTGTGGCGTGATTTTGCTTACGGGCGCAATGCCGTTTACCCGGAGGGGCACCACGGCAACGCCGTACTCTCACGTTATCCCATTGAATATGATGAAAATCGTGACATCTCCGTTGGCAACAGCGAAAAACGCGGCGTGCTTTATTGCCGCATTATACCGCCACAGTTGAACCACCCGATCCACGTTATGTGCGTACATCTGGGCCTGCGTGAAGCCCACCGCCAGGCGCAACTCACCCTGCTGGCCGACTGGGTTAACAGCCTCCCCCCTGGCGAACCGGTGATTGTCGCGGGGGATTTTAATGACTGGCGACAACAGGCTAACCGTCCGTTAAAGACCCGAGCGGGCCTGGAGGAGATCTTCACCCGCGCCTACGGTCGCCCGGCGCGGACGTTTCCGGTGCGCCTGCCGTTACTGCGCCTTGATCGTATTTATGTCAAAAACGCCAATGCCAGCGCCCCCACGGCGCTACCGCTGCATCACTGGCGACACTTATCTGACCATGCGCCTCTGAGTGCGGAGATTCATCTATGAAATGCGGCTGGCGTGAAGGCAATCAGATTCAGTTACTGGAGAACGGCGATAGGTATTACCCTGCCGTGTTTGACGCCATCGCCCAGGCGGAGCAGAAAATTATTCTGGAGACCTTTATCTGGTTTGAAGATGAAGTGGGAAGACAACTGCACGCGGCCCTGCTCAATGCCGCCCAACGCGGCGTACACGCCGAAGTGTTACTGGACGGGTACGGCTCCCCGGATCTCAGCGACGCTTTTGTTGAAGCGCTGACGGCGGCAGGGATTATTTTTCGCTATTACGATCCCCGCCCCCGCCTGTTGGGGATGCGCACCAATCTGTTCCGCCGGATGCACCGAAAGATTGTGGTGATCGATGCCCGGATCGCCTTTGTTGGCGGAATTAACTACTCCGCCGAACAGATGTCCGACTATGGCCCTGAGGCCAAACAGGATTACGCCGTTCGGGTTGAAGGGCCGATTGTGGAGGATATTCTGCAATTTGAGCTGGAAAACCTGCCGGGACAGCGCGCAGCACGCCGCTGGTGGCGGCGCCATCACCGCGCGGAAGAAAATCGCCAGCCAGGCGAAGCGCAGGCGTTGTTTGTCTGGCGCGATAATGACGAACACCGCGACGATATCGAACGCCATTACCTGAAAATGCTCACTCAGGCAAAACGCGAAGTGATGATTGCGAACGCCTATTTCTTCCCGGGCTATCGCCTGCTGCATGCAATGCGCAACGCTGCCCGACGCGGCGTGCGCGTAAAACTTATCGTGCAGGGTGAACCCGACATGCCGATTGTCAAAGTCGGCGCGCGGCTGCTCTACAACTATCTGGTCAAAGGCGGCGTACAGATTTTTGAATATCACCGTCGCCCTCTGCATGGCAAAGTGGCATTGATGGATGACCACTGGGGAACCGTAGGTTCCAGTAACCTTGATCCGCTCAGTCTGTCTCTCAATCTGGAAGCGAACATCATCATTCATGATCGGACATTTAACCAGACGTTACGCGACAATCTCAGCACGATCATTGCCGATGATTGCAAACAGGTTGATGAGTCGATGTTGCCTAAACGCACCTGGTGGAATCTCAGCAAAAGCGTGATGGCGTTCCACTTTTTACGTCACTTCCCCGCGCTGGTCGGCTGGCTTCCGGCCCATACTCCGCATCTGACGCGGGTTGAACCACCAGCCCAGCCTGCGATGGAAACTCAGGACCGGGTAGAAGCGCAAGATACGGGGGGCAAACCCTGATGGCTAAATCGCGTGCGCGCTGGCGGCGGGCTAAAAAAATCCTCACCTGGCTGTTTTTTATTGCCGTCATCGTGCTGCTGGTGGTCTACGCCAGCAAAGTCGACTGGAACGAGGTCTGGACGGTTGTCCGCGACTATAACCGGATTGCCATGGCAGGCGCTGTTGGGCTGGTGATCGTCAGCTACTTACTCTACGGCTGTTATGATTTGCTCGCGCGCCTCTACTGTGGGCACCGGCTGGCAAAGCGGCAGGTGATGCTGGTCTCTTTCATCTGTTACGCCTTCAATCTGACCCTCAGTACCTGGGTTGGCGGTATCGGGATGCGTTACCGACTTTATTCCCGTCTCGGCTTACCGGGCAGCACGATCACGCGAATTTTTTCACTCAGCATCGCCACCAACTGGCTGGGTTACATCGTGCTGGGGGGCGTGATCTTTACCTTCGGCGTGGTGCAACTGCCTGACCATTGGTATATCGATGAAAATACGCTGCGTATTCTGGGCATAGCGTTGCTTTTGATCATTACGCTTTACCTGTGGTGCTGCGCCTTTGCGAAGCATCGACATCTCACCATCAAAGGACAAAAGCTGGTGTTGCCCTCCTGGAAATTCGCCCTCGCGCAGATGGCCATTTCCAGCATTAACTGGATGGTGATGGGGGCGACCATCTGGCTGTTAATGGGGCAGTCCGTAAACTATTTCTTTGTCCTTGGCGTGTTACTGGTGAGCAGTATCGCAGGCGTCATTGTGCATATTCCGGCAGGGATTGGGGTACTGGAAGCCGTTTTTATCGCCCTTCTCGCAGGAGAACATACCTCTCAGGGCACGATTATCGCCGCCCTGCTCGCCTGGCGGGTGCTCTATTATTTTATTCCGCTACTGCTGGCGTTGATCTGTTATCTGGTACTGGAGAGTCGGGCGAAGAAATTGCGGGCAAAAAACGAAAAGGCGATGGCGAAGTGATTTTTGCCGGACGGCGTTCAGTACGAACGCCGTCCGGCACAACAGCAATTAACGGCGATTACCGAAAATACGCAGCAGCATCAGGAACAGGTTGATGAAGTCCAGATACAACGTTAATGCGCCCAGTATGGAGTACTTGCGCAGGTTAGCGCTGTCACGGACGTCGATCTGCTCGCCAATGTTTTTCAGCTTTTGCGTGTCGTACGCAGTCAGTCCGACAAATACAATCACCCCGATATAGGTCACCGCCCACATCAGCGCTTCGCTTTTCAGCCAGAAGTTGACCAACGATGCCAGAACGATACCAATCAGCGCCATAAACAGCATGTTGCCGAAACCGCTGAGATCGCGTTTGGTGGTGTAACCGTACAGGCTCATCGCGCCAAACATGCCACCCGAGACCACAAAGGTGCTGGCGATGGAAGAGTAGGTATAGACGATAAAAATGCTCGACAGCGTTAACCCGGTCAACGCGGAATAAAGCATAAACAGCGTGGTCGCCATCCCGGCGCTGAGTTTATGCACCATCGCAGACAGCACAACCACCAACGCAAGCTGAGCGATAATCAAACCAAAGAAGGTGATTTTGCTGGAAAAGATAAACATCATCAGCTCAGGCGTATTGGCCGCATACCACGCGATAAACGCCGTCAGCAGTAAACCGCAGGTCATCCAGCCGTAGACTTGCGCCATGTAGGTTTGCAGGCCGGGACGCGCCTGCACGATAGAATCGGATCGTGGAAATCGGTCCATGATAATCTCCTGGTTGAAAGTGATACCTGTCACTAAGCGTATCACATTATCTCACCAGCGTTTCGCCGCCTGTTGATCGCTATCACGCGCTTCTACCCAGCGGTCTCCCTCCGGCGTCGCTTCACGCTTCCAGAACGGCGCACGCGTTTTCAGATAATCCATAATGAACTGTCCGGCTTCAAACGCGCTGCTGCGATGCGCGCTGGTCACGCCGACGAAGACGATTTCATCGCCTGGCCACAATTCGCCGATGCGATGAATCACCGTCACACGTCCCAGCGGCCAGCGGCTACGCGCCTCATCGACGATATCCGCCAGCGCCTTTTCCGTCATGCCTGGGTAGTGCTCCAGCGTCAACGCCTTCACGCTGTCGCCAAGATTATGATTGCGGACTTTCCCGGTGAACGTAACGACGGCGCCATCTTCATCGCGTTCCGCCAGCCAGGGATACTCTTCCCCTACGCTAAACGGCGCAGGCCCGACAATAATTCGCGTTTCAGCCATCTCAGCCTCCCGTCACTGGCGGGAAGAACGCCACTTCATCACCATCGACCAACGGTTGATCAAAGCTGACTAATGTCTGGTTAACCGCAGCCAGCAGTTTACCGTCTTCCAGCGCCAGCGCCCAACGATCGCTTTGTGCCGCCAGATGCTGACGCAGCGCATCCACCGTGGTGAACCTGGCTGGCAGTTCCAGCGCATCGGTATTGACCAGTTCGCGCACCTGCGCGAAGAAAAGCACCTTAATCATCGGCATCCACCTTAAAATCTCCCGACTTGCCGCCGCTTTTCGCCAGCAAGCGTACCGGGCCAATCACCATGTCTTTTTGCACGGCTTTGCACATGTCGTAGATGGTCAACGCCGCAACAGATGCCGCGGTCAGCGCCTCCATTTCCACACCGGTCTTCCCGGTCAAACGGCAGACAGATTCGATACGCACACGGTTGTGCTCCGGTTCCGCCAGCAGTTGTACTTCTACTTTGCTCAACAGCAGCGGATGACACAGCGGGATCAGTTCCCAGGTGCGTTTGGCGGCCTGAATCCCGGCAATACGGGCGGTCGCAAAAACGTCGCCTTTATGGTGACTGCCAGCGATGATCATCGCCAGCGTTTCGCTATGCATCGTGACAAAGGCTTCCGCGCGCGCCTCGCGAACGGTTTCCGTTTTGGCGGAGACATCCACCATGTGCGCTTCGCCAGCGGCGTTAATATGGGTCAGTTGCGACATACTTATTTCTTCAAATGGGGGTGGAAATTGCACGGACGCGTGCGGGCATCCAGTTGCGGCGCAATAATATTGTCCCACGCGGTGCGACACGCTTTGGTGGAACCCGGCATGGCGAAAATTAGCGTTTTGTTGGCCACGCCTGCCACCGCGCGAGACTGCAACGTCGCGGTGCCAATCTCTTCAAAAGAGAGCATGCGGAACACTTCGCCAAACCCTTCAACTTCCCGGTCAAACAGCGGCAATAACGCTTCCGGCGCCTGGTCACCTTCAGTCAGCCCCGTCCCACCGGTTATCAGCACCACCTGCACGTCGTCGCTGGCAATCCAGGCGGAAACCTGGGCACGAATGGCGTAACGGTTTTCTTTTACGATGGCTTTATCGACCACTTTATGGCCAGCTTCCAGCGCGGAATCACGCAGAAAATGGCCTGACGTGTCATCTTCTTCGCCGCGACGGCTGGAAATCGTAAGAATAGCGATACGGGTTGGGATAAATTCAGTACTTACCTGACTCATCTGAAATCTCCTTTTAGCGTTTATCCACCAATGTACGATAAATTTTGCGTAATTCCGGTCTGGTTCTGATGCAGGAAATGGGTCTGTTTTTTCTCCAGCAGCGCGGCAGAAATGCGGTCTTCCAGCGCATGCTGTTGAGCGTCATCTTCCAGCAGATCGCGCAGACTGACGCCGCCTTCGCCAAACAGGCACAGGTGGAGTTTACCCACTGACGACACGCGCAGACGGTTGCAGGTTGCGCAGAAATCTTTCTCATACGGCATGATCAGACCAATTTCACCGGCATAGTCAGGGTGACAAAACACCTGTGCCGGGCCGTCGCTGCGCTTGCGTAGCTGATGGAGCCAGCCGCGACGCAACAGTTCGTCACGCAGCACCTGACCAGAAATATGATGTTTACGGAAGAGTTCGCTCCCCTCTCCTGTTTCCATCAGTTCGATGAAACGCAGTTGGATGGGGCGCGCCTGAATCCAGGCAAGGAAGGTGTCCAGCTGATGGTGATTCACATCGCGCATCAACACGGTATTAACTTTGACCTTTTCAAACCCGGCGTCAAAGGCGGCATCGATTCCTGCCATCACCTGCTGAAATTTATCCTGCCCGGTAATGGCATGAAACTGGCGGGCGTCGAGGCTGTCGACGCTAACGTTGATGCCGGTCAGACCGGCGTCGCGCCAGTTCGCCGCATCACGCGCCAGGCGGTAGCCATTAGTGGTGACAGCAATCTGGCGGATCGCGGCATTTTCACGCACGGCGGCGATGATGTCGGTAAAGTCACGACGTAAGGAAGGTTCGCCGCCCGTCAGGCGCACTTTCTCGGTGCCGAGGTTCGCAAATGCGCGCGTAACCCGGCGAATTTCGTCGACGGTCAGGAAGCCATTATTGGTGACCCCGCCAGGCTTGTAGCCATCCGGCAGGCAGTAGGTGCAACGAAAGTTACACACATCGGTAATCGACAAACGTAAGTAGTAAAACTTACGCGCGAAAGCATCGGTAAGTTGTGAGCCCATGTACACCTTTCCAAATACGGGAGGCGGAGTCATTTCTTCCTGCGCCCTGGTGACAAGCACGTTTACGCGTTGTCACGGCCAAAGCACCGTATCAGTTGACCCAGGTGCAGAGGCTAGAGTGTTTATTGTGGTTATGCCGATACTAGCGTGTAAACGTTTTTTACGCCATCTACACTTACGCTGTATAATCATATATATAGCGTCATGATCGTGCACTTTCGCTACAGAATAAGCAAAAACCACAGTTTTGCATTGATATACATCATTTTGCTGTACCTTACCCCTCGCCATAAAGAGGTAGACGGCAAGATTTTATTTCCACTCAGCCTACCTGGCTAATTGCTGAAAACCCGCGATTTGCGCTACTGTAATGCAGATCTTTTGACACCAGGAATTTATATGCGCAATCGCACGCTGGCAGACCTCGACCGTGTTGTGGCTCTCGGCGGAGGGCATGGATTAGGACGCGTTCTTTCTTCACTCTCGCCATTAGGTTCACGCCTGACCGGTATTGTTACGACGACAGACAACGGCGGCTCAACAGGACGTATTCGCCGTTCAGAAGGCGGTATTGCCTGGGGCGATATGCGTAATTGTCTGAACCAGTTAATTACTGAACCTAGCGTCGCTTCGGCCATGTTTGAGTATCGTTTTGGCGGTAATGGCGAACTTTCCGGGCATAACCTCGGAAATTTGATGTTAAAGGCGCTGGATCACCTTAGCGTACGGCCTCTTGAGGCCATCAATTTAATTCGTAATTTGCTGAAAGTGGATGCGCATTTAATTCCGATGTCGGAGCTGCCGGTAGACCTGATGGCAATCGACGATCAGGGGCATGAAGTATACGGCGAGGTCAATATCGACCAGTTGTCTATGCCGCCGCAAGAGTTGATGCTGTCGCCGAAAGTCCCTGCCACCCGCGAGGCCGTGCAAGCCATTAGCGAAGCGGATCTGATTTTGATTGGGCCGGGCAGTTTTTACACCAGCCTGATGCCAATCCTGCTGCTGGACGATCTGGCGCAGGCGTTACGACGTACCCCTGCGCCGATGGTGTATATCGGCAATCTGGGGCGCGAGTTGAGTTTGCCCGCCGCCAGTTTATCCCTTGTCGATAAGCTCGCCATTATGGAGCAGTATGTCGGGAAGAAAGTGATTGATGCGGTCGTGGTCGGGCCGAAAGTTGATGTCTCAGCCATCACCGACAGAATTGTGATTCAGGAGATTCTGGAGGCCAGCGACATTCCGTATCGTCATGACCGTCAGTTGCTGCACTGCGCGCTGGAAAAAGCGGTACAGGCGCTCGGTTAAATCGGTGAGCCTGATAGCAACGCTAACGCGTCTTATCAGGCCTACAGCTAAGAACCCTAAGACGCCGCAATAAACAACTCGCGTAACTGGTGCAACTGATCGCGGATCTGCGCGGCTTCTTCAAACTCCAGATTCTGCGCATGCTGCATCATTTGCCCTTCCAGCTCATGGATTTTTTGCTGCAACGCTTTCGGCGTCATGTCCAGCTCAACCACATCGGACTTCGCCCCTGCGCGAGACTTCCCTCTTCCCTTCGCTTTTGTCTTCGCGATGTTCTGACCCAGCGCCAGAATATCGACCACTTTTTTGTTTAGCCCCTGCGGGATGATGCCGTGTTCTTCGTTGTACTGCTGCTGCTTCTCTCTGCGACGTTCCGTCTCGCCAATGGCCTTCGCCATCGACGCGGTAATTTTATCGCCGTAGAGAATGGCTTTGCCGTTGATATTGCGCGCCGCGCGCCCGATGGTCTGTATCAGCGAACGTTCAGAACGCAGGAAGCCTTCTTTGTCGGCATCGAGTATCGCCACCAGCGAGACTTCCGGCATATCCAGCCCTTCACGCAACAGGTTAATCCCCACCAGCACGTCAAACTCGCCCAAACGCAGGTCGCGAATAATTTCCATACGCTCAACGGTGTCGATATCGGAGTGCAGGTAGCGCACACGTTCGCCGTGTTCTTCCAGATATTCTGTCAGGTCTTCCGCCATCCGTTTGGTCAGCGTGGTCACCAACACGCGTTCGTTGATCGCCGCGCGAATACGGATTTCGGAGAGCAGATCATCCACCTGCGTCGCCACCGGACGAACTTCAATAACCGGATCCAGTAGCCCGGTCGGTCGCACCACCTGATCCACCACATCGTCACCGGATTTCTCCAGCTCATAGTTACCTGGCGTTGCGGAAACGTAGATGGTTTGCGGTGCCAGCGCTTCGAACTCTTCAAACTTCAGCGGACGGTTATCCAGCGCTGACGGCAAACGAAATCCGTACTCGACTAGCGTCTCTTTACGCGCCCGGTCGCCGCGATACATACCGCCAATCTGTGGAATGGTCACGTGGGATTCATCTACCACCAGCAGACCGTCAGCAGGTAGATAGTCAAACAGCGTCGGCGGCGGTTCGCCCGGTCCGCGCCCGGAAAGATAACGGGAGTAGTTTTCGATGCCGGAGCAATACCCCAGCTCGTTCATCATTTCCAGATCGAATTGGGTACGCTGTGATAAACGCTGCTCTTCGAGCAGTTTGTTGTTCGCCAGCAGGTTCTTACGCCGCTCCGCCAACTCGACTTTAATCTCTTCCATCGCCTGCACAATCCGTTCACGCGGGGTGACGTAGTGCGTCTTAGGGTAGATGGTATAGCGCGTAATCGTTGATTCCACCTGCCCGGTCAGCGGATCAAACAGCGACAAACGTTCCACCTCTTCATCGAACAATTCGACGCGCAGTGCGATGTCGTCAGACTCCGCCGGGAAGATGTCGATCACTTCGCCGCGCACACGGAACGTACCGCGCTGGAAAGCCTGATCGTTTCGGGTGTATTGCAACTCCGCCAGACGGCGCAAAATGGCGCGCTGGTCGATGATCATGCCCACCGTCAGGTGCAGCATCATTTTCAGGTATAAATCGGGGTCGCCCAGACCGTAGATGGCGGAAACAGAGGCCACCACCACCACATCCCGACGCTCCAGCAGCGCTTTGGTGGCCGACAGGCGCATCTGTTCAATGTGTTCGTTCACCGAGGCATCTTTCTCGATAAACGTGTCGGAACTGGGTACATAGGCTTCGGGCTGGTAGTAGTCGTAGTAAGAGACGAAATATTCCACCGCGTTCTCCGGGAAGAACTCTTTCATTTCGCCGTACAACTGCGCCGCCAGCGTTTTATTCGGCGCCAGCACCATTGTGGGGCGCTGCAAATCCGCAATCACGTTGGCAATGGTGAACGTTTTTCCTGAACCCGTGACGCCCAGCAAGGTCTGGTGCGCCAGACCATCTTCCAGCCCTTCCTCCAGACGACGTATCGCCTCAGGCTGATCGCCAGACGGTTTAAATGCGGAATTCAGTTTGAACGGTTTACTCATGAGCAGCTACCTGAAGCAATGGGCGGGCAGGTGTGTAATTTTACTCGGGATAACTAATATTGCCAGTAAAATATACTGGATGAAAAAACAGTAGCACGGTAAAGTATTTCTGTTACGCGGGCAAAAACCACGTCATCACAGTGCAAAATTTAGCCCCAGACGAGATAAAAAACCACCCGATGTCGGTTATCCCCAGACCTATGACTTTTTTAACATTTGTCAAGCAGTGTAATGCGCGTTTTATGGCAATCCATGACACTTTTCTTTCAGCCATTGCTTTTATTTAACAAGCTGTTTTATAACGAATATTTCTTTAAGCCGTCTTTCGCATCAATTCAGTCGCAGGCCGCGTATTCTCTCGCTTACGTTATGTTTTCTAACTCTAATGCACAAGGTTATCCACAGGAATAGTGGATAACTGCTTCCAGCCCGTATGGACTGCCGCCTGGCAAAATCGACCTTCTGGTCATTTTCGGGCAACTAAAAAAAAATTATCGCTAATTTTTGATTTTTATCAGCTAACAGCACGACCCCATCCAGACGAGATCTTGCTCGCATTTTCACCATTTGGTTGCACTGCTTTTGCTGGGGGAGCAACGTCTGCCGTTGATTCGCCGGGTCGCTGACCGCTTTTGCCTCCTGCACCGGGGACGCAACGTGGCGCAGGGGCAACTGACCCAGCTAAACGACAAGCTTCTTAATCAGTGGATGACGCCCGCTCCAGAGCGCTGAGATCGAGGTAATGACCTGTCGGGGCGTATTCCGGCGACTCAGCCAGCCAGGGGATTTCCCCTAACAGCGGCGCCGGGAGCACACGCGATAACGTCGCCATATACTCCTGATGACGTTTTCCAGGCGGCGTCACGTCGTTGGCGACCCAGCCTGCGAGCGTTAAACCCGCTTGCTGTACCGCCTGCGCTGTCAGCATGGCATGGTTGATACATCCCAGTTTAACACCCACCACCAGAATCACCGGTAGTTGCTCGGCCTGGACCCAGTCAGCAAAGGTCAGCGTCGTTGAGAGCGGCGTAAACCAGCCCCCGGCCCCTTCAACCAACACCCAGTCAGCCTGGGCTTCTAACGCCCGTAAACCGTCAGACATCACCGTCGCGAGAATGGGCCTTCCCTCGTCGGCGCTGATAATATGCGGCGATGTTGGCTCCGCAAAGGTGTACGGATTGATGTCCTGATACGCCAGAGACAGCGTACTGTTGCGCTGTAGTGCCTGCGCATCGCCGTTGCGTAAACCGTCCGTCGTCATCTCACTGCCCGACGCCACCGGCTTGTAACCCACTGTACGGTAACCCCGCAGAGCGGCGGCCTGCAGTAGCGCACAACTGGCAACAGTTTTCCCAACTTCGGTGTCAGTGCCGGTGACAAAATAACGCTTAGTCACGTTCAATCACTCCCAAAAAAAGATGATAAGTCAGCGGGTATTTCCCCTGCTGTTGCGGCCAGGCTAGTTGCAGTTGCTGGAGCTGGCTGCGGGTGAGCACCCTCTGTTCGCGCCCTTCGTGCAGATGGGTCGCTCCAATGCCTTTGAGCGAACGCATCGCGCTCAGCGCATCGTCAAACCAGAGCGTGATAGCCTGAATCCGGTGCCGGGCGCGCCAGCCTCTCAGGGCGTTTTCGATGGCAATGCCGTCTAAAAAGTGGTTTGCATGCGCCCGATTATCGACCGCCCGCCACGCCTGACGCAGCTCCGGCAACGACCCTTGCGCCAGAGTGGTGAATGCTACCTGTCCGCCGGGGCGTACCACGCGATACAGCTCCGACAACGCCTGGGGTAAATCACTGCACCATTGCACCGCAAGGTTACTCCAGGCCAGATCGAAGCTCGCCGTGGGTTGCGAAATCGATTCAATATCCGCCATCAAATAATGGTCTGCGGCCTGCTGACGACGCGCCTCCTCGAGCATTTGCGCCGAGAGGTCGAGCGCCGTCACTTCGCAACCCTGTGCTCGCCAGTGGCGGCTCATGCGTCCCGGCCCGCAACCGGCATCCAGCACCTGCGAAAACGCGCGATCCGGCAACAATCCAAGTAACGCATCCGCGCTCTGGCGTTGCAGTTCGGCATGTTGTTCATACTGCGTCGCTGCTCGTCCGAACGCCGCCGCGATGGCCTGCTTATCAAACTGCGCCATGCAGCACCTCCAGCAAACGATCGATGTCCTGTTTTTCGTGCGCCTGGGTCAGCGTCAAACGTAGCCGCGCGGTGCCCGCCGGAACGGTAGGCGGGCGGATCGCGGTCGCCCAGCATCCCTGGCTGCGCAACGTTTCCGCCAGCTGTAATGCGCGCGCGTTATCGCCGACGATCAGCGGCTGGATTGCGCTGTGAGAAGGCGCCAGGGCGAACGCCGTGGTATCCACGCCAGCACGAAAATGTTCAATCAATGACGCCAGTTTTTCTCTGCGCTGGCGGCCTTCATCGCTACGGATCACCGCCAAAGCGGCGCGTAACGCCTGGGCCTGAGCGGGCGGCATACTGGTGCTGTAGATCAGGTGACGGGCAAACTGCAGCAGATACTCTGCCACACTGTCGGAACAGAGAATGGCCGCCCCGCTGACGCCAAACCCTTTGCCGAATGTCACCACCAGCAGTTCAGGCTTCACCTGCTGCTGCCAGCAACTCCCTCGCCCCTCATCACCGGTAACACCAATACCGTGCGCATCATCGACCAGCAGCCACGCGCGGTGCTGTTGTGCGGTACGCTGAATCTCGGCAAGCGGCGCGCTGTCGCCATCCATGCTGAATACCCCTTCGGTCACCACCAGTTGTTGACCAGAAATCGGGGCGGCCAGCAAACGAGACAGATGTTCGGGGTTGTTATGCGTAAAACGACGCAGTTGCGCCGGACTGAGGCTGGCGGCCTCCAGCAGCGATGCGTGGCTAAGCCGGTCGGCCACGATGCGATCGTCTTTTGCCATCAGTGCGGCAATGACCGCCTGGTTCGCCGCAAAACCGGAGATGAATAACAGCGCACGCGAATACCCCAGCCACTGCGCCAGCTCTTCCTCCAGCGCCTGATGGGCAACGGAATAGCCACTGACATGACCCGAGCCACCGCTTCCCACGCCAAAGCGCTCCGCGCCTTGCTGCCAGGCGCAGATAATCTGCGGATGGTGACTCAGCCCCAGGTAGTCATTGCTGGAAAAATTGAGATATTGACGATCGCCCGCATGGAGCCAGCGCCCGGCGCCCTGCACCACCGCGTGACGGCGGCGCAACGCATCGGCAGAACGACGCGCTATCAGCGCATCGTCGATTTTTTGCTGCCAGGTCATACGGTTGCCGCGTTGTAGTAATCGTCGGTGTCCGGGGTTATCAGCGCCTGTTCGAGGCGTTGCTGCTGTTCGTTGTCACCGGCCAGCACGGCCGTTTGCTGCGGATTCAGCCCCAGCTTGCGGAACAACTGCAGGTCTTTATCCTCTTCCGGGTTTGGCGTGGTCAGCAGCTTACAGCCGTAGAACACCGAGTTTGCGCCAGCCATAAAGCACATTGCCTGGGTCTGTTCGTTCATCTGTTCACGGCCTGCGGAGAGACGGACAAACGAGGTGGGCATCATGATACGCGCCACCGCAATGGTGCGAATAAAATCAAACGCGTCTACGTCGTCATTATCGGCCAGCGGCGTCCCTTTCACCTTCACCAGCATGTTGATGGGCACGCTTTCCGGTGGTGTCGGTAGGTTGGCTAATTGCAGCAAAAGTCCGGCCCGATCGTTTACCGTTTCACCTAACCCCACGATGCCCCCAGAGCAGACCTTAATGCCCGCCTCGCGGACTTTGTCCAGCGTGTCGAGACGCTCCTGATACGAACGGGTGGTGATAATGTTGCCGTAGAACTCAGGCGAGGTGTCGAGGTTGTGGTTGTAATAGTCCAGACCTGCGTCAGCCAGGCGCTTCGCCTGGGCGTCATTGAGCGTGCCCAGCGTCATGCACGCTTCCAGCCCCAGTTCTTTCACGCCCTGCACCATCTGTTCCAGATACGGCATATCGCGTTCATGTGGATTCTTCCAGGCCGCCCCCATGCAGAAGCGGGTCGATCCCGCATTTTTCGCTTTACGCGCAGAGTCCAGAACCTGTTCAACTTCCATCAAACGTTCTGACTCCAGGCCCGTTTTGTAGCGGGAACTCTGTGGGCAGTATTTGCAGTCTTCCGGGCAGGCACCGGTTTTAATCGACAACAGCGTACTCACTTGCACCTGTTGCGGGTCAAAATGTTGACGATGAACCTGTTGCGCTTCGAACAGTAAATCCAGCAACGGCTTTTCAAATAATTCGGTGACTTGCGACATTGTCCAGCGAGCGTGGTGAGCCATCGGGCCTCTCCAAAGGGTGTTGTTAATTTTTGATTCGGTGTAGACTCGTAAACCTAAATCTTTTTAATTTGGTTTACAAGTCGATTATGACAACGGACGATCTTGCCTTTGACCAACGCCATATCTGGCATCCTTACACGTCAATGACCTCACCGCTCCCGGTGTATCCGGTGGAGCGCGCCGAAGGTTGCGAACTGATTTTGTCTAACGGCGAACGCCTGGTTGACGGCATGTCCTCCTGGTGGGCGGCAATTCATGGCTACAATCACCCACAGCTCAACGCGGCAATGAAAACGCAGATCGACAGCATGTCGCACGTTATGTTCGGCGGTATCACCCATGCCCCTGCCATCAATCTGTGCCGTAAACTGGTGGCGATGACCCCAGAGCGGCTCGAGTGCGTTTTTCTGGCGGATTCCGGTTCGGTCGCGGTGGAAGTGGCGATGAAAATGGCGCTGCAATACTGGCGGGCATTAGGCGAATCCCGCCAGCGCTTCCTGACGTTTCGTAACGGCTATCACGGGGATACGTTCGGCGCGATGTCCGTCTGTGACCCGGAGAACTCCATGCATAGCCTGTGGAAGGGCTATCTGCCGGATAACCTGTTCGCTCCCGCGCCGCAAAGCCGAATGGACGGTGAGTGGGATGAACGGGATATGGTGGCATTCGCCCGTTTGATGGCCGCGCACCGCAACGAGATTGCGGCGGTCATTCTGGAGCCGATCGTCCAGGGCGCGGGCGGCATGCGGATGTATCACCCTGAATGGTTGCGGCGCATCCGTAAAATGTGCGACCGCGAAGGCATCCTGCTGATTGCCGATGAGATTGCGACCGGATTCGGCCGTACGGGTAAACTGTTTGCCTGCGAGCACGCCGACATCACGCCGGACATTCTGTGTCTGGGGAAAGCGCTGACCGGCGGGACCATGACCCTCTCCGCCACCTTAACCACCCGCACTATCGCTGAAACCATCAGCAACGGCGAAGCCGGATGTTTTATGCATGGCCCAACCTTTATGGGCAATCCACTGGCCTGTGCCGTGGCGACCGCCAGCCTGTCGCTGCTGGAAACCGGAGAGTGGCAACACCAGGTTGCCGCCATCGAAACGCAGTTACGCGCTGAATTAACCCCTGCCGCGCAGTCGCCGTGGGTGGCGGATGTGCGCGTGCTTGGTGCCATTGGCGTAGTGGAAACGACACATCCGGTGAATATGGCAGCGCTCCAACGCTTCTTTGTGGAACAAGGGGTGTGGGTACGCCCGTTCGGTAAACTGATTTATCTGATGCCGCCTTACCTTATTCAACCTGAGCAACTGCGTAAACTGACGCAGGCAGTGAATGACGCCGTGACGCAGGAAACATTTTTTATCCATTAATCGGCGGTAAGCCCGTCTGATACTGACTACACTTTTTTGCGGATCAGCAGATTGACGGAGGGTGCATGATACTTATCAGCCACGACCTGCGCGACGGGGAAAAACTGCCCCATCGTCAGGTATTCAACGGGATGGGCTATGACGGAGATAATATCTCTCCGCACCTGGCCTGGGACGATGTCCCCGCTGGGACGAAAAGCTTTGTCGTGACCTGTTACGATCCCGACGCGCCCACCGGCTCGGGTTGGTGGCACTGGGTTGTCGCCAACTTACCTGCCGACACGCGCGTTTTACCGCAAGGCTCAGGCTCTGGTCTTTCGCCGCTGCCGGAAGACGCGATTCAGACGCGCACGGATTTTGGCAAAGCGGGCTACGGTGGCGCTGCGCCGCCAAAAGGGGAAACGCACCGTTATATCTTTACGGTGCATGCCCTGAATGTGGAACGCATTGAGGTCGATGAAGGCGCCAGCGGTGCGATGGTCGGATTTAATGTCCATTTCCATTCGCTCGCCAGCGCGTCAATTACCGCGATGTTCAGTTAATCGGTGTTGTGCCGGATGGCGACGCTAACGCGTCTTATCCGGCCTACAGGTTACACAGGCCGAATAAGCGTTAGCGCCATCCGTCATTGTTACAAGAACTCAGGCACCAGACGCAGTAAATCCCCTCGCGCCAGTAGCGCAGTAGCACACTCGATATCCGGGGAGAAGAAACGATCCTGGGTGTAGTGCGGAACCTGTTCACGTAATGCCTGACGCGCCTGCTCCAGCAGTGGACTGGAGGTTAACCCTTCACGCAAATCAATCCCCTGACAGGCTGCCAGCCACTCCACGGCGATCACGCCTCGCGTATTGGCGGCCATTTCCCACAACCGACGACCCGCCGCCGGTGCCATGGAAACATGGTCTTCCTGATTCGCCGATGTCGGCAGACTGTCGACACTGTGCGGATGCGCCAGCGCTTTGTTCTCGCTGGCCAACGCCGCCGCCGTCACCTGGGCTATCATAAAACCGGAGTTAACCCCGCCATTTTTCACGAGGAACGGCGGTAGCTGCGACATGTGTTTATCCATCATCAACGCAATGCGTCTTTCCGACAGCGCGCCAATCTCCGCGATCGCCAGCGCCAGATTATCCGCCGCCATCGCCACCGGTTCCGCATGGAAATTGCCGCCGGAAATCACATCGCCCTCTTCGGCAAACACCAGCGGGTTGTCCGAAACCGCATTGGCTTCAACAAGCAGCACCTCCATAACCTGACGCAGTTGCGTCAGACACGCCCCCATCACCTGCGGCTGACAGCGCAGAGAGTACGGGTCCTGCACTTTTTCACAGTTATGGTGAGAGTCGGAAATCGGACTGTTTTCGGTCAGCACGTGGCGGTAAAGCGCCGCGGCATCTATCTGTCCGCGTTGCCCACGCGCGGCATGAATGCGCGCGTCAAACGGGCGACGTGACCCCAGCACAGCTTCCGTGGTCAGTGCCCCGCACACCACGGCGGAGGCAAATAACTCTTGCGCCTCAAACAGACCGCGCAGGGCAAAAGCGGTCGATGCCTGGGTGCCGTTAAGCAGCGCCAGCCCCTCTTTTGCCGCCAGCGTGACAGGCTCCAGACCCGCTTTACGCAGCGCGTCCTTCGCCGGTAGCCACTCGCCTTGCCAACGTGCTTTACCCTCGCCAAGCAGCGTAAGGGACATGTGTGCCAACGGCGCTAAGTCGCCTGACGCCCCTACCGATCCTTTTGCCGGAATCAGTGGATAAACACCGGCATTGACCAGTGCGATCAGCGCTTCAATCACACTCAGACGAATGCCTGAAAATCCACGGGCCAGACTGTTGATTTTCAGCACCATCATCAGACGCACCATCGCGTCGTCCAGCGGTTCGCCAACCCCTGCGGCATGTGAAAGCACCAGCGAGCGCTGCAAATTTTGCAGATCTTCGGTGGCGATGCGCGTCTGCGCCAGCAGACCGAAACCGGTATTGATCCCGTAAGCCGTACGCCCTTCAGCCACAATGTTATTCACACAGGCGACGCTGGCATTGATGCCATCAATCGCGCTGGCATCCAGACTCAGTTGCACAGGCTGCTGCCAGACGGCGCGCAGTTGTTCAAGGCTCAGTTGGCCCGGCGTTAACATAAGCGTATTCATATCAACGATTCCCTTGAGTAGCCGCGATCATAGGTAAGTTCAGCCCCTGCTCGACGGCGCATTCGACGGCGATGTCATAACCGGCATCGGCATGGCGCATAACGCCCGTTGCCGGATCGTTGTGCAGTACCCTGGCGATGCGTGCTGCCGCTTCATCGGTGCCGTCACAGACGATCACCATCCCGGAGTGCTGGGAGAAGCCCATTCCCACGCCGCCACCGTGATGCAGCGAAACCCAGGTTGCGCCGCTGGCGGTGTTGAGCAGCGCATTCAATAACGGCCAGTCGGAGACCGCGTCTGAGCCGTCGCGCATCGCTTCAGTTTCACGGTTCGGGCTGGCGACGGAACCGGAATCGAGATGGTCACGGCCAATCACAATCGGCGCGGAGACTTCGCCGCTGCGCACCATTTCGTTAAACGCCAGCCCCAGTTTTTGCCGCCACTCCAGTCCGACCCAGCAGATACGCGCGGGAAGTCCCTGGAAGTTGATGCGTTCACGGGCCATATCCAGCCAGTGATGCAAATGTTTATCGTCTTTGACGATTTCTTTTACTTTGGCATCGGTTTTATAAATATCCTGCGGATCGCCGGAAAGCGCCACCCAGCGGAACGGGCCAATCCCACGACAGAACAGCGGTCGAATATAGGCCGGAACGAAACCGGGGAAATCAAACGCCTTTTCAACGCCCATCTCTTTGGCCATTTGGCGAATATTGTTGCCGTAGTCAAAGGTCGGGACGCCCATTTCGCTAAACGCCAGCATTGCCTGGACGTGCGTCGCCATTGAGCGTTTCGCCGCCAGTACCGTACCTTGCGGGTCAGAAATCGCTTTCTGCTGGTACTCTTCCCAGCTCCAGCCGGAAGGCAGATAGCCATGCAGCGGATCGTGGGCGCTGGTCTGATCGGTTACCATATCCGGGCGTACGCCCCGTTTTACCAGTTCTGGCACGATGTCCGCCGCATTGGCGCACAGGGCGATAGAGACGGCTTTACCTTCACGGGTGTATTTTTCAATACGCGCCAGCGCGTCATCCAGGGATTCAGCCTGTTCGTCGACATAGCGGGTACGCAAACGGAAATCGATACGGCTCTGCTGACATTCAATGTTCAGTGAACAGGCACCGGCCAGCGTCGCGGCCAGCGGCTGAGCGCCGCCCATCCCACCAAGCCCGGCGGTCAGAACCCAGCGTCCCGCCAGGTTGCCCTGATAGTGCTGGCGTCCGGCTTCGACAAAGGTTTCGTAGGTGCCCTGCACGATCCCCTGGCTGCCAATGTAGATCCAGCTTCCGGCCGTCATTTGACCGTACATGGCCAGGCCTTTCGCATCCAGCTCGTTGAAGTGCTCCCAGGTCGCCCAGTGCGGAACCAGGTTGGAGTTGGCGATCAACACGCGCGGCGCATTTTCATGGGTTTTGAATACGCCTACCGGTTTGCCGGATTGCACCAGCAGGGTTTCATCGTCATTCAGTTGGGTCAGTGCTTTAACGATGGCGTCATAACATTGCCAGTCGCGCGCGGCACGCCCAATCCCGCCATACACCACCAGCTCGTGGGGATTTTCAGCAACATCGGGATCAAGGTTATTCATTAACATGCGCAGCGGCGCTTCGGTCAGCCAGCTTTTGGCTGTTAAGGTCGTCCCTCTTGGGGCACGGATATCCTGCTCACGATATTTGCTTTGGGGCATGTCAGATTCCTCACGAACGCTCAGATAAGTCACTAACATATACTTGTCTATACAAGCTATCGCAAGGACGCAATTAACAGAAATGATACATTTTTGTTATATTGCGTCAGCAATCACGGTTTTCGCTGTTGTCCGGTCAGGACATAAAATGGCCTTGCAGGCGATAACGCGACCCCGGAAAGAGTAAACGCGCATGGGAGACGATCTGCGTTGCCGACCAGGTGGTACGACGGATCAGCAGACACGGGTCATGTTCTTTGATATTTAACAAGGCGCACTCTTCCGCCGTGGCGCGTACCGCCTCGACAATGTGCTCCCCTTCCGTCAGCGGGGCGATCAGCGACAAATAGGCATGCGGCGTTGTCTGCTGGTAATCCTGAGAGAGATACTCCGGCACCACCTCCGCATTCACACAGCGATCCTCAATTTGCACCGGCAGAGCGTCTTCGTAATGCACCATAATAGAATGGAAAATGGGCGTGCCTTCTTTGACGTTGAGCGCCGCCGCCTGCAATGCCGTCGCCTGCGTGCTCTCCAGTGTCAGCACTTCACAGCGGTGCTGGTGGTGACGGGCAACGATTTCGTCTGCAATGCTGCGGATTTCAAACAGCGCCGATTGTCCTTTCGGCTCCGCGACAAATGTCCCGACGCCCTGCAGGCGCACCAGCAGCCCCTCATCGGTTAGCTCCCGCAGCGCCCGGTTGATGGTCATTCGACTGAAACCATACTGCGCCACCAGTTCCGCTTCCGACGGAATACGGTCATGGGGTTGCCAGATCCCGCTGGCGATTTTTTCGCTGATGGCCTGTTTGACCTTTTCATAAAAGGGCGCAGGCGCGCTGGCCGTGGCAGAACGTGAGCGAGAGGGAAACATGCAAGAGCCTTCCTTATGCGTATAAAAGTGGGTCTGGTGTTAGTGCCACCAGTGCGCGATTTGCCAGCCAAGCCGCGCCGCAACTCGCGCTGCTTTGCCATCATCGTCAAAGCGGGGGTTAAATTCAACCATATCCACCGCCTGGAGTTTACCGCTTCGACAAACAGGTTCAACTAACCGCATCACGGTGGCCAGCGGCACCCCAAGCGCCGCTGGCGCGGAAACCGCAGGCATTTCCCAGACGGGAAGCACGTCGAGATCGATAGTCAGATAGATTTTGTCCACGCTGGCGATAAACTGCGACAGCTGTGGTTGTGCGTCGCCGCAGTCCAGATCCTCAACGACCGTCACCTTACGCCGTTGCGCTTCATCCCATAAGGCAGCGGTATTTGCCGCCCGACTCACACCAAAGCAGGCATAATGAAACTCGCGCTCCTGCGCCTCGCAAAGCTGGGCCAGTTGCCGAAACGGCGTGCCGGACGTTGCCCTTTCGGCCTGGCGAAGATCCAGATGCGCATCCAGATTGAGGATCCCAATGCGCGCATCCGGGAACGCATCCAGAACGCCAGCCCCATGACCAAATGCGGTTTCATGCCCACCGCCTAACACCAGGGTACGCATATTGGCCTGCTGACACTGTCGTACGGCGTCACGCAAGGCGTGTTGTGCCGCTTCAAGATCGGGAGCCTGCGCGATGATATTGCCTAAATCTACCAGCCGGTCATGCCCCTGATGCGCCGCCAGATTCGCCAGCGCTTTTCGCAGCGCATCCGGTGCGCCCGCCGCACCTGGACGCCCCTGATTACGCTTTACGCCTTCATCACAGGCAAACCCCAGTAACGCGATGTTCTCCGGGTATGAGGATGGGGAGAATGTCGGGCTGAGCGTGATTGTCTGGAACAGGCGCAGCGCATTGGCGGCTTCCGCGCTGTCATCACGCCCCTGCCACAAAGAACGGGGGGTCGGTTGCCATTGCGTCATTTTATCTGCCCTCTGAAAACGCGTTGATACAGCGGGTTACGGCCCGGTTCGTAAAGGATTTCAACCGGAAGCGCCGCATCCCAGACCACAAAATCAGCCACATAGCCCGCTTTAAGCTGCCCATGGGTTGCCTGTCGCCCGAGCGCGCGCGCAGCATGGCGTGTGACGCCAGCCCATGCCTCTTCCGGCGTTAACCCAAACTGAACGCAGGCCATGTTCATCGCCAGATGCAAGCTAATGAACGGGCTGGTGCCTGGGTTAAAATCGGTGGCGACAGCCATCGGCACCTGGTAGCGGCGCAGCAGTTCAACCGGTGGGCGCTGGGTTTCTTTGAGAAAATAAAACGCCCCCGGCAGCAGGACGCCAACGGTACCGCTTTGGCGCATCGCCGCCACGCCCGCTTCGTCCAGATATTCGATATGATCGGCAGACAGACCGTGATAGCGGCTGACCAACTGCGCGCCGCCCAGCAAAGAGAGTTGCTCAACATGCCCCTTAACCGGGATCCCCAGCGCCTGCGCGGCCTGGAATACGCGCTCGCTTTGCGCCAGGTTAAAACCGACGCTTTCGCAGAACAGATCCACGGTCTCAAACAGCCCCTTTTCCCATAAATGAGGCAGCATCGACTCGCACACCTGCGTGATGTAACCGTCAGGATTGTCGCGATATTCCGCTGGCGTGGCGTGCGCCGCCAGTAACGTAGGACTGATTTCCACGGTGTTCTCAGACGCCAGCGCCGCGATAACCTGCAGCATCTTCTCTTCTGTGGGTAAATCCAGACCGTAGCCAGACTTTATCTCCAGCAGCGTGACGCCTTCTTTAACAAGACGCGCCAGTCTGGCCCGTGCGATGGCAAGCAGATCGTCAGCGGAGGCTTTTCGCGTCGCCGCCACGGTCGAATTAATACCGCCGCCCTGCGCGCTAATCTGTTGATACGAAACCCCGTTCAGCCGCTGTTCCCATTCTGCGGCGCGGTTGCCGCCAAAGATCAGGTGCGTATGGCAGTCGATCAATCCCGGCGTGACCAGGCGACCCTGCATATCAAACGTCTTGCCCTGCGCCGCGTCTAATGATGATTCGGGGACAATATCCAGTATGTTGCCCTGACGCACCACCAGCGCATGCCCCTCGACCATGCCATACGGCGTGTTACGTTCGGGATCCATGGTCGCCAGCCGGACATTACGCCAGATAACGTCATCAGGTAAAAGTTGCCGCATTCCATCCACCACTTGTCATAGGTTGTATAGACATTTATTTTTATTCCAGCACTATTGTCAACCGGGGGAACGATAAATGTTGCTTATTTGTGACGTGTCGGCCCAATCCACGGGGCATCCGCTTCCTAAAATGAACTTTTTGCCTTTTCGCCTTCCCGTTTCGCCCAACTTAGTATAAAAAAGCAGGCTTCAATGGAATTAATTTAACTTTCAAAGCCCGGAGCAACCCGTGAACACATTATCGGTTTCCCGTCTGGCGCTGGCACTGGCTTTTGGCGTGACGCTGACCGCCTGTAGCTCTACGCCGCCCGATCAAATCCCTTCCGATCAGACTGCGCCTGGAACGTCCTCGCGTCCGATCCTGTCGGCGAATGAAGCACAGAACTTTGTTGCTGCTCATTATTTCGCTTCACTGACGCCGAATACGGCACCGTGGTCGCCTTCTTCTATTTCTCTGCCTGCACAGCCTGACTTTGTGGTCGGCCCGGCAGGCACGCAGGGCGTCACGCATACGACGATTCAGGCGGCAGTAGATGCGGCAATTACCAAACGTACCAATAAGCGTCAGTTTATCGCGATCATGCCAGGCGAATATCAGGGTACCGTGTACATTCCGGCCGCACCTGGCAGCCTGACGCTGTACGGTATGGGCGAGAAGCCGATTGATGTGAAAATTGGATATGCCATTGATGGCGATATGAGCATTGCTGACTGGCGTCGCGCGGTAAACCCGGGCGGTAAATATATGCCGGGTAAACCTGCGTGGTATATGTTTGACAGCTGCCAGAGCCAACGTAACGCGAACATTGGCGTCATGTGTTCAGCGGCTTTCTGGTCACAGAATAACGGCCTGCAATTGCAGAACCTGACTATCGAAAACAATCTCGGTGATAGCGTAGATGACGGTCACCACCCAGCCGTTGCCCTGCGCACCGACGGCGACAAAGTTCAGATCAACAATGTGAACCTTCTCGGTCGTCAGAACACCTTCCTGGTGACCAACAGCAGCGTGCAAAACCGTCTGCAAAACGATCGTCAGCCGCGCACGCTGGTAACCAATAGCTACCTCGAAGGGGATGTGGATATTGTTTCTGGTCGTGGTGCCGTGGTGTTTGACAACACAGACTTCCGCGTTGTGAACTCCCGTACCCAAAAAGAAGCTTACGTTTTCGCCCCGGCAACGCTGTCCAACGTCTTCTACGGCTTCCTTGCCACCAACAGCCGTTTCACGGCAAGTGGTGATAATGTCGCGCAACTGGGCCGCTCGCTGGATGTCGATACCAACACCAACGGTCAGGTGGTGATCCGCGATAGCGTGATCAATGAAGGCTTTAATATGGCCAAACCGTGGGCTGATACCGCGATTTTCAAACACCCGTTTACGGGAAACACCGGTACGATGGATGATAAGGGAGAAGTTCAGCGCAACCTGAACGACACCAACTTCAACCGCCTGTGGGAGTACAACAACCGCGGGTTAGGCAGCAAAGTGGTTGCAGAACCGAAGCAGTAATCGCAGTCCTGGCCCGGTAAGCGCATGCACTACCGGGTCATGCGCCGGATAATGGCTGAAACGCCTTATCCGGCCTGCGACACACAATTAGTACGCGTTAACCACCACCCACATTGGCCCCTGACCCACCGCATAGCGCGCTTTTTCGCTTAGTAGCCCCTGCTCTCCGACAATGTCATACACCGCAATATGATGCGACTTTTGCCCGGCGGCGATCAGATATTTCCCCTGATGATCAACATTGAAGCCACGCGGCTGGGTTTCCGTCGGCTGGTAACCTTCTTTGGTCAGCACGCTACCATCTTCAGAAACGCTGAACACCGTAATCAGACTGGCAGTACGATCGCAGGCATACAGATGACGGCCATCCGGCGTAATGTGAATGTCTGCCGCCCAGCGCGTGTCGGAGAAATCAGCAGGCATCATATCCAGCGTTTGTACGCACTCCACGTTGCCATGGGGATCTTTGAGTTCCCAGACATCCACAGAGCTGTTCAGCTCATTCACGCAGTAGGTGTATTGCTGGTTCGGGTGGAATGCCATATGGCGTGGACCTGCACCCTCAACCGTCGTCACTTCCGCTGGTTCCTGCGCCACCAGCTTGCCGTCGTCGCTGAGCGTAAACAGGCAAATGCGATCCTGTTTGAGCGCCGGAACCCACAAGGTACGATTATCCGGCGAGATATTCGCAGAGTGGCATCCCTCCAGCCCTTCAACGACATCCACCACCTCAACAGGTAGCCCATCTTCCAGACGCGTCACGCTGACGTTTCCGGCATTGTAGGATCCGACAAAGACAAAGCGCCCCTGGCGATCGGTGGAAATATGCGTCGGACTGCCCGGCAATGCGGACTGTGCTGCAAACGTCAGTGAACCGTCGTCTGGCGCAATGCGATACGCCAGTACGCGAAACTCCGGACGCACGCCAACGTAGAGATAGCGCTTATCCGGACTGACCACCATCGGCTGAACCTGGCCGGGTACGTCAACCACCTGCACAAGCGTCAACACGCCTTCATGATTCAGGCTCCAGACGTGAATTTGCTGGCTTTCAGGGCTGGCGGTATAAACTGTTTGCTTCATGAATGCTCCTTTGCTTTGGCAACTGGCTGCAATAACCGGATACAGCTTAACGTAGTCGCTTTTAACGATGAATTCTGAATTAACGCTCAGAGTTTTGCCCGACTCTCTTCTCGGTGTACCATTCTCTCAGACAAAACTCTCAACCTTAACCTGGAAATATCTATGACCGCTCGCGTGATTGCTCTGGATTTAGACGGTACCTTGCTGACCCCGAAAAAGACCTTGTTACCCTCCTCTCTTGAGGCACTTTCGCGCGCCAGAAAAGCCGGGTATCAACTTATCATTGTCACCGGTCGTCATCACGTTGCTATTCACCCTTTTTATCAGGCGCTGGCGCTGGATACACCTGCAATTTGCTGTAACGGCACCTATTTGTATGATTATCATGCAAAAAGCGTACTGGAATCGGATCCAATGCCAGTGGATCAGGCGCTGCAGTTAATCGATATGCTTGATGATCACCAGATCCACGGACTGATGTACGTTGATGATGCCATGCTCTATGAGCGCCCTACCGGGCACGTGATTCGCACCACTAACTGGGCGCAAGCTCTGCCGCCGGAACAGCGCCCGACATTTACCCAGGTGCCTTCGCTGGCGCAGGCCGCGCATGAGGTGAATGCCGTCTGGAAGTTCGCCCTGACGGACGAAGATATTCCTAAACTGCAACAGTTTGGTCAGCACGTCGGACAGACTTTGGGGCTGGAGTGCGAATGGTCGTGGCACGATCAGGTTGATATTGCGCGTAAAGGCAACAGCAAAGGGAAACGCCTGACGCAGTGGGTTGAGGCCCAGGGAGGCTCAATGCAAGACGTGATTGCGTTCGGTGATAACTTTAACGATATCAGCATGCTGGAAGCCGCTGGCACCGGCGTCGCTATGGGCAATGCCGAGGACGCGGTGAAAGCGCGGGCCAATGTTGTCATCGGCGACAACACCACCGACAGCATTGCGGCGTTTATCTATTCTCATCTGCTGTAATCAGGCGGTAATCGACACGCTCTTGATTTGCGCGTACAGCCACAGGCCAGGTTTGATACCCAACTCATCCCTGGCCCACGGGCTGATCCTCGCCCACAGGGTCTTGCCCCCAATCTCCAGTTGTACTTCAACTTGTCCTTTGTCGTCATAACACTGCGCCACTTTGGCGCGCAAAATATTACGGATACTGGTTTGCTGCGGCGGTTGCAGTACCAGTGAGACATCCGAGGCCTGAATGCGAATGCGCATCGCGGTTTGCAGCGGCTCATCAAGCTTGCTCACCCACAGATGCTGATCCCCGAGGGCCAGCGCCGTCATCGCATAATGCGGATGGTGTTCCAGCACGCTGACTTTCAGAATACTGCTCTGCTGCTCCTGCGGCAGCCACGGATGCATGACATTGCTCCCCCACACCTCTTCCAGCGCGCCAAAGGCTTTCACCTGACCGTTTTCCAGCACCATGACTTTATCCGCCAGGTGCAAGATCTCATCAAGGGAGTGGCTGACATACAACATGGGAATATTGATTTCACGCGCCAGGCGTTGCAGGTAAGGCAGCAGTTCGCGCTTACGCGGAATATCCAGCGAGGCCAGCGGTTCATCCAGCAACAGGAGTTCTGGCGCCGTCAGCAACGCCCGCCCGATGGCCACGCGTTGCTTTTCACCGCCGGAAAGGCTTCCTGGCAAGCGGTCAAGCAGCGGTTCAATACCCAGCAAGGCCACCAGTTTATCAAACTGCCCGGCCATGCTCTTTGCCATACCGTAACGAAGATTGCCGCGCACTTTATAATGAGGGAACAGGCGAGCATCCTGAAAAACATATCCCACGCGCCGTTTTTCCGGGGTTAAACAAATGCCGTTTTCGACATCGTTCAGCACCCGGCCGTTGAGCACGATGCGCCCGGTTTGCGGGCGCGTCAGACCACTGATGGCATTAATGAGCGACGTTTTCCCGGCGCCGGAAACACCAAAAATCGCGGTGATCCCGCTGGCAGGCAACGTTTCGTTGAGCGTCAGGCAATGTGTGCCTAATGTCTGGGAGAAGTTGAGTTCCAGCATCGTTATCTCCCCGTCCGTTCACGGCTAATACGGGCCAGCCATTCCGAAACCAACAGGGAAATCAGCGCCAGCACGATAGAAATCAAACACAGTCTCGCCGCCGCGCTTTCCCCTCCAGGAGTCTGGATCAGGGTATACATCGCGGACGGAATGGTGCGCGTTTCACCGGGGATATTGGAAACAAAGGTAATGGTTGCACCAAACTCGCCGAGCGAACGGGCAAACGCCAGCACCGTACCAACAATGATACCCGGCAGAGTGAGCGGCAACGTAATGGTCAGAAACACGCGCCAGCGGCCTGCGCCGAGCGTGCGGGCGGCCTGTTCCAGTTTGACGTCCACCCCTTCCAGCGCCAGGCGAATGGCCCGCACCATCAACGGGAAAGACATGACGGCGGCCGCCAGCACCGCGCCGCGCCAGCTAAACGCAAAGGTGATGCCGAACACATCATACAGCCACTGGCCGATAAATCCGCGTCGCCCCATCGCAACCAGCAGGAGATAGCCCACCACCACGGGCGGTAACACCAACGGAAGATGCAGCACGCTATCGAGCAGGGCTTTGCCTGGAAACGTGCACCGGACAAGTAACCAGGCAAAAAAGATCCCAAACGGCAGGCTAAACAGCACGGCCAGGGAAGAGACTTTCAGGCTCAGTAATACGGCCTGCCATTCTGGATCGGTCAGTATCATTACTTCGTCGTAAATCCATAACGTTTAAAAATGTCAGAAGCCTGCGGTCCTTTCAGGTAGTCATAGAACGCGCTGACCGTGGCGTTTTTGTGTCCATCGACAATCGCTACCGGATATTCTACTTTTTTATGCGAATCTTCCGGGAAGGTGCTCACCACCTTCACACCTTTACTGGCAACAGCATCAGAGCCGTAAACAATCCCCAGCGGCGCTTCGTTACGTTCCACTAACGCCAGCGCACCGCGAACATCTTCAGCCGGTGCCAGTTTCGCCGCCAGAGTATCCCATGCACCCAGTTTTTGCAGCGCTTCTTTGGCGTAGATGCCAGCAGGAACGTGCTCGGGATCGCCAACGGCCAGACGTCCGCCGTTCAGCAGCTGCGTCCAGGGGGTTTTGCTGTCGATAGTGAACGCTTTCTGCTCGCTCGCTTGCGGTGCGACAACCACCAGGCTGTTACCCAGCAGCGTTTGACGCGAACCGGTATCTATCGCTTTTTTATCTACGACGTAATCCATCCATTTCTGATCGGCAGAGATAAACAGATCGGCAGGCGCGCCCGCCTCAATCTGGCGTGCCAGCGTTGACGAAGACGCAAAAGAAGAGACGACGTCAACGTTCTTCTCTTTTTTGTACTGTGCGGCAATATCCTGCATTGCGTTGGTCAGTGACGCCGCCGCAAAGACGGTGATTTTCCCTTCATCCGCCAGCGCTTGACCAGCAACGGTTAAAGATAATGTTGCCCCGGCAAACAGGCGTAACCATGTACGAGCCATCTGTAACTCCTTTTGAATATCGTTATGTATTCGCAAATATAACGATATTGCCAACATTTGCCCAGCGGTTATTCACGACCATGAGAGGTGACACAAAGAAAATATCGGCAGGGAAAGCAGGATCTTGAGAAAACAAAAACGCCCGACTGAGCGGGCGTTTGGGGAATTAATGGTTCTGTCTGGGCTGGTCTTTTTTACCGATACTGGAGAAAATGTTGAACACTTCTCCCAGGCCGTAAATCATTCCGAGGATGACGGCCATGACTACAGGTACCATGATTACGGCGAATACCAGACTTTTCAATAACTCTAACATGGTCAACTCCAGATATAATCCTTCAGTTATTCTAACCTTATAAACGAGAAAAGCACTCCCCTTTTGTGCTATCGGCTTTGCGCGCCCGCCGTTTTCCGTCACAATAACCCTTTTGCCAGGATCTTGTTATGCAAGCCGAAATCCTTCTCACCCTGAAACTTCAGCAAAAATTGTTTGCGGACCCACGACGCATTTCTCTGCTTAAGCACATTGCGCTTTCCGGCTCCATTAGTCAGGGAGCGAAAGATGCAGGCATCAGCTACAAAAGTGCCTGGGATGCGATTAACGAGATGAACCAGCTCAGCGAACAGACGCTCGTAGAGCGCGCAACGGGCGGCAAAGGCGGCGGTGGCGCGGTGTTGACGCGTTATGGTCAACGGCTGATCCAGCTTTACGATTTACTGGCGCAGATTCAGCAAAAAGCCTTCGATGTGCTGAGCGACGACGATGCGTTACCTCTCAATAGTCTGCTGGCGGCCATCTCCCGTTTTTCACTGCAAACCAGCGCCCGCAACCAGTGGTTTGGCACGATCACCTCGCGTAACCACGATCAGGTACAGCAGCACGTCGACGTCCTGTTAGCCGACGGTGAAACGCGACTGAAAGTGGCAATCACGGCGCAAAGCGGCGAGCGTTTGGGTCTGAATGAAGGTAAAGAGGTACTGATCCTTCTGAAAGCACCCTGGGTGGGCATTACCCAGGACGATGCCACCGCACAGGCAGCCGACAATCAGCTTCAGGGCACCATCAGCCATATCGAACGCGGCACCGGGCAATGTGAAGTGCTGATGACACTTCCGGATGGTCAGACCTTGTGCGCCACAGTGCCGGTTGAAGAGGCCGCCAGGCTGGAAGAAGGCGCCAACGTGACGGCCTGGTTTAACGCGGACAACGTGATTATCGCCACGTTGTGCTAAGCACATTGACATTGTTTCACGAAAGACGTATCCCTGTGGTTCATCGCTGCAAAAAATGGGATATAAAATGTCATCGTTGCATATTTCGCAAGGCACGTTTCGTCTGAGCGATACCAAAACGCTTCAACTGAACACGTTTACGTTGAATGCGGGTGATAGCTGGGCGTTTGTGGGCGCCAACGGCAGTGGAAAATCCGCGCTGGCGCGAGCACTGGCGGGTGAACTCCCCTTATTAAAAGGCGAACGCCAGTGCGCCTTTACGCGCAGGACTCGCCTCTCATTTGAACAGTTGCAGCAACTGGTCAGCGATGAATGGCAGCGGAACAACACCGATCTGCTCAGCCCTGGCGAAGAAGATACCGGGCGCACGACGGCGGAAATTATCCAGGAAGAGGTCAAAAACCCCTCCCGCTGCGCGGAACTCGCAGCGCAGTTTGGCATCTCCGGGTTACTCACCCGACGTTTTAAATACCTCTCCACCGGCGAAACGCGCAAAACCCTGCTCTGCCAGGCGCTGATGTCTGAACCCGATTTGCTGATCCTCGACGAGCCGTTTGACGGGCTTGACGTGGCTTCCCGCCGCCAGTTAGCGGAGCTTCTCGCCACCCTGCATCAATCGGGCTACACGCTCGTGCTGGTCTTAAACCGCTTCGATGAGATACCTGACTTCGTGCAATTTGCTGGCGTCCTCGCAGACTGCACGCTGACAGAAACCGGCGAAAAATCCGCTCTGTTACAACAGGCGCTGATCGCCCAACTCGCCCACAGCGAGCAACTGGCTGGCATGCAATTACCAGAACCCGATGTCCCTTCCGCGCGCCATACCCTGCCGGAGACAGAGGCGCGAATTGTTCTGAAAGACGGCGTCGTTTCCTACAACGATCGCCCTATCCTCAACCGCCTGAGCTGGCAGGTAAATCCGGGCGAGCACTGGCAGATTGTCGGTCCTAATGGCGCAGGAAAATCGACGTTACTCAGCCTGGTCACCGGCGATCATCCCCAGGGCTATAGCAACGATCTGACGCTGTTTGGCCGTCGTCGCGGCAGTGGTGAAACCCTGTGGGATATCAAAAAACACATTGGCTATGTCAGCAGCAGTCTGCACCTTGACTACCGTGTCAGTACCACGCTACGTAATGTGATCCTGTCAGGCTTTTTTGATTCTATAGGCATCTATCAGGCCGTCTCGGACAGGCAGCGCAAGCTGGTGCAGCAGTGGCTGGATATTCTTGGAATGGATAAGCGCACCGCCGACGCGCCGTTTCATAGTCTTTCCTGGGGACAACAGCGGCTGGCGCTGATTGTCCGCGCGCTGGTGAAACACCCCACGCTGCTGATCCTCGATGAGCCGCTACAGGGGCTGGACCCGCTAAACCGTCAGCTTGTCCGCCGCTTTGTCGATGTACTGATCGGTGAAGGGGAAACTCAGCTGTTGTTTGTCTCTCACCACGCCGAAGACGCGCCAGACTGTATCACCCATCGCCTGGAGTTTGTGCCGGATGGCGACGGGTATCTCTACCGGCAGACAGCACGGCAGTGATTTTCATCCGTGGGCGCGTCAATGCGCCCTTTTTTTCGGACAAACACCGCAACCGTTCCTTAATCCTATGATTTACAATGACGTCATTGAATGACGGACATAAAAATACCGAAGTGTAAACGATTCCACTAATTTATTCCGTATCACACTTTTCGCAACTTTGTTATGCTATGTTTATTCCATACCATAGGCTTAACGGAGCGAATTATGAGAGTTTTGGTTACAGGTGGTAGCGGTTACATAGGAAGCCATACTTGCGTACAGTTGCTGAAAAACGGTCACGACGTCATCATCCTTGATAACCTCTGCAACAGTAAGCGCAGTGTACTGCCCGTTATTGAACGTTTAGGCGAAAAGCATCCGAGTTTCGTTGAAGGCGATATCCGCAACGAAGCGCTGATGACCGAAATCCTGCACGATCACGCGATTGATACCGTGATTCACTTTGCTGGTCTGAAAGCCGTTGGCGAATCCGTCGCTAAACCGCTGGAATATTATGACAACAACGTTAACGGCACCCTGCGTCTGATCGGCGCCATGCGCGCTGCCGGCGTCAAAAACTTCATCTTTAGCTCCTCCGCCACCGTTTACGGCGACCAGCCGAAAATTCCTTATGTCGAAAGCTTCCCGACCGGTACGCCGCAAAGCCCGTACGGCAAAAGCAAACTGATGGTCGAACAGATCCTCACCGATCTGCAAAAAGCGCAGCCGGACTGGAGCATCGCGCTGTTGCGTTACTTCAACCCGGTCGGCGCGCATCCGTCAGGTGATATGGGCGAAGACCCGCAGGGCATTCCGAATAACCTGATGCCCTACATCGCCCAGGTGGCAGTGGGTCGTCGCGATTCACTCGCTATCTTTGGCAACGACTACCCGACCGAAGACGGCACCGGCGTGCGCGACTACATCCACGTGATGGATCTCGCCGACGGGCACGTCGCCGCGATGGAAAAACTGGCCGGTAAACAAGGCGTACACATTTATAACCTTGGCGCAGGTGTTGGCAGCAGCGTGCTGGACGTCGTCAACGCCTTCAGCAAAGCCTGCGGCAAACCGGTGAACTACCATTTTGCCCCGCGTCGCGAAGGCGATCTTCCCGCCTACTGGGCAGATGCCAGCAAAGCAGACCGCGAACTGAACTGGCGCGTTACCCGTACGCTTGACGAAATGGCGCAAGATACCTGGCACTGGCAGTCACGCCATCCGCAGGGATATCCGGATTAAGGAACAATCATGACGCAATTTAACCCTGTCGATCATCCACATCGCCGCTTTAACCCGCTCACCGGGCAATGGATTCTGGTTTCGCCGCATCGTGCGAAACGCCCCTGGCAAGGGGCGCAGGAAACACCGTCTAACGAACGCCTGCCAGCTCACGATCCGGACTGTTTCCTGTGCGCAGGCAACACCCGTGTGACCGGTGATAAAAACCCCAACTACACCGGGACCTACGTTTTTACCAACGACTTTGCCGCCTTAATGTCCGACACGCCGGACGCGCCGGAGAGCCACGATCCACTGATGCGTTGCCAGAGCGCGCGCGGCACCAGTCGGGTTATCTGTTTTTCTCCGGATCACAGCAAAACCTTACCCGAATTGAGCGTTCCGGCACTGACGGAAATCGTTAAAACCTGGCAGGAACAAACGGCCGAGCTGGGGAAAACGTATCCGTGGGTGCAGGTTTTCGAGAACAAAGGTGCGGCAATGGGGTGTTCCAACCCGCATCCACACGGTCAGGTTTGGGCTAACAGCTTCCTGCCCAACGAAGCCGAACGTGAAGATCGTTTGCAAAAAGCCTACTTTGCTGAGCAGGGTTCCCCGATGCTGGTGGATTATGTTCAGCGTGAACTGGCCGATGGCAGCCGCACCGTCGTGGAAACCGAGCACTGGTTAGCGGTCGTCCCCTACTGGGCAGCCTGGCCATTTGAAACCTTGCTGTTGCCAAAAGCGCATGTATTGCGCATGACCGATCTGACCGATGACCAGCGCGCCGATTTGGCGCTGGCGTTGAAAAAACTGACCAGTCGTTATGACAACCTGTTCCAGTGCTCATTCCCCTACTCCATGGGCTGGCACGGCGCGCCATTTAACGGCGAAGCGAACGAACACTGGCAACTGCACGCACACTTTTATCCGCCGCTGCTGCGCTCCGCGACCGTGCGTAAATTTATGGTCGGTTACGAAATGCTGGCGGAAACCCAGCGTGATCTGACGGCTGAACAAGCGGCAGAACGCCTGCGTGCGGTCAGCGACATCCATTTTCGCGAATCCGGAGTTTAAAAAATGAGTCTGAAAGAGAACACACAATCTCTGTTTGCAGAAATTTTTGGCTACCCTGCCACCCACACCATTCAGGCGCCAGGTCGCGTTAATCTGATCGGCGAACATACCGATTACAATGACGGTTTCGTACTGCCCTGCGCTATCGATTATCAGACGGTGATCAGCTGTGCGACGCGCGACGATCGTAAAGTCCGCGTCATTGCCGTCGATTATGACAATCAGGTTGACGAATTCTCCCTCGATGCCCCCATCGTCACCCATGACAGCCAGCAATGGTCAAACTACGTACGCGGCGTGGTAAAACACCTGCAAAAACGTCACGCGGGTTTTGGCGGCGCCGATTTAGTGATTAGCGGTAACGTACCGCAGGGCGCGGGATTAAGCTCTTCCGCTGCGCTGGAAGTGGCCGTGGGCACCGTGTTCCAGCAGCTTTATCATCTGCCGCTGGATGGCGCGCAAATCGCGCTCAACGGTCAGGAAGCAGAAAATCAATTTGTTGGCTGCAACTGCGGCATCATGGATCAGCTGATCTCCGCGCTGGGCAAGAAAGACCATGCCTTGCTTATCGATTGCCGTTCACTGGGCACCAAAGCGGTATCGATGCCAAAAGGCGTGGCGATCGTTATCATCAACAGCAACTTTAAACGTACGCTGGTGGGCAGTGAATACAACACTCGCCGCGAACAGTGCGAAACGGGCGCACGCTTCTTCCAGCAGCCTGCCCTGCGCGATGTCAGCCTTGACGCCTTCAACGCCGTAGCAAGTCAGTTGGATCCGGTGGTGGCAAAACGCGTTCGTCACGTCCTGACCGAAAACGCGCGCACCGTTGAAGCGGCAAACGCGCTGGAAAACGGTGACCTGAAACGGATGGGTGAGCTGATGGCGGAATCTCACGCCTCCATGCGTGATGATTTTGAAATCACCGTACCGCAGATCGATACGCTGGTTGAGATCGTCAAAGAGACCATTGGCGAAAACGGCGGCGTGCGCATGACCGGCGGCGGCTTCGGCGGTTGCATCGTCGCGCTGATCCCGGAAGCGTTAGTACCCGCCGTACAACACGCCGTTGCTGAGCAGTACGAAGCAAAAACCGGTATCAAAGAAACCTTCTACGTCTGCAAACCTTCACAAGGAGCCGGACTGTGCTAAATGAAACCCCAGCGCTGGCACCCGATGGTCAGCCGTTTCGCCTGCTGACCCTGCGCAACCGCGCAGGGATGGTGGTCACGCTGATGGACTGGGGCGCCACGCTTCTTTCCGCCCGCATCCCCCTGAGCGACGGGAGCGTTCGCGAAGCCTTGCTGGGCTGCTCCAGCCCGGAACAGTATCCCGAACAATCGGCGTTTCTCGGCGCATCGGTCGGTCGTTATGCTAACCGCATCGCCGATAGCCGCTACAGCTACGCGGGTGAAACGGTCAGTTTGCTGCCAAGTCAGGGCGAGAACCAGCTGCATGGCGGACCCGACGGTTTTGATAAACGTCGCTGGCAGGTGGTCAACCAGAACGATTGTCAGGTGTTGTTTGCGCTGACATCCGAGGATGGCGACCAGGGCTTCCCGGGACGTCTGTGCGCCACCGCGCAATATCGACTGACCGAGGACAACCGTATTTCGATCACCTATCGTGCGGCGGTGGATAAGCCCTGCCCGGTTAATCTGACCAACCACGTTTATTTCAACCTGGATGGCGATGTGACCGATGTCCGCAATCATAAGCTGCAGATTCTGGCTGATGATTATCTGCCGGTTGATGAAGGGGGCATCCCGCGTGAAGGGCTGAAATCCGTTGCCGGTACCTCATTCGATTTCCGCCAGGCGAAAACAATTGCCAGTGCGTTTCTTGCTGATGGCGATCAACGCAAAGTGAAGGGATATGACCACGCCTTTTTGTTGCAGGCCAGGGGCGATGCTCGCACCCCTTGCGCGCATCTGTGGTCACAGGATGAAAAATTGCAGATGAAGGTGTACACCTCCGCGCCAGCGCTACAATTTTATTCCGGTAACTACCTGGGCGGCACACCTTCCCGTGGGCCGGACGCGTATGCCGACTGGCAAGGCCTGGCGCTGGAAAGTGAATTCCTGCCGGACAGTCCAAACCATCCGGAATGGCCGCAGCCAGACTGTATTCTTCACCCGGGCGAAGAGTATGTGAGCCTGACGGAATATCAGTTTATCCCTGCCTGATTCAGCGCCCTCCGAAAGGAGGGCGGTTTTATCTCCATCCTGCTCAAATCCCCATCACCTGAAGACAAAATCGCAACCATGAGTTCACAAGAACCTTACACTGCGTCACTATTTTCGCTATGGTTATGCATAAGGATTGCCGCTGAGGCGTCACGGCAATATAATGAGAATTATTATCATTAAATGAAGGTTGAGGAGTAAGCATATGGCTGTAACTAAGCTGGTTCTGGTACGTCATGGTGAAAGTCAGTGGAACAACGAAAACCGCTTCACCGGCTGGTACGATGTTGATCTGTCTGAGAAAGGCGTGGGCGAAGCAAAAGCGGCAGGTAAACTGCTGAAAGATGAAGGCTATAGCTTTGATTTTGCTTATACCTCTGTGCTGAAACGTGCCATCCACACCCTGTGGAACGTGCTGGACGAACTGGATCAGGCCTGGCTGCCGGTAGAGAAATCCTGGAAACTGAACGAGCGTCACTACGGTGCGCTACAGGGTCTGAACAAAGCTGAAACCGCAGAGAAATACGGTGATGAGCAGGTGAAACAGTGGCGTCGTGGCTTTGCGGTAACACCGCCAGAGCTGAGCAAAGACGATGAGCGCTTCCCGGGTCACGATCCACGCTATGCCACACTGACTGACAAAGAACTGCCGGTCACCGAAAGCCTGGCGCTAACCATTGATCGTGTCATCCCTTACTGGAATGAATCCATTCTGCCGCGCATCAAAAGCGGTGAGCGCGTCATTATCGCCGCTCACGGTAACTCCCTGCGCGCGCTGGTGAAATACCTGGATAATATGGGCGAAGATGAAATTCTTGAACTGAATATCCCGACCGGCGTACCGCTGGTGTATGAGTTCGACGAAAACTTCAAGCCAATCAAACGTTACTACCTGGGTAATGCTGACGAGATCGCAGCAAAAGCGGCGGCCGTTGCGAATCAGGGCAAAGCGAAGTAATTCATTTTCCGGGTAGCGATTCGTCATCGATTGGCTACCCGGTGCTTATACCCCGATAACCCCATCCAGTATCACCTGCGCCCTCCCCTGCGAACACCGTTCCACGCGACCACGCACGTTGTACACCTGCGCCAGACGTTCTGCGGTAATCACCGCTTGCGGCGCGCCGCTCGCCACCAGCTTACCGTCTTTGAGCATCACAATATGTTCGCCGAAGCGTAATGCCATATTCATATCGTGCACCACCACCAGCGTCACCAGCTGACGCGTTCGCGTCTCCTGAGCAATCCGTTCCATAACGTGCAACTGATAATTCAGATCCAGTGCGCTAAGTGGCTCATCCAGTAGCAAAAGCTCGGGACGGCGGATCAGTGATTGCGCCAGTCCGACCAGTTGCCGCTGACCGCCAGAGAGCCTGTCGAGATAATGCAGCGCGAGATGCGAAATGCCCAAATGTTCAAGTAGTGCCAGTACCTGCGCCTGATCCTGCGAAGCGTTATTTCCGCCCGCTGCGCGTTGCGCCACCAGCACAGACTCCAGCACCTGCAAGTGCACGCCCTGCGGCAATGACTGAGGTAAAAACACCACCTTCTGCGCACGCCGGGCAAACGGCAGCGACATCAGGTTTTCATCACCCAAAAGCACTTCCCCACGGGCTTTCGTTAAGCCAGCCAGCGCACGTAACAATGTCGACTTTCCACAGCCGTTAGGTCCCAGCAGCACCGTGATTTTGCCGCGCGGCAGTTCAGGAATGCTCAGATTGCCAATCACGGGGTGCTTCGGATAACCGGCATACAGCCCCTTAATCATCAGTCCGCTCATAGACCGCTTCCCCGTTGACGAAGAATGATGCTCAGGAAAAACGGTACGCCCACCAGTGACGTCACAATTCCCACCGGAATGATCACGCCAGGCACTATGTTTTTGGAGGCGACCGACGCCAGAGAAAGCACAAGCCCACCGGTCAACACGCTGCCTGGCAGATAAAAACAGTGATCTTCCCCAAACAGCATTCGCGCAATATGTGGCGCCACCAGACCGATAAAACCAATCGGCCCAACAAACGCCACCGAAAGCGCGGAGAGCAGACTAATGCGCAATAACGCGGCCAGACGCAAACGCCGGACATCAATACCGAAGCTCATCGCCCTCTCTTCTCCCAGCCGCAATGCCGTCAGTTGCCAGGCGCTGCGCATTGACCAGCACGAGACAACGACGAAAACTACCGCCAGCACGCCAAGTTTTTCCCATGAGGCGCGGGTCAGACTGCCCATCGTCCAGAAAACCAGTCCCTGCAACGTATCTTCATCTGCCACAAACTGCAGCATTGAAACCAGCGCATTGAAGGTAAACACCAGGGCAATACCGAACAGCACTACGCCCGACGTCGCAACGCGCGTCCAGCGGGTGATGCCATCCAGTAACAACGCGGAAAATAAGGCAAACGCAAAAGCATTGGCGGGGATAAACCAGGCCGCAGGAATACCCGGAATCCCGATGCCCAGCACAATCGCCAGCGCCGCACCAAACGCCGCGGCAGATGAAACCCCGAGTGTAAAAGGACTCGCCAGCGGGTTGTTCAAAATGGTTTGCATTTCGGCCCCCGCCAGCCCAAGCGCCATCCCGATCAGCAGCGCCATCAGCGCATACGGCAAGCGAATATCCCAGACAATCACGCGAACCCCGGCATTCGCGCTGGCAGGATGCAACAGCGTTTCCCAGAGTTCACCGAACGGTAAACCTGACGCGCCAAGGGTTGAATCAAGCACCAACGAAGCCAGAATCGCCAGAGTAATCACCAGCGCCAGCAGTAAGCGTTGACGCACAACCTGCCGGTAGAGACGCAGAATGGCGTTCGGGGAGGTGACATTAGCGGAGGACGACATAGTATTTCATCAGGATGCGTGGCAAATCTTATTCTTACGGGGTCGGAAGGGTGATTATACCGTACCAGGCCATCGTTATATATTTTTTTATATTTCGAGTGTGGGGGCACAAAAAAAGCCGACTGTCAGAGTCGGCTTAGATGCAGGTAAGCAGGATTATCCGCGGCGTGCTTTCACCGCATTCGACAACTTACGCAGCAGCGAGTCGGTGTCTTCCCAACCAATACAGGCATCGGTAATGCTTTTACCGTAGGTCAGCGGTTCACCGCCTTCCAGGTTTTGATTCCCTTCGACCAGATGGCTCTCTACCATCACGCCAATAATCGCTTTTTCTCCGCCAGCAATTTGCTGGCAAACATCCGCGCACACATCCATCTGCTTTTTGAACTGCTTGCTGGAGTTGGCGTGGCTAAAATCGATCATCACCTGCGAAGGCAGCCCGGCTTTCCCAAGACCCTCTTTCACGACAGCGACATGCTGCGCGCTGTAGTTCGGTTCTTTCCCGCCACGCAGAATGATATGGCAGTCGCCATTTCCGCTGGTATTCACAATCGCGGAGTGACCCCATTTAGTGACGGAGAGGAAACAGTGCGGCGCCCCTGCGGCGTTGATAGCGTCAATGGCGACCTTGATCGTGCCATCGGTGCCATTTTTGAATCCTACCGGGCAGGAAAGTCCTGAAGCCAGCTCACGGTGAACCTGCGATTCGGTAGTACGCGCCCCAATGGCGCCCCAGCTCATCAGGTCAGCAAGGTATTGTGGGGTGATCATGTCAAGGAACTCACCAGCAGCCGGTAAACCGCTATCATTGATATCCAGCAATAACTTACGGGCGATACGCAGACCATCGTTGATCTGGAAGCTGTTATCCATATGCGGATCGTTGATCAGCCCTTTCCAGCCCACGGTGGTGCGCGGTTTTTCAAAATAAACGCGCATGACGATCTCAAGCTCGTCTTTTAACTCTTCACGCAGTGCCAGCAGGCGAGCCGCATACTCTTTGGCCGCCGCCGGATCATGAATTGAACACGGCCCAATCACCACCAGCAGGCGATCGTCATTGCCTTTCAGAATTTTATGAATCGCTTTACGGGCATGCGCTACCGTGTTGGCAGCGTTTTCAGTAGCGGGGAATTTTTCCAGGAGTGCGACCGGCGGTAATAACTCGTTGATCTCTTTAATGCGTAAATCGTCGTTCTGATAATTCATGATTATTCCAGCGTTGCCATACTTATATAAATGAATGCAATCCCTCCAATCTATATCTTCATCCTGAAAGTGTAAACTGGGTTTTACAGTTTGCATGGATTAATCCTGAAATCAGTTCAAAAACGCCATAAAGTAGGGAAAAACGAGATCTAGCCTACAACTTTCAACTCCAATTGCTCATATTAAAATTATTTTCCAGATTCTATGCTGCGCTAAATCGCCGTTCCGCAGTCGTTAGCGCCTTTCTGCTGAGCCCCAATACCTGAAAATTTGGCTGATACCGGGAGAGCAAAAGCTCTCCTTTTTATTTTGTCAGTCATAAATCCGTATGATGTCATACAGTAATGATGAGAATAACAAAGGGATGACACCATGGCGCACTCACATACTCATACTTCACCTCACCTGCCGGAAGACAAAAATGCCCGCCGGTTGCTGTTCGCGTTTTGTGTCACTGCCGGATTTATGCTGGTTGAGGTGGTGGGCGGAATACTCTCTGGCTCGCTGGCACTGTTGGCGGATGCTGGCCACATGCTCACCGATGCCGCCGCCCTGCTCTTTGCACTGCTGGCCGTACAGTTTGCCCGGCGACCGCCCACAATCCGCCATACCTTCGGCTGGCTAAGACTCACGACACTGGCTGCGTTTGTTAATGCCATCGCGCTGGTCGTAATCACCATTTTGATCGTCTGGGAGGCCATTGAACGTTTCTACACACCGCGACCCGTTGCAGGTGGCATGATGATGGTCATCGCCGTTGCCGGACTGATGGCCAATGTGCTTTCGTTCTGGATACTGCACCGCGGCAGTGAAGAAAAAAATCTCAACGTCAGGGCCGCTGCCCTGCATGTGATGGGAGACTTACTGGGATCGGTCGGGGCGATCATCGCTGCGTTGATAATCATCTGGACGGGCTGGACGCCTGCCGACCCGATCCTCTCGATTCTGGTTTCTCTGCTGGTACTAAGAAGCGCATGGCGTTTGTTGAAAGACAGCGTCAACGAACTTCTGGAAGGCGCACCGGTTTCCCTGGATATTGCTGCTTTACAGCGCCATCTCAGCAGGGATATCCCGGAAGTACGTAATGTGCACCATGTGCATGTCTGGATGGTCGGCGAGAAACCGGTGATGACGATGCATGTGCAGGTGATCCCGCCGCACGATCATGATGCGTTGCTGGCGCGCATCCAACATTTTCTGATCCACCATTACCAGATTGAACACGCCACCATACAGTTAGAGTATCAACCCTGTAACGGCCCGGATTGCCAGCTGAACCAGAGGCAATCCGGGCATATACATCACCACCATTAATGGGAAAGTGCGCGTGAGCCTCGGTCGCGCGCGCTGTTGATCCACATCCGACTGCCGTTCAGGGCAATAAACGTCAGGATCAGGTATTCCAGCGACATCGCGTAGACCCCCTGTAGCGCGAAGATCACAACGCTAATGACGTTGATAACCACCCACAGTAGCCAGTTTTCAACGTATTTGCGCGTCATCAGGATCATCGCCACAATCGACAGCACCATCATGCAGGAATCCCAGAAAGGGAAGGCGTCAGGCTGTAGCTCAGGCGCAGTGACCTGCAACCCCAGCGTCTGCATAATATTCACAGCAATTTTTGTCAGGAAAGCGAATACCGGGTCGATGAATACCGTCATCAAACCAATGGCGACCACGCAGATAGCCAGGCAGCTCAGCGCTTTTGGCAACGGCAGCCAGCGAATTTTCAGTTCCGCTTCATGTTGACTCGTTTGTCGGGACCAGGCATACCAGCCATAGATATTGGCGGCAAAGAAAAAAACCTGTAACAGCAGGCTGGCATAGAGTTGGATCTGAAAAAAGATAATGGCGAACAACGTAACGTTAATCAGACCAAAAAAGTAATTACTGATCTTCTCCAGACTCGCCAGCCCGATACACAATAAACCAGCGACAGTCCCCACAGCCTCAATCCACGACAGAGCGTACCCTCCCGCGCCGATTGGGATATGAACAAGAATGTTCTGCGTGCTAAAAAAATCCATCTTTTCCCCCAGAGCAAAACGTCATGATTAAGCTCGTAGTGTAGCCGCAAATTCCAGCATGCGGTTTAACGGCAATAAAGCGCCTTCTCGCAGCGTTTCGTCAACATGGATTTCGTGGGACGCTCCGCCTTGTTCCAGGCCTTCAGCAATCGCTTTAAGGCCGTTCATCGCCATCCACGGACAATGAGCGCAACTACGACAGGTTGCACCTTCTCCCGCCGTCGGCGCTTCGAGCAGCTCTTTCTCAGGAACCGCCTGCTGCATTTTGTAGAAAATACCCCGGTCAGTCGCCACAATCAGTTGCTGATGCGGCAGCGTTTTCGCCGCAGTAATGAGCTGACTGGTTGACCCTACCGCATCGGCCATATCAACGATCGACTGAGGTGATTCAGGATGTACCAGCACGGCGGCATTGGGATAGAGTCCCTTCATGCGGGTTAAGGCCTGGGTTTTAAACTCATCGTGTACGATACAGGCGCCCTGCCAGCATAGCACGTCGGCACCGGTCTGTTTCTGCACGTAATTACCCAGATGGCGGTCCGGAGCCCAGATGATTTTTTCACCTAAACTATCAAGATGCTCAATAAGTTCAACGGCGATGCTGGACGTCACTACCCAGTCCGCTCGCGCTTTTACCGCGGCTGACGTGTTGGCATAGACCACCACGGTACGATCCGGATGCGCATCACAAAAAGCGCTGAATGCGTCGATCGGACATCCCAAATCCAGCGAGCATTCCGCCTGTAAAGTCGGCATCAGGATGGTTTTTTCCGGGCTGAGGATTTTGGCGGTTTCCCCCATAAAGCGAACCCCTGCAACCAGCAGGGTTGACGCGGAATGTTTCGCGCCAAAGCGTGCCATTTCAAGCGAGTCCGAAATACAGCCACCGGTTTCTTCGGCCAGTTGCTGGATTTCCGGGTCAGTGTAATAGTGGGCGACCATCACAGCATCCCGCTCTTTCAGCAGACGTTTGATTTTCTCACGGTAGAATTGTTTTTCATCCACACTCAGCGGCGCTGGCTTTGGTGGAAACGGATAGATTGCAACTTCTGGATCAAACATCACGCTCATCATGCTTTCTCGTTTTACTGGCTTAACGAAATTGCCGGTCATTAGCGCAGTTCGCGCATTAATCGGACATAAGTGTTTTGTATGCTAAACAAGATAGCCGAAATAGTGGAGAAAGTCGTGGAGATTTTGAGCGTGGGTGTATGTATCTGGTGTCAGGTGGCGCAGGGTTTACCCGAACTTGCTGCAGGTTCGAATCGTCTAAATCGCAGATAGCAAAAAGGCGCCTTTAGGGCGCCTTTTTACACTGGTGGGGCGTGCAGGATTCGAACCTGCGACCAATTGATTAAAAGTCAACTGCTCTACCAACTGAGCTAACGCCCCCATATGGGGTTTACTACTTTAATTCTTTTTCAGGAACCCACCTCGATATTGGTGGGGCGTGCAGGATTCGAACCTGCGACCAATTGATTAAAAGTCAACTGCTCTACCAACTGAGCTAACGCCCCATTCGGGTGTTACCTGAAAGATTTTACTCGGTTACCAATTTAAAATTGGTGGGTCGTGCAGGATGACTCGGCTTCGCCTCGCCCTACGGGCCGTTGCTAATGCAACGTTATCCTTCACGCTTAACATCTGAGTTCGATGTTAAAATTGGTGGGTCGTGCAGGATTCGAACCTGCGACCAATTGATTAAAAGTCAACTGCTCTACCAACTGAGCTAACGACCCGAGTGGTGGGTGATGACGGGATCGAACCGCCGACCCCCTCCTTGTAAGGGAGGTGCTCTCCCAGCTGAGCTAATCACCCGATACTACGCTGGATACTGCTTACTAACTGATTTAGTGGTGGGTCGTGCAGGATTCGAACCTGCGACCAATTGATTAAAAGTCAACTGCTCTACCAACTGAGCTAACGACCCACTTTTGCGCTGCTTTTGGTTTGTTTGATATCCCGTGGCAACGGCGGCATATATTACTGATTTCAGATTTCAGCGCAACAAAAATTTCGATATAGATCACTCAACTGCTTAGGAATCACACGACACGACCAGAAATAACGCGATTTCTGGTCGCATGGTGTGCATTACATCGCGCTGAGACGTTTTTGCGCTTGTTTCGCGCCATCGGTACCAGGGTATTTCGTGATGACCTGCTGGTAAACGGCTTTGGCTTTTGCTGTATCGCCTTTGTCCTGCATGATGACGCCGACTTTAAACATCGCATCAGCAGCCTTCGGAGACTTCGGATAGTTTTTCACTACCGAGGCAAAATAGAACGCTGCATCATCTTTTTTACCCTTGTTGTAATTCAACTGCCCCAGCCAGTAATTGGCATTCGGCTGGTACGTTGAGTCCGGGTATTGTTTGATGAAGTTCTGAAACGCCACAATCGCGTCGTCCTGACGCGCGTTATCATGCACCAGGGCAATTGCTGCGTTGTAATCCGTATTCGCGTCTCCGCTTGACGCGGGCGCGCCTGACGTTGCTGCTCCAGCATCAGGAGCTGGTGCTGGCGTAGTCGTTGCCGCACCACTTTGATCGCCAGCTGCAGGCTGCGCTGCGGCGCTACCGCTGCTCAGACTGTCTATCTGTAACAGGATCTGCTTTTGGCGCTCAACGACCTGATTCAGTTGATACTGACTTTCCTGAATTTGGCCACGCAGGGAATCAATATCAGTCTGATTATCGGAAAGTTGTTGCTGGAGTTGGGTTAAAAGCTGGCTATGAGCATTAGAAATACGCTCGAGTTGAGTGACGCGGTCTTCGACCGAGCCAGAGCCGACACTACTGATTGGCGCCTGAGCAAAAGCGGCCCAGGGGGCCGCTATGCCAACCAGTAACGACAGACTCAACAGGTGATGTCTGAAGTTACTGCTCATGTCATTCTCTTAGTAAACCAGTACGGCACGACGGTTTTTGGAGTAAGCCGCTTCGTCATGACCCAGTACTGCAGGTTTTTCTTTACCGTAAGAAACGATGGAGATCTGGTCAGCAGAAACGCCTTTACCCTGCAGGTACATTTTCACGGCGTTAGCACGACGTTCGCCCAGGGAGATGTTGTACTCAGGAGTACCACGTTCGTCCGCGTGACCTTCTACGGTGACTTTGTAAGACGGGTTGCTACGCAGGAAGTTTGCGTGCGCATCCAGCATTGCAGCGAAATCAGAACGGATATCGTACTTGTCCAGATCGAAGTAAACGATGTTGTTCTGCTGCAGCTGTTGCATCTGCAGACGCGCTTGCTCTTCGGAGGACATGTTGCCGCTGCCATTAGCATCCATACCAGTGCCAGCACCCATCATGCCTTCGCTGCCGTCATTGCTGGCGTTCTTGTTAGAAGAACATGCCGCGATTGCCATAACAGGCAGAGCGATCATCAGCCCCTTCAGCACTTTGTTCAGTTGCATTTCAATGATTCCTTTATTAATCAATTATTTATTATCACAGATACGGCGACCAGGCAGGGAATTTAACCTGACCATCAGTTGCCGGAAGACGCGCCTTGAAACGCCCATCTGTAGAAACCAAATTCAGCACGGATCCCATCCCCTGAGAAGAGCTGTAGATTACCATAGTGCCGTTAGGTGCCAGACTTGGCGTTTCATCCAGGAACGTTGACGACAGAACTTGTACGCCACCCGCTACCAGATCTTGTTTGGCAATGTGTTGTTGCCCACTATTTGAGCTTACCATTACCATAAATTTACCGTCGCTGCTCACATCAGAATCCTGGTTTTGCGATCCTTCCCAGGTAATACGTTGCGGAGCACCGCCGTTGACATTGACTTTATACACCTGCGGACGACCGGCCTGGTCAGAGGTAAATGCCAGATTCTGGCTGTCCGGGAACCAGGTTGGTTCAGTGTTGTTGCTGCGACCGTCCGTCACCTGGCGGATCTGGCCAGAGCCAATGTCCATTACATACAGGTTCAGACTACCGGTTTTAGACAAAGCAAACGCCAGTTTGCTGCCGTCCGGAGAGAATGCCGGCGCACCGTTGTGACGCGGGAAAGAGGCAACCTGGCGAACCGCACCGTTAGACAGCGTCTGGATGACCAGCGCAGAACGGCCGCTTTCAAAGGTAACGTATGCCAGTTTGGAACCGTCCGGAGACCATGCCGGAGACATCAACGGTTGCGGAGAACGGTGAACCACGAACTGGTTGTAGCCATCGTAGTCCGATACGCGCAGTTCATACGGGAACTGACCGCCATTGGTCTGAACCACATAAGCGATACGGGTACGGAACGCGCCCTTAATACCGGTCAGTTTTTCGAACACTTCGTCACTTGCAGTATGACCAGCATAACGCAGCCACTGCTTGTTCACTTTGTAAGAGTTCTGAGCCAGAACGGTACCCGGTGCACCGCCGGTATCAACCAGTTGATACGCAACGTTGTAAGAACCGTCCGGATTCGGCGTTACCTGGCCGACCACGACAGCGTCAATACCCAGAGCAGACCATGCCGCAGGCTGAACTTCCTGAGCGGTACCCGGCTGCTGAGGCAGACGAGAACGGTCTAGCGGATTAAATTTACCGCTGTTGCGCAGGTCAGCGCCCACGATACCACCGATATCTTCAGGAGCCGCGCCCGGCCCCGCCCACTGGAACGGAACAACGCCAATAGGACGACCGGAATCTACACCACTGTCGATCACAATGCGGACTTCAGCGTGCAGAACCGACGCCCACAGTATGAGAAAACCAAATGCTACTCGTAATGCCTGCTTCATCATATCTCCCTTATCTGGACAGATAGCCCACGATAATTTAGCAGAATGTTAACAAACTCAAATACACAAAACTACCAGAACCCAGCGACAACCGGTGTCTGATGTTGACCGATGTGACGGCCAACATCGCGATTACGGTTTGAAGTCCAATGGTGCGTTTTTGAACACTTCATATACTGCCTGGCTTGGCGGTTTCGGGATCTTCGCAAGTTTAGCTGCTGCAAGCGCAGCCTGACAAAGCGCGGGATCGCCACCTTCAGACTGAATATCCAGTAACATGCCGTCGGAAGCCAGTTTTATGCGCAGCGTACAGGTTTTCCCTGCATAGGACGAAGCGTCATAAAACTTACTTTCAATGGCAGTTTTAATCTGCCCGGCATAGTTGCTGATATCCGCACCTGATGCGCCATTATTTTTAGTATTACCACTTCCGGCAGGGGAAGCATTGCTGCCTTTCGCCCCGCCGCCGGATTTCGGCGCATTCTTACCAGAGCTTAAATCGCCCAGCAGATCGTCGACACCGGAAGCTGCTGCAGCTTTTTCAGCCGCCGCTTTTTTAGCGGCAGCGGCTTTATCTGCTGCTGCTTTCTTATCGGCTGCCGCTTTTTTATCTGCGGCAGCCTTCTCAGCCGCGGCTTTTTTGTCCGCTGCGGCTTTTTCTGCAGCCGCTTTCTTATCGGCTGCGGCTTTTTCAGCCGCGGCAGCTTTCGCAGCAGCTGCTTTTTCAGCTTTCTCCGCGGCAGCCTTCTCTGCCTGTGCTTGCTTAGCAGCTTCTGCCTGTGCTTTTTTCGCAGCATCAGCGGCAGCTTTAGCCGCCATCACCTCGGCGACTTTCTTCGCATCAGCAGCGGCTTTTGCGGCGGCTTCAGCCTCCGCTTTTTTCTGTGCGTCAGCGGCCGCTTTCTTCGCTGCTTCTGCGGCTTGTTTCGCCTGAGCATCCGCCTTGGCCTTCGCGTCGGCAGCTGCTTTCGCCGCCGCTTCCTCAGCCTGCTTCTGTTGCTCCTGCGCTTTCGCCGCTGCGGCTTCAGCCTGTTTTTGCTGCTCCGTCTGCTCACGCACTTTTTCCTGCGCAGCTAAACGTTCTTTCTCAAGTTGCTTCAAACGCTCTTGTTCAGCAGCCTGTTTCTCACGAAGCTCCTCGGCTTGCTGCTGCGCTTGTTTTTCACGCTGTTGCTCAGCACGTTTCGCACTCGCCTGTTGCTGCTGCTGACGATCGTACTGTTGAACAATAGCGCCAGGATCTACCATGACGGCGTCAATGGAAGATCCACCGCCGCCCCCTGCTGATGCCTCAATGTGCTCATCGAACGAACTCCAGATCAGTACCGCAAATAAAATGACATGCAGCACCGCTGAAATAATTATCGCCCGTTTGAGCTTGTCGTTTTGTTCGGTTGCCTTTGACACTCTCGGTTCCCAAAAAACTGTTCGCCTGTTACTCGCTATATTGCAAGCCAGAGGGGCGCAGACTTCAGATTGGCTGCGTCATTAAGCCAACCGATTTCACGCCCGCACTGTGTAACAAGTTCAGCGCTTTAATTATTTCATCGTAAGGCACATCTTTCGCGCCACCGATTAAGAAGACCGTTTTCGGATTGGACTCCAGGCGACTCTTCGCCTCGGCAATAACCTGTTCTGGCGGTAACTGATCCATACGATCTTTTTCAACCACCACGCTGTATTGCCCAATACCGGAAACTTCAATAATGACCGGAGGTTCGTCATTGCTGCTAACGGCCTGCGACTCGGTCGCATCCGGCAGATCGACTTCCACACTCTGGGTAATGATGGGCGCTGTCGCCATAAAGATCAGCAACAGCACCAGCAGAACGTCGAGCAACGGTACAATATTGATTTCGGACTTAAGTTCGCGACGACCTCGTCCACGCGTTCTGGCCATGGCTTACCCCTTGTTGCTTTCGCTACTGGTAAATGCCTGGCGGTGCAGGATCGCGGTGAACTCTTCCATAAAGTTGTCGTAATTCAGTTCCAGTTTGTTCACGCGCTGATTCAGGCGGTTGTAGGCCATAACGGCTGGAATAGCAGCAAACAGACCGATGGCCGTTGCAATCAATGCTTCCGCGATACCTGGTGCAACCATCTGCAGGGTAGCCTGTTTTACCGCGCCCAGCGCGATAAAGGCGTGCATAATCCCCCAGACCGTACCAAACAGACCGATATACGGACTGATGGACCCTACCGTACCGAGGAAGGGAATATGCGTCTCTAATGTTTCCAGTTCACGGTTCATCGAGATACGCATCGCACGTGATGCCCCTTCAACCACCGCTTCTGGCGCATGATTGTTCGCACGATGCAGTCGCACAAACTCTTTGAACCCGCTGTAAAAGATTTGCTCCGAACCGGCCAGGCTATCACGGCGCCCCTGACTTTCCTGGTACAGGCGAGACAGTTCGATTCCGGACCAGAATTTATCTTCGAACGCTTCAGCTTCACGCCCAGCCGCGTTAAGAATACGAGTTCGCTGGATAATGATAGCCCAGGATGCGATCGAAAAACCAATCAAAATCAACATGATAAGTTTAACCAGAAGGCTTGCCTTCAGGAACAAATCAAGGATATTCATGTCAGTCACTGCTTAAACTCCGCGACAATAGACTTGGGAAGCGCACGAGGCTTCATTTTGAGTGGATCAACGCAAACAATCAGAACTTCTGCTTCATTCAGCACAGTGTTCTCTGCGTTGACAATGCGTTGCGTGAATACCAAAGAGGTGCCACGCATTGACGTAATTTCTGTTTGGATTTCGAGCATATCGTCAAGTCGCGCTGGCGCAAAATATTCCAGGGTCATTTTGCGAACCACAAAGGCGACTCGTTCAGCCAGCAACACCTGTTGGCTGAAGTGATGATGGCGCAGCATCTCTGTGCGTGCTCTTTCATAAAAAGCGACGTAACTGGCGTGGTAAACCACACCACCGGCATCGGTGTCTTCATAGTAGACACGAACCGGCCATCGAAATATATACTTATTCATTCCTGCTGCCTCTTTGTTGGCTCTGTCCACTCACTCCAGCCACTGACTCCAGTCAGCGCCTGGTGATTCGCGCACTTGCCGCCACGATGCATCGAGAATGCTGTTGTATATAGCGTTGTATTCACTTTACATCCCGGTAATGCAACAAAAGTTAGAGATTTTAAACGTTGCTACTATACGCGCGCTATTGAGGCTTGGGAATGGGGGGAAGTTAAGGGAGAGTAAAAAATTATGGGCTTATGCAAGCCCATAAATATTTAAGGATGTTTCTTATTCAAATGAAGAAGAAAAACAGACCGGTGATAAGCACAATATCGGCAATCAATGGCGAGAAAAGCCCCTGCCAGTGAACCGCGCGGGGACGGAATCCCACACCGTGAATCACACCTGCACAGACCGCCCACATCAACAGAAAACCATGCCAGATTTCCAGCTCGCTGGTTTTTGCTGCGAAGCGTGATGGGTCCCAGAATATGCAGCCAGCCAACACGATTGCCAGCACAAAGGAAAGCGCCCGCAAGGGGCGCTTATCCATTACCGCATATAACATCGCGATAATGTTGGTCATCAGCTTTCTTCTTGTCCGGCTTTGCCTGCTTCAACGTGCTCAAGCGCCAGCGCTGTGATTATCCCAAATGCACAGGCAAGAAGCGTTCCCAAAATCCATGCGAAATACCACATTTTAAGCTCCTTACTTAGTACAGAGAGTGGCTGTTGCGTTCAATATCTTCTTTGGTGATGCGACCGAACATCTTCCAGTAACACCAGCCGGTGTAGAGCAGGATGATCGGTACAAACACCGCCGCAACCCAGGTCATCAGATTCAATGTTCTCTGGCTGGAGGTGGCATCCCACATCGTCAGACTTGCGTTCATCATCGTGCTGGACGGCATCACAAACGGGAACATTGCAATACCGGCGGTCAGGATGATGCAGGCCAACGTCAGTGAGGAGAAGACGAACGCCCAGGCCCCTTTCTCCATACGAGACGTCAGGATGGTCAACAGTGGCAGAACCACGCCGAGCGCCGGAACCAACCACAGGATAGGTGCATTGTTAAAGTTCACCATCCATGCGCCAGCTTCTCGAGCCACTTCTTTGATCATCGGGTTAGAGGCGGCATGGTGATCCAGTGCGGAAGTCACAACATAACCGTCAATACCGTATATCACCCAGACACCCGCCAGAGCGAAGCAGACCAGAGTCACCAGAGCCGCAACCTGCGATGTTGCACGTGCACGCAGATGGAGTTCACCCACGGTACGCATCTGCAGATAGGTCGCGCCCTGAGTAATGATCATCCCCACGCTCACGATACCTGCCAGCAGACCAAACGGATTCAGCAACTGGAAGAAGTTACCGGTGTAGTACAAACGCATGTACTCATCCATGTGGAACGGAACCCCTTGCAGCAGGTTGCCGAACGCCACGCCAATTACCAGCGGCGGAACGAAGCTACCGATGAAGATGCCCCAGTCCCACATGTTGCGCCAGCGCATGTCTTCGATCTTCGAGCGGTAATCAAAACCGACCGGACGGAAGAACAATGACGCCAGTACAAGGATCATCGCCACATAGAAACCGGAGAACGCAGCGGCATACACCATCGGCCATGCAGCGAATAATGCGCCACCCGCGGTGATCAGCCAAACCTGGTTACCGTCCCAGTGTGGGGCGATGGAGTTAATCATAATTCGACGCTCGGTATCATTACGACCGAGGAAACGGGTGAGCATGCCCACCCCCATGTCGAAGCCATCAGTGACCGCAAAACCAATCAGCAGAATGCCAACCAGCAGCCACCAGATAAAACGCAATACTTCATAATCGATCATTTGACGACTCCTGTCTTAGCGTGCCGGCTGAGAAGTCACAGTGGACTGCTCGTAGTGATAACGACCGGTTTTCAGGCTGCTCGGGCCACGGCGTGCGAACTTGAACATCAGGTACAGTTCAGCCACCAGGAACAGGGTGTACAGGCCGCAAATCAACAGCATCGAGAAGATGAGATCGCCGGCAGTCAGCGAAGAGTTCGCCACGGCTGTCGGTAACACTTCACCAATTGCCCACGGTTGACGACCGTACTCAGCGACGAACCAACCGGACTCAATGGCAATCCACGGCAGCGGAATTGCATACAGCGCCGTGCGCAGCAGCCATTTTTTCTCGCCGATACGGTTGCGAATAACAGTCCAGAAGGAGACCGCGATAATCGCCAGCATCAGAATGCCGCACGCCACCATGATACGGAACGCAAAGTACAGTGGAGCAACGCGAGGTATAGAATCTTTCGTTGCCTGCTGAATTTGCGATTCGGTCGCATCGGTGACCTTATCGGTATAGCGTTTCAGCAACAGACCATATCCCAGGTCTTTCTTCATGCTGTTGAACTGGTCACGAACGGCCTGATCGGTTGAGCCAGCACGCAGTTCTTCCAGCAACTGATACGCTTTCATCCCGTTACGGATACGTTCTTCGTGCTGCACCATCAGGTCTTTCAGACCAATGACCTGCGTATCAACAGAACGGGTGGCAATGATGCCCAGCGCGTAAGGAATTTGAATCGCAAAATGGTTTTCCTGCGCATCCTGGTCCGGAATACCGAACAGCGTAAAGGATGCCGGTGCAGGCTGGGTTTCCCACTCTGCTTCAATAGCGGCGAGTTTGGTTTTCTGCACATCACCCATTTCGTAACCGGATTCATCACCCAGAACGATAACAGAGAGAATGGCAGCCATACCGAAGCTGGCAGCAATGGCAAAAGAGCGTTTAGCGAACGCGAAATCACGGCCGCGCAGCATGTAGTAGGAGCTGATACCCAGAACGAACATCGCGCCACAAACATAACCAGAGGCGACAGTGTGAACAAATTTCACCTGTGCAACCGGGTTAAGCACCAGCTCAGAGAAGCTCAGCATCTCCATGCGCATGGTTTCAAAGTTGAAATCCGCTGCAATTGGGTTCTGCATCCAACCGTTCGCAACCAGAATCCACAACGCGGAAAGGTTTGAACCCAACGCCACCAACCAGGTGACGCACATATGCTGGACTTTACCCAGACGGTCCCAACCAAAGAAGAACAGACCTACAAAGGTAGATTCGAGGAAGAAGGCCATCAGACCTTCGATCGCCAGCGGCGCACCGAAGATATCCCCTACATAGTGAGAATAGTAAGACCAGTTAGTCCCGAACTGGAACTCCATGGTCAGACCGGTTGCCACACCCAGAGCGAAGTTGATCCCAAACAACTTGCCCCAGAACTTGGTCATATCTTTATAAATCTGTTTGCCGGAAAGGACGTAGACCGTTTCCATAATGGCCAGCAAAAACGCCATACCGAGCGTCAGTGGCACAAACAGGAAGTGGTACATCGCGGTCAAGGCAAACTGTAAGCGCGACAGTTCGACTATATCTAACATCATGACTCCTTGCTCATCGCATGAAGACTCCGAGAGTGAACCCCGTTAGAAAGGGTCACACGCATGCCCCAATACAAATTTATTTGCGCGCTTTCTTCGTTACTGTTTTGTCGTGAGAGGAAACAGCAACGATGAAAGGTTACAAACATGTTAATAAAAAACTCAAATTGATCCCGCAATTATATTACGCCGCAAAATCCTTACAATAAACAGGTTTTTATTGAGTTAGATTTACGTTTTTCGACAGTGATCAATTTATAGCGAACTTATCACTTTTTCACCAATTTGATCATGGACAATTTATCGCGTTTTAGCGTGCTTTTCCAAGTATTAAACTTTGATTTATATCAAAATCCATAAAACCTGTTAACAATGTGTATTGCTGGTAACTTCAGTAAATTCAATGTTACACGCATGTATCGAAATTGAAACGCGCGATTACCTAATAGGTGCGTACGCATAAAAAAACCGTAATTTAATTAACGTATCCGTGGGATTAACCCGTTCCCGGACTTAACTTTTTAGCGTAGTCAATTGACGGTTATTTTCCATAACGGAAATTCATTACAAAAAACAATCACAATAATTTTACTTTTGCGCTCATTTTAATTAACACTGAGCCGTTATTATTCTGTTAACAACAAATCTGCACCCGGTATCGCTTTTGTCTGATTGCTTGCTATTCATGCAAGTTATTGGTTGAACACTCATGGCTGAGCAGGCAGAAACGCCTCTACTTCACTTCCCCTCCTCCACTGACGGAACAAATCTGTCCATCCATACGTGTTTCCACACGGCCGATTATCGCTCTGGCAAAAGGAGCCATAGCGTCACAGACCGATTTCAGAAGGACGATACAGTCGCAAGAGACGTTCTTCCCTACCCTCCGCCATTTTTAATGCACAGCGCAGGTCACCCTCAAGCGGCGAAGGGAGACGCTTTCCATGGGAAAGCTGCCCGACGACATCGATGCCGGAGAAAGTCTCCCGTGGATTAAAAAATGGCAGGGCAATTAGCGATTGCCGTAACGCGTTTAAAACGGACGACGATAAATTTGCTTTGATCACACGCAGAAAACAGCATTAAGTAGTATCTCACGTGATTATTATCATTGGAGAATGATACATAGCTCGCAAATATAAAATGACAGCTACCACAAACAGTATAATCGATCACAAATCAGATAAAACAAATTATTATCATTTTTATCCTTTTATTAACAACAATCAAAACGCTTAACGTCTCATTGTATTATATTCCGTTATGCACCTCACAATTTCATCTTCACTCATATTTAAGCAACGAAATAATCTCATACACCTCAAATAAGATTTTGATCACAAAGATGACATCCGAGTTAATTAATGGTTTTTGTAATTAAATAAAAACCACATTGAAAAAACAACCATAACACACTGATATTAAACACTTTATTTAATAACGAAATTCTAAACAATCGTTTTCAGAAGGATATTTTGAAAATAGATCAATTGCTTCATTTTTAGCTTAAACAGACACTCCTGGGCTATTAACAGGTTACGACAACCTGCGTTCTAAATATTAAAAACGAATCTTACTTTTTTACCAACAGCCCTACAGAGGATTACTCATGAAAAAATCTACACTTGTTATTGGCGTCATTGGTGCTGACTGCCATGCGGTAGGCAATAAAGTTTTGGATCGCGTTTTTACTAACCATGATTTTCGCGTAATCAATCTGGGGGTGATGGTAAGCCAGGATGAATATATCGACGCCGCGATCGAAACCGGTGCCGATGCAATTGTGGTGTCATCTATTTACGGTCACGGCGATATCGACTGCCTCGGTTTACGTGAGCGCTGCATCGAACGTGGCATCGGCGAAATTCTGCTCTATGTCGGCGGTAACCTGGTCGTCGGTAAGCACGATTTCTCCGAGGTAGAAGCGAAGTTTAAAGATATGGGCTTTAACCGTGTCTTCGCACCAAGCCACGATCTGGAAGATGTCTGCCAACTGATCACCAATGATATTCAACAGCGCAATGGTGTTGAACAACGTTGTCTCGAAGAGGCTATCTGATGCAAACAGTCTCTGTCGATATCGGATCGACGTGGACCAAGGCCGCCCTCTTCGATTACGAAGGGGACGCGTTAACCCTGGTAAATCACGTCCTGACGCCAACCACCACGCATCATCTGGCAGAAGGTTTTTTTGCCAGCCTGAATCAGGTGCTAAATGTTACCGATGCTCGCCCGTTACTGAAAAGTGGTGAAGTGCAGTTGAAGTATTCCTCATCGGCCAAAGGTGGACTCGCCGTTGCCGCAATGGGGCTTGTACCGTCTATTACGCTGGAATCTGCGAAAGTCACCGCTCACTCTGCGGGGGCAAAAATCGCGCAGTATTACTCGTACAAACTCAACCGGCATGACATCCAGGCACTGGAATCGTCGCCGCCGGACATCCTGCTGTTTTCTGGCGGCACGGATGGTGGCGAAGAAAGCTACGGCCTGGCAAATGCGCGTGCGCTGGCTGAGTCGAATGTCAACTGCGCCATTATTTACGCCGGAAACCGGGATATTCAGGACGAAGTACAGTCTATTTTGGCGCAGAAGGATCTGACCATCGTAGACAACATTCTGCCAGATCTCGATCACCCAAATCCGTATGCCGCCCGTCAGGCCATTTGCGATCTGTTTTTATCACGCATCGTGAAAGGCAAAGGACTGGACGTCATTGTGGACGCGACCGGTGAAGAGCCGATGCCAACGCCCTGGACTGTTTTTGAGCTGGTGAAAGCGATAAGCGATTACGACAGCGCGTGGAAAGAGTTCATGTTGATCGACATGGGCGGCGCCACGACGGATGTCTACTCAGCCAGCGCCAACACGCTCTCCCCTGACACCGTACTGCATGGCGTACCGGAACCTTTCGTCAAGCGTACCGTTGAAGGCGATCTGGGTATGCGCGTCTCTGCCGTCGTGGTGGGTGAAAGTACCCAGGAAATGGTGAATGTCGTATTTGCGCAACAACCGGCACGTCAGGAAGCCTTTTATGGCTATCTGCGTCACCTGGTGGCACACCCGGATTACCTGCCGCACAACGAAGAAGAAAAATACTTCGACACCCTGCTGGCGGGACTCTGTGTAGGTTACGCCGCCGAGCGACACGCCGGAACCAAAAAACAGGTCTGTACCTGCGTGGGAAACGTCGACTTACAGATGGGTCGCGATCTCACCACCGTACGCAAAATCGTCGGTTCTGGCGGATGGCTCTCACGCGCCAGCCAGTTCGATATTCACAACTGGCTTAAATACCGGGAACTGGATGACGACGGCAGAAGGATCCTGTTGCCGAACCAGTTCGAATATTACCGCGATTCCTATGGCCTGCTTCCACTACTGGCTAACGTTGCCAGGTTGTACCCGCAAGCCGCTGCTCGCACCAGCATTCAATGTTTAACCCTATAAAACATAAGGCTACAAAGAATGGAACTCCGAAATAAAAAGTTAACCCATGATGAATTCATGACCGAGCGCGCCGAGGTTATCAAGACCTGGCATACCGGCAAGGACGTCGAAAATTTTGAAGATGGCGTTAAATACCAACAGACTATTCCAGAGAGTAAACGCTTTTCTCACGCACTGCTGAAAGCCGATCAGGAAGGTAAAACCCTGAGTCAGCCGCGCGCGGGCGTTGCGTTAATGGATGAGCACATTGAACTGCTCAAAACATTGCAGCAAGAGTGCGACCTTCTGCCGACCACTATCGATGCGTATACCCGTTTGAATCGCTATGAAGAAGCGGCGATCGGGATTCAAAAATCCATTGAAGCGGGTACGTCAAAACTGAACGGATTACCGGTTGTTAACCACGGGGTTGCAGCCTGCCGTCGTCTGACCGAAACGCTGGAAAAACCACTGCAGATTCGTCACGGTACGCCGGATGCGCGTCTGCTGGGTGAAATCTCCATGGCCAGTGGATTCACCAGCTATGAAGGCGGCGGTATTTCCTACAACATCCCTTACGCCAAGCGCGTCACGCTGGAAAAATCCATCCGCGACTGGCAGTACTGCGACCGCATGATGGGGATGTATGAAGAACACGGTATTCGTATCAACCGTGAACCGTTCGGCCCGCTGACCGGCACCCTGATCCCGCCGTTTATGTCCCACTCAGTGGCGATTATCGAAGGCCTGCTGGCGCTGGAACAGGGCGTTAAATCGATTACCGTCGGTTACGGCCAGGTGGGTAGCCTGACGCAGGATATCGCAGCGATTCAGGCCCTGCGCGAACTGTCCCACGAATACTTCCAGAATTATGGTTTCGACGATTACGAACTGAGTACGGTATTCCACCAGTGGATGGGCGGCTTCCCGGAAGATGAATCCAAAGCGTTCGCCATCATCTCCTGGGGTGCAGCGGTCGCAGGTATGTCCGGTGCCACTAAAGTGATCACCAAGAGCCCGCACGAAGCATGGGGTATCCCGACAGCTGCGGCAAACGCGCAAGGGCTTAAAGCCTCTCGCCAGATGCTCAACATGGTCTACGACCAGAAATTCCCGCAGTGCGCTGCCGTGGAACAGGAAGTGGATCTGATCAAGAGCGAAGTCCGCGCTGTGCTGAAAAAAGTCTTCGAACTGGGCAACGGCGACATAGCGCGCGGCACAGTGCTGGCCTTTGAAGCAGGTGTTCTGGACGTGCCTTTCGCGCCGGCCTCCTGTAACGCAGGCAAAATCCTGCCGGTACGCGATAACTCAGGCGCTATTCGTATCCTCGAAGCCGGTGCGGTTCCGCTGCCGAAAGACATTCTCGCCCTGCACCACGACTACGTCGCAGAGCGTGCGAATTTCGAAGGACGTAAACCTTCCTTCCAGATGGTTATCGATGACATTAACGCCGTATCCCACAGCAAATTAATAGGAAGACCATAATGAAAATTAAACAGGCCCTTTTCACCGCTGGCTACTCCTCATTTTATTTTGACGATCAGCAGGCGATCAAAGATGGTGCAGGTCATGATGGGTTCATTTACACCGGCGATCCGGTAACGCCTGGCTTTACTTCCGTCCGTCAGGCCGGTGAGTGTGTCTCCGTACAGCTGATTCTGGAAAACGGTACAGTCGCCGTCGGTGACTGCGCTGCGGTGCAGTACTCTGGTGCGGGCGGTCGTGACCCTCTGTTCCTGGCGGAAAATTTCATTCCATTCCTGAATGACCACATTAAACCGCTGCTGGAAGGCCGCGATGTGGATGCGTTCCTGCCGAACGCCCGCTTCTTCGACCAGTTACGCATTGACGGCCAACTGCTGCATACCGCAGTACGTTACGGTCTGTCTCAGGCACTGCTGGACGCCACCGCGCTGGCATCCGGTCGCCTGAAAACAGAAGTCGTTTGCGACGAATGGCAGCTGCCATGTGTTCCGGAAGCGATTCCTTTATTTGGTCAGAGCGGCGACGACCGTTATATCGCCGTCGACAAAATGATCCTCAAAGGTGTTGATGTTCTGCCTCATGCGCTGATCAACAACGTCGAAGAGAAACTGGGTCTTGAAGGCGAAAAACTGCGTGAGTACGTGCGCTGGTTGTCTGACCGCATCCTGAGCCTGCGTACCAGCCCGAACTACCACCCGACGCTGCATATCGATGTGTACGGCACGATTGGCCTGATTTTCGATATGGACCCGGTACGCTGCGCTGCGTATATCGCTAGCCTGGAGCAAGAAGCACAGGGCCTGCCGCTGTACATTGAAGGTCCGGTCGATGCGGGTAACAAACCGGATCAGATCCGTCTGTTGACCGAAATCACCAAAGAGCTGACCCGTCTGGGTTCCGGCGTGAAAATTGTGGCCGACGAATGGTGTAACACCTACCAGGATATCGTGGACTTCACCGATGCAGGCAGCTGCCACATGGTGCAGATTAAAACCCCGGATCTGGGCGGTATTCACAACATCGTTGATGCAGTGCTGTACTGCAACAAGCACGGAATGGAAGCCTATCAGGGCGGTACCTGCAACGAAACCGAGATCAGCGCCCGCACCTGTGTGCATGTCGCACTGGCCGCACGCCCAATGCGTATGCTGATCAAACCGGGTATGGGCTTCGATGAAGGTCTCAATATCGTGTTCAACGAAATGAACCGTACCATCGCGTTGTTGCAGACAAAGGATTAAGAAATGGCTCGCACATTTAAGATCTTATCGCCGACGGCTATTCTGGGTTATGGCTTCCCGGAAGAGAGTTTTCGCAAAGCCATGGAAGAGTCACCGGATCTTATTGCTGTTGACGCGGGATCCTCCGATCCAGGCCCTCACTACCTGGGCGCCGGTAAACCGTTTACCGATCGGGCAGGCGTTAAACGCGATCTGCGGTATATGATCACCGCTGGCGTGAAAAACAATATTCCTGTGGTGATTGGTACTGCCGGTGGATCCGGCGCGGCACCGCATCTGGAATGGTGTCGCCAGATAATCCTGGAGATTGCGCAGGAAGAGAAGCTGTCCTTCTCGATGGCGTTAATCCCATCGGATGTTGAAAAAGACGTCGTTCATCAGGCGTTGGATAACGGGAAAATTACCGCCCTCGACTTCGTGCCGGAACTCACTCACGAAGCCATTGACGCGAGCACCTACATCGTCGCGCAAATGGGTGTCGAACCTTTCCAGCGTGCGCTGGAAGCCGGTGCGCAGGTTGTTCTTGGTGGACGGGCATATGACCCGGTCTGCTTCGCCGCCCTGCCCATCATGCAAGGTTTCGATGAAGGGTTGGCTCTGCACTGCGGGAAGATCCTTGAATGTGCTGCCATTGCTGCAACGCCTGGCTCCGGCTCAGACTGTGCGATGGGAATTATCGATGACAACGGTTTCACGCTGAAGACATTTAATCCGAAGCGTAAATTTACCGAAACCTCGGCCGCTGCCCATACCCTGTATGAGAAGTCAGATCCCTACTTCCTGCCAGGTCCCGGCGGCGTGCTGAACCTGAAAGGCTGTAGCTTTAAGGCTGTGAACGAGGGCGAAGTCTACGTCAGCGGCTCACGCCATGAAGAGACACCTTACGCACTGAAACTGGAAGGCGCGCGTCAGGTCGGATTCCGTTGCATGACCATCGCCGGAACACGCGATCCGATCATGATCGCGGGCATTGACACCATTCTTGAAGAAGTGAAAGCCAGCGTGGCGAGCAACCTCTCTCTGAATGATGACAGCATCCGCATCACGTTCCATCTGTACGGTAAAAACGGTGTCATGGGTCTCCATGAACCCATGCAGTCAGCCGGACACGAACTGGGGATCTTGTTGGATGTGGTTGCGCCGACGCAGGACATTGCCAACAGCGTTTGCTCGCTGGTGCGCTCTACCCTGCTGCATTACGGTTATGAAAACCGCATTGCAACGGCGGGCAACCTCGCCTTCCCGTTCTCACCGTCGGATATTCCAAGTGGGCCGGTGTATGAGTTCTCAATTTACCATCTGATTGAGGCAAGCGACGCACTGCGTTTTGATTTCCACATCGAACAGGTGACGCCAGAAGGAATCCAGGCATGAAACAGTCAATTTGTTCACTGGCGCAGGTAATCCGTTCCAAAAACGCCGGACCGTACGAACTGGTTTTAGATATTTTATTTAAAACTCGTGAAGATTATCAGCGTGTAAAAGAATCGGGGCAATTAACACCACAGCTTATCGCTGAGTTATATCACGTTGAGCCTGACTTTATTCATCGCATTGTCTGGTTTGATCCAGCTAACGCGGTAAAAATCGTCATGCCGCGCGATATTATCTCCGGAAATGTGGGGGACAATGATGTTTATGGTGCTCAGCAACATGCGCCATTACTCAGTATCCATTTTGATTTTTAATAAATAACACAACAACAACCATTGAAGTGCTGGATTCTGCTGTATCGCGGCACTTCGCATAATTCATGCGGTTGGTCATAACAGGCGAGCACCTGAGCGTTTTTATGCACTCGGGTGTTTGCTAACCCTACACATTAATTACCAGCCATTTTCCGATGGAGTAAACATGAAGAAAATTAGTTTAACAAAGATGATCATATTAGGCCTGATACTCGGGATGATTACCGGGGTGGCTATAAATAATATGGCATCTGTTGACACAGCAAAGTCGTATTCACAACACATTTCCATTTTCACCACCATATTTTTACGTATGGTGAAAATGATTATCGCTCCTCTGGTTATTTCTACTCTCGTGGTAGGTATTGCCAAAATGGGCGATGCGAAAACACTGGGACGTATATTCTCAAAAACGTTTTTCCTCTTCATTCTCGCGTCCTTGATCTCCATTGCCCTGGGTCTGGTCATTGTTAACATCTTCCAACCAGGTGTTGGCATTAACTTTGTGCCTCATGACGTTGGTGCTGTGGCCGCCGTTAAGTCTGAGCCGTTCACGCTGAAAGTCTTCATCTCACACGCAGTACCTACCAGTATTGTGGATGCGATGGCGCGTAACGAAATCCTGCAGATTGTCGTGTTCTCCATCTTCCTCGGTTGCAGCCTGGCAGCGATCGGAGAAAAAGGTGAGCCGATCGTGAAAGTGCTCGATTCTCTGGTACACGTAATGCTGAAACTGACCGGTTATGTGATGCTGTTTGCGCCACTGACCGTGTTTGCCGCCATCTCCGGACTGATCGCTGAACGCGGTCTGGGCGTGATGGTCAGCGCCGGTATCTTTATGGGTGAGTTCTACCTGACGTTGAGTATGCTGTGGGCGATTCTGATTGGTATGTCGACGATGATTGTTGGTCCGTGCATCGGCCGTCTGACCAAATCTATCCTCGAACCTGCCCTGCTGGCCTTCACCACTTCCAGCTCTGAAGCGGCCTTCCCTGGCACGCTGGATAAACTGGAAAAATTCGGCGTCTCTTCCAAGATTGCCAGTTTCGTTCTGCCTATCGGTTACTCCTTTAACCTGGTCGGCTCCATGGCCTACTGCTCGTTTGCAACCGTATTCATCGCGCAGGCCTGTAACATCGAGCTGAGCATAGGTGAGCAGATCACCATGCTGTTAATCCTGATGCTGACGTCAAAAGGCATGGCTGGCGTACCGCGTGCGTCAATGGTGGTTATTGCCGCAACCCTCAACCAGTTCAACATTCCTGAAGCAGGTTTGATCTTGCTGATGGGTGTCGATCCGTTCCTCGACATGGGCCGTTCCGCGACCAACGTCATGAGTAACGCCATGGGTTCTGCAATCATCAGCCGCTGGGAAGGTGAACACTTCGGTGAAGGTTGCCGTGGTAAAGCCCCAGAACAACGTCCGGTTACTGAACCTGCTCTTTCCTAATTTTTTATAACCCGATGCACTGGGCCGACTCCGGTCGGCCTTTTTTCCAACAACAACACCAACACTAACTTCACCAGGATCCTTTATGAATCTAAAACTTCTTAGCGTCAGTGTGTTTTCGGCAAGCTTACTCTGCAGTGCTGCCGTTTGGGCTCAACCCGCTCCGGATTACGCCCAAATCATAGAGCAAGCGCATCAAAAATATAAAAACAATAACGACGGAAAAGTCGCTGACTACATCCCGGCACTGGCAACCTACAGCCCGAAATTTTACGGTATCGCGATCGCGACCGTAGATGGAAAAATCTACAAAGTCGGTGATTCCAGCAAAGCGTTTCCAATGGAGTCGCTGAGCAAGGTCTTCACAATGGCGTTGGCGATGGAGCAGCATGGAACGCAGGTTGTACTGGATAAACTCGGCGCCAATGCCACCGGTTTACCGTTCAACTCCGGTCTGGCAGTTGAGCTGACGCAGGGCGCACCGGAAAACCCGCTGGTGAACGCGGGCGCCATGAGTACCGTTAGTCTGATTGAAGCAAAAGACAAAACGGAACGCTGGAACAAAATTCTCAATTACATGAATGACTGGGCAGATGCGAAGCTGGTCGTCAACCAACCGGTATTCAAATCGGAAATGGACACCAACCAGCATAACCAGGCGCTGGCGAAATTGATGGAGTCGTACAACAGCTTCTACGGTAACACCGATGAAGCTGTCGAGATTTATACCCGTCAGTGTTCAGTCGATCTCAACGTCGAGCAGCTCGCCAAAATGGGTGCCGTACTTGCTAACAACGGTAAATCACCTTTCAACGGCAAACAGTTGCTGAACGAGAAGTATGTTCCGCAGGTGCTGGCAGAAATGGCCATTGCCGGTCTCTATGATGGCAGCGGCAAGTGGCTGTACACCGTAGGTATTCCGGCGAAAAGCGGTGTCGGCGGCGGTATGGTCGCCGTTGTCCCTGGTGAGTACGCGATTGCCGTTTACTCTCCGCCGCTGGATCAAGCCGGTAACAGCGTTCGCGCACAGAAAACGATCGAAGATGTCGCTCACGCGACGCAGGCCAACGTCTTTTTAGGCCAGTAAGAAAATGCCGGATGGCGACGCTTCGGCGTCTTATCCGGCCTACAACGGATAGCGAACACGTAGGCCGGATAAGGTGCATGCACCGCCATCCGGCAAAATAACCACAAGGTGAGAAGTTAACATGTCTAAACCATTTGTCTGGCAAGAACCGTTTCTTCAACAAAAAGATAATACAGAATACGAATTGCTGAGTAATCAATACATTTCAGTAACGGAGTTAGACGGTGAAGAGGTCATCAAAGTCGCACCAGAGGCGCTAACATTGCTGGCTCAGCAGGCATTTTATGAAGCCTCTTTTTTCCTGCGCGCCGGACATCTGAAACAAATCGCCAGTATTCTGCATGACCCACAGGCCAGCAGTAATGATAAATACGTTGCTCTACAGCTGTTACGTAATGCTGAGGTTTCCGCCAAAGGCGTACTGCCTAACTGCCAGGACACCGGCACGGCAACCGTGGTGGCGAGCAAAGGGCAAAATGTCTGGACCGGCTGCAATGACGCCGAAGCGTTAAGCAAAGGGGTCTATACCACTTTCACAGAGAATAATTTGCGCTACTCGCAAAATGCCCCGCTGGACATGTACACCGAGGTGAATACCCAGACCAACCTGCCAGCACAAATCGATATTAGCGCGACGCCGGGCAGCGAATACCGTTTCCTTTTCGTCAACAAAGGCGGTGGTTCAGCCAACAAAGCGGCGCTGTACCAGGAAACCAAATCTATTCTGCAACCCGAAAAACTGAAGAACTTCCTGATCGAAAAAATGAAGTCGCTGGGAACGGCTGCTTGCCCGCCGTACCACATCGCGTTTGTGGTGGGTGGATTATCTGCCGACCAGGCGCTGAAGGTCGCGAAACTGGCCTCGACAAAATACTACGATAACCTGCCCACCAGCGGAAACGAGCTGGGTCAGGCATTCCGCGACACCGCGCTGGAAACCACACTGCTCAACGCCAGCCGCGAGTTTGGCATCGGCGCACAGTTTGGCGGCAAATATTTCGCGCATGATATCCGCGTCATTCGTCTTCCACGTCACGGCGGTTCCTGCCCTATCGCAATGGCGCTCTCCTGCTCGGCCGATCGCAACATTAAAGCGAAAATTAACAAACACGGCATCTGGCTGGAAAAACTGGAGCACAATCCGGGCAAATACATTCCTGACTCTCAGCGCGTAGAAAATAGCGCTCAGACCGTTCGCCTTGATCTTAATCGCCCTCTGCGTGAGATCCTGCATGACCTCTCTGCGTTGCCGATTGGTACACGAGTGACCCTGAATGGCCCAATCGTCGTTGCCCGCGATATCGCGCATGCCAAAATTAAAGAACGCCTGGACAACGGCGAACCCATGCCGGAGTACATGAAACACCATATCGTCTACTACGCAGGCCCGGCAAAAACACCAGAGAACAAGGCCTGCGGCTCACTCGGCCCGACGACCGGCGGTCGTATGGATGGCTACGTGGACGCGTTCCAGGCCGCAGGCGGCAGTTTGATTATGTTGTCCAAAGGCAACCGCAGCAAGCAGGTGACTGATGCCTGTCATAAGCATGGCGGATTCAACCTCGGCAGCATCGGCGGCGCGGCAGCCCTGTTGGCGCAGCAGTATGTGAAGAGCTTACGTTGCCTCGAGTATCCTGAACTGGGAATGGAAGCCGTCTGGATGATGGAAGTCGAAAATCTGCCTGCGTTTGTACTGGTAGACGACAAAGGCAATAACTTCTTCAGCCAGTTTGAGCAGCAGCATCGCTGCACAACCTGCCCTGCAGGGCATTAAGGAGCAATAATGGAAGCGCGATCCAATACTGAAAGGCACCGTCAGCGGCAGCAGAAACTGAAAGAACAGGTTGATACCCGCGTGGCAGCAGCAACCGAACAGAAAGGCATCCTGATCGTCTTCACCGGCAACGGCAAAGGCAAATCGACGGCGGCTTTTGGTACGGCAACACGCGCTGTCGGCCATGGAAAAACGGTTGGCATCGCGCAATTTATTAAAGGCCAGTGGGATAATGGCGAATACAACACCCTGCAACCTCTTGGCGTTGAATTCCATATTATGGGTACCGGATTCACCTGGGAAACGCAAAACCGGGAATCTGATATTCAGGCGGCGCAGGGTGTCTGGCAGGAAAGCAAGCGCATGCTGGCCGATGCGCATTACGATCTGGTCGTGCTGGATGAGTTGACCTATATGCTGGCTTATCATTACCTGGACACGCAGGAGGTGATCGCCGCGATTGTGAATCGTCCTGCTCACCAGACCGTCATTGTCACCGGACGCGGCTGCCATAGCCAGTTACTGGAGCTTGCCGATACGGTCAGTGAAGTTCGCCCGGTAAAACACGCGTTCGACAGCGGCATTCAGGCACAAGCTGGAATCGATTGGTAAATGCAGGGGCGGTGCTAGCGCGCCGCCCTTCCACCGTAACTACAACGGCGTCAAACTCCCCTCGAAACCACCGACTTTTCTAACAACCAGTTGCGGAAGGCCTGCAAATGGCGGGATTCCGCTTTTTCTTCACGCCAGGTCATGATGAAACGGTTCCCCGTGCGCATCGGCACATCACAAGGAATGACCATCTCGCCATTATCGAGGTCGCGCTGAATGGCAAAACGCGGGAGTAGCGCAACACCAAGATTAGAGCGCACCGCAGCGATCAGCATCGACAATAAATCAAAACGTGGACCTTTGTTCACCTGCGCGTTGCTGACATCAGACAGTGCAAACCACTCCTGCCAGCCTTTGATGCGCGTACTTTGGTGCAATAAGGGAAACTCATTAAGCAGGTCGTTCACCGACACTTTTTGGCCTGGCTCCATGAGCAAATGTCGGCTACACACCGGCAAAATTTCCTCTTCAAAAAGATACTCTACCGCAGACCACGGCGAGCAAAAGTCTTCCCGCATGATGGCGGCGTCATACTCGCGGTTGAGAAAATCACCAATATTCGCCAAAGAGTGAATATTTACGATGATATCAGGATTAAGCTTATTGAACTCACGCAAATTCGGGATCAGCCAATGCGTGCTAAATGTCGGGTTTACCGCTAACTCGATAACTTGTACGGTCGGCTGCCAGGTCATTATTGTTGTCGTATCGCGTTCCAGTTTGTTCAGCGTTTCTTTTACGATACTTAAATAGTGTTTACCCGCTGCATTTAAAAAAATACGCTTTTTAGCGTGATTAAAAAGTGAGGTGTTGAGAAAATCCTCCAGTGCGTTCACTTGTCGAAACACGGCGCTCTGGGTTAATGCCAACTCTTCTGCTGCCCGGGTATAACTTTCATGACGTGCCACCACTTCAAAAGTCACCAGTAGCTCAGTTTTCGGTATTTTTCCTCTCATAACGTCTTCCATATGCAGCGTGCAAAAAAAGTTTAAGTTATTAAAACAATGTAATCGCTCCAGATTAATCCCGAGAGTTATATTTTATTTCCATCATTGTTGTCTTTGATCCATTCCATGATTTACTCACACAAATAGCGAATAAATATTCACCAATAATACTCAAGCATACCCATAAACACAATTTAAATGCGGTTAATTCCAGGCAAATAGTGCCAATAACTTCTTAATAATTTTTCAAGACAACTTGTTTATTGAAGAAAAAACTTTGCGAGTTTAATCAATATTATCTCCGCATTAATTCAGGAAAATTGGGCACTATGACTTACAGGCAAACGGCGACTTTTTATCATTCTGCCATTTTAGTCTCCGCCATTTTCTACGTTAGACGTGATAAAGGACACAGTGTGAAAACTTCCGGAAAAGTTTGGCTCGTTGGGGCTGGCCCTGGTGATATATCGTTGCTTACCCTCAAAGCGATGCAGTGCATTCAACACGCCGATGTGGTGATCTACGATCGACTGGTTAACCCAAAAATACTGGAATGGGTCTCTCCTGATTGCCTGCTCATAAATGTTGGCAAAAATCCAGGCTTCCATTGCGTTCCACAGCATGAAATCAATGCGCTGCTTGTCCAGCATGCTGAAACACATGAAAACATTGTCCGTCTTAAGGGCGGCGATCCTTACGTCTTTGGTCGCGGCGCCGAAGAGGTTGAATGTCTGGTCGATGCTGGCATTCCTTTTGAAGTCGTCCCCGGCATCAGCTCGGCGATTGGGGGGCTTGCCTGCGCAGGTATTCCAGTCACGCATCGTGACATGGCTTCCGGTTTTCATGTTGTGACCGGCCACACCCGTGAAGGAAATCAACAGCAAGACTGGCGGCAGCTTGCCAAACTCAACGGAACGTTGGTCATCGTTATGGGCATTGCCAATTTGCCGTTTATTTGTGAAGAATTACTTATGGGTGGCAAATCCCCGGAGACGCCAGCCGCCATTGTGATGTCAGCGACAAGAGAGAATCAGCGTCGGTTAACCTGCACACTGGGTACGTTGCTTAACAAAGCGCAGGAGGCCAATATTGTTCCCCCTGCGCTGATTGTTATTGGCGATGTCGTCACGCTGAGCGATCGATTATCGTTCATTCCCAACAACGTTAAACTGCCGAAAAATCTCTATTGAGAAAACTGCTCGTAACGAAAAGATTGCGGTGAACGTTGATGTACAGCCCGGAAAACACGACAAAAGTAACTGGTTTGCGCGTATTGAAGTTTCCGGGCAATGCTCTCAATTGAATGGCCAGGGTCGCGAAGCAGTTCACTGGCGCGCTGCATTTTCTTCTGATTAACCCAGGTTTTGAAATTAACCCCCTGCTGCTTCTTAAAAAAGCGACTAAAATAATTTGCGCTTAAGCAGACCTGGGAAGCCACAGACTCTAACGTTAGCTCACCATAGAGATTTTCATCAATATAACGCAACGCCGCCGCCAGTTTCCTTTCATGACGTGAAAGCTCAGAGTAAGAAAAAGGAGATTCGCCACAGTGCGATTCGAGAGTCGATGAATATTTACTTTCTGTTAAAGTAATATTATTAACAATGAAATTAAGTAAATTCGCTGATGCAACCAGGTGATTATTATCCATAATAGCAACCTGCCGCCAGGCCTCATTTATTTCAGCATTTTGCGCCCACAACCTTTCATCCTGAATGACAATTGTTTTATATTCCTGAAATTTCGCCCGTACCTGCCCACAAATGATAAAGCCGAGCAAGCTCCCTTCACGAATGAGCGGCATCGAAAATAAGCTCAATCCCGCGTGGCAGCTGAGTATTTTTGGCTTTGATTCCTTAAGCCCTTCATAGGCGCAATATTTTTCGCACTGTTGGCAACCTACCCGGTATTGCTCATGGGCGCGCATCAACGAACAAAAGGAATTAAAATGATGACAACTTGAAAGCGCATTGCCGTGTATATCAACGACCACAGCAGCCAGCCCAGTTGCACTGGAGAAGACATCAGCGAGTGAGTAAAAACGATCTAAGTATTCATCCTGATTATGCACAGTCATGCATTTCCCCAATAGTTATTCTCTGTAAGTGGGTAATATGCAGAATTTGGCGTAATGAAAAAATGATGCTAACCGCAAAAAAATATCTCGTTTACTCAGGAAATTATGATTAAAACGCAAGAAGTTCAATAAAGAAAAAGAACAAAAAAGGCCATCATCAGATGGCCAACCATGTCGAAACGGACCACCCCTTCGCCATTCACCTACGGGAAATGAATGGCTTGGGTTGTTTTACTCTTTTAATACTTTACTTAATAACGCTTTTCAGTGCTTCGCCGATATCGGCCAGGCTACGAACGGTTTTCACGCCTGCCGCTTCCAGAGCCGCGAACTTCTCGTCCGCCGTTCCTTTACCGCCTGCGATGATCGCGCCTGCATGACCCATACGTTTGCCTTTCGGCGCAGTCACACCGGCAATGTAGCCGACAACCGGTTTGGTCACATGATCTTTAATGTACGCTGCGGCTTCTTCTTCCGCGCTACCGCCGATTTCACCGATCATCACGATCGCTTCAGTCTGCGGGTCTTCCTGGAACAGTTTCAGGATGTCGATAAAGTTAGAGCCTGGGATCGGGTCGCCGCCAATGCCCACACAGGTGGACTGACCGAAACCGTAGTCAGTAGTCTGCTTAACGGCTTCATACGTCAAAGTACCTGAGCGAGACACGATGCCCACTTTGCCTGGCTTGTGAATGTGACCCGGCATGATGCCGATTTTGCATTCGCCCGGAGTGATAACGCCCGGGCAGTTCGGCCCGATCATGCGTACGCCAGCTTCATCAAGCTTCACTTTTACCGTCAGCATGTCCAGTGTCGGGATGCCTTCAGTGATGGTGATGATCAGTTTGATGCCTGCATCGATCGCTTCCAGAATGGAGTCTTTGCAGAACGGTGCCGGAACGTAGATAACCGATGCGGTTGCACCTGTTGCTTCTACCGCTTCACGCACGGTGTTAAAGACCGGCAGACCCAGATGTTCAGTACCGCCTTTACCTGGTGTAACACCACCAACCATCTGCGTACCGTAAGCCATTGCCTGCTCAGAGTGGAAAGTCCCCTGGCTACCGGTAAAGCCCTGACAGATAACCTTGGTGTTTTTATCGATTAAAACAGACATTATTTCCCCTCCACTGCGGCAACAACCTGCTGAGCTGCATCCGTCAGACTTTTCGCTGCAATAATATTCAGGCCGCTGTCAGCCAGTTTCTTCGCGCCGAGTTCGGCGTTGTTACCTTCCAGACGAACGACCACCGGAACGTTTACACCCACTTCCGCCACGGCGCCGATGATGCCGTCAGCGATCAGGTCGCAGCGCACGATACCACCGAAGATGTTAACCAGAACGGCTTTTACATTGTCGTCGGAAAGGATGATTTTGAACGCTTCGGTCACGCGCTCTTTGGTTGCGCCGCCGCCAACATCAAGGAAGTTAGCCGGTTCACCGCCGTGCAGTTTAACGATGTCCATGGTGCCCATTGCCAGGCCCGCACCGTTCACCATACAACCGATGTTGCCATCCAGCGCAACGTAGTTCAGTTCCCACTGTGCCGCCTGCGCTTCACGCGGATCTTCCTGAGACTGGTCGCGCATTTCGCGCAGGTCAGCCTGGCGGAACAGTGCGTTACCGTCAGCGCCCAGTTTGCCATCGAGGCAGATCAGATCGCCCTGCTTAGTGATAACCAGCGGGTTGATTTCGATCAGCGCCAGATCGCGCTCCAGGAAGATGGTCGCCAGACCCATGAAGATTTTGGTGAACTGCTGAACCTGTTTACCTTCCAGACCCAGTTTGAACGCCAGCTCACGTCCCTGATACGGCATTGGGCCTGCCAGCGGATCCAGTGCCACTTTGTGAATCAGGTGCGGGGTTTCTTCCGCCACTTTTTCGATTTCCACGCCGCCTTCGGTAGAGGCCATGAAGACCACGCGACGGGAGCTACGGTCAACAACCGCGCCCAGATAGAGTTCTTTATCAATATCAGTGGCAGCTTCAACCAGAATCTGGTTAACCGGCTGACCGTGCGCATCCGTTTGGTAGGTCACCAGACGTTTACCCAACCAGTGCTCAGCAAAAGCGCGAATTTCTTCTTTGCTCTTCACCACTTTCACACCGCCCGCTTTACCGCGGCCGCCAGCGTGAACCTGACATTTGACTACCCACGGACCCGCACCGATTTTAGAAGCGGCTTCTTCTGCTTCACGCGGAGTAGTACAGGCATAACCCACCGGCGCCGGTAAGCCATAGCGGGCAAAAAGTTGTTTTGCCTGATATTCATGTAAGTTCATGTGTTCTGTCCATCCTTCAGTAATCGTTATCTTTAAACCCGTAGACCAGAGCGGTATCTTTGCCGGATGGCGCTACGCTTATCCGGCCTACGGGGCAGGTGATACTCTTGTTTACTATACGTCCAGCAGCAGACGTGTCGGATCTTCCAGCAGCTCTTTAATGGCCACCAGGAAGCCTACTGACTCGCGACCATCGATCAGACGGTGGTCGTAAGACAGCGCAAGGTACATCATCGGCAGGATCTCAACCTTACCATCAACAGCCATCGGTCTGTCTTTGATTGCGTGCATGCCCAGGATTGCGCTCTGCGGCGGGTTGATGATCGGCGTAGACATCAGGGAACCGAACACACCACCGTTGGTGATGGTGAAGTTACCGCCGGTCAGATCTTCAACGGTCAGTTTGCCGTCGCGACCTTTCACTGCCAGTTCTTTAATTTTCTTCTCAACGTCAGCCATACCGAGGGCATCGACATCGCGCAGCACTGGTGTTACCAGACCGCGCGGCGTAGATACCGCCATGCTGACATCAAAGTAGTTGTGGTACACCACGTCATCGCCATCAATAGAGGCGTTGACTTCCGGATAACGTTTCAGCGCTTCAACCACCGCTTTCACGTAGAAGGACATAAAGCCCAGACGGATACCGTGACGTTTTTCGAACGCGTCGCCGTACTGCTTACGCAGATCCATAATCGGCTTCATGTTGACTTCGTTGAAGGTCGTCAGCATCGCGGTCGAGTTTTTCGCTTCCAGCAGACGCTCGGCCACGCGCTTACGCAGACGGGTCATCGGAACACGTTTTTCGCTGCGCGCGCCGAGAGCCGGTTGTGCGGCAGGAGCTGCAGCTGGCGCTTTAGACTCGGCTTTTGCAGGTGCTTTCGCCAGATGCTTTTCAACATCTTCACGGGTAATACGCCCGCCGACGCCGGTGCCTTTAATAGCGCTGGCTTCGAGGTTGTGCTCACCGAGCAGGCGACGGATCGCCGGGCTCAGGGCATCATTGTTTTGCTCAGACAGAGAAGCCTGCTGACGCTGCGCCGGGGTAGACGCTTGCTCATCAGACTTGGCGTTGGTTTCTTTCCCTGCGCTGTTGCCTTCACGCAGGCGACCCAGGATCTGGCGAGAAGTCACGGTGGTGCCTTCATCTTCCAGTACTGCATCCAGAATGCCGTCCGCCGATGCCGGTACTTCCAGTACCACTTTGTCAGTTTCGATTTCTACCAGCACTTCGTCGCGAACAACCGCGTCGCCTGGTTTTTTATGCCAGGTTGCAACGGTCGCGTCTGCTACAGACTCAGGCAGGTCGGGAACAAGAATATCTACGCTACTCATTTTGTATCCTTTAATTAATCGACGTTCAGCGCGTCATTGACCAGATCTTGTTGCTGCTTCTGGTGAACGGACATATACCCTACCGCCGGAGAGGCGGAGGCCGGGCGACCTGCATAACGCAGAGCAGACCCAAATGGAATCACTTCACGGAAATGATGCTGGCTGCAATACCATGCGCCCTGGTTGAGCGGCTCTTCCTGGCACCAGACAAAATCATGTACGTGAGCGTACTGTTTTAATACTTCCTGCATCGCCTGATGCGGGAAAGGATAGAGTTGTTCGATGCGCACAATGGCCACATCTTTTTGATTGTTCTTACGGCGCTGTTCCAGCAGGTCGTAGTAAACCTTACCAGAACACATCACCACACGCTTCACGGCTTGCGGATCGAGTTCATCAATCTCACCAATCGCCGGCAGGAAGGTGCCATTTGCCAGTTCATCAAGTGAAGAGACGGCCAGCGGGTGACGCAGCAGCGACTTCGGCGACATCACCACCAGCGGACGGCGCATACCGCGCAGCGCCTGACGACGCAACATGTGGTACACCTGAGCTGGGGTCGACGGGACGCAAACCTGCATGTTCTGCTCAGCGCAGAGTTGCAGATAACGTTCCAGACGCGCGGAGGAGTGCTCCGGACCCTGACCTTCGTAACCGTGCGGCAGTAACATGACCAGACCACACATACGTCCCCACTTCTGCTCACCGGAGGAGATGAACTGGTCGATAACCACCTGCGCGCCGTTGGCGAAGTCGCCGAATTGCGCTTCCCAGATAGTCAGCGTGCGGGGTTCTGCTGTGGCATAACCGTATTCAAATGCCAGTACCGCTTCTTCAGAGAGCACGGAGTCCCAGACACGGAAAGTGCCCTGGCCGTTATGCACGTGCTGCAACGGGGTATAGGTGGAACCGTTGGACTGGTTATGAATCACCGCGTGACGGTGGAAGAACGTACCACGGCCCGCATCTTCACCGGACAGACGCACCGGGATACCTTCATCAACCAGCGTCGCGTACGCCAGCGTTTCCGCGCCGCCCCAGTCGAACAGTTTCTCGCCTGACGCCATCGCCTGACGGTCACCGTAAATTTTGGCTACGCGAGACTGCATCTCAACCGCTTCCGGCACGGTGCTGATACGTTTGGCCAGTTCCTGCAGGCGCTTCATTTCAACCGTATCCGGGTATTTTTCATCCCATTCATGGTTGAGGTACGGCGACCAGGTAAAGGAGTGCATATTCATCGGACGCCACTCTTTCACCACACACTCGCCCGCATCCAGCGCGTCGCGATACAGATTGACCATTTCGGTGGAGTCTTCCTGCGAAGCGACTTTATCCTGCTCGAGTTTGTCGGCGTAGATTTTACGCGGCGTCGGATGTTTTTTGATTTTCTGATACATCAACGGCTGAGTTGCACTCGGCTCATCGGCTTCGTTATGGCCGTGACGACGGTAGCAGAACAGGTCGATGAAGACATCGCGTTTAAAGGTGTTACGGAAGTCCAGCGCCAGACGGGTCACAAACGCGACCGCTTCCGGGTCATCCGCGTTAACGTGGAAGATCGGCGCCTGTACCATTTTACCGATGTCGGTGCAGTACGGGGTAGAACGCGCATCCAGCGGGTTAGAGGTGGTGAAGCCCACCTGGTTGTTGATAACGATGCGAACGGTACCGCCCACTTCGTAACCCCGCGCTTTCGACATGTTCAGGGTTTCCTGAACCACGCCCTGCCCTGTCACTGCCGCGTCACCGTGAATGGTGATTGGCAGGACTTTATTGCTGCTCGGTTCGTCCAGACGATCCAAACGCGCACGCACGGAACCGATAACCACCGGGCTGACGATTTCCAGGTGCGACGGGTTAAACGCCAGCGCCAGGTGAACCAGACCGCCTTCGGTTTCGATATCAGACGAGAAGCCCATGTGGTACTTCACGTCGCCGGTGCCGAGATGTTCTTTGTGTTTGCCCGCAAATTCGTCGAACAGATCCTGCGGTTTTTTACCCAGAACGTTAACCAGCACGTTCAGACGACCACGGTGCGCCATACCCAGCACCACTTCACGGGTGCCGCTGTTACCCGCATGACGGATCATCTCTTTGAGCATTGGGATTAACGCATCGCCGCCTTCCAGCGAGAAGCGTTTCGCCCCCGGGAATTTCGCGCCCAGATAACGTTCAAGACCTTCCGCTGCGGTCAGTTCGCTCAGGAAGCGTTTCTTCTCTTCAGTGCTAAATGCCGCACGACCCGATTCGATACGCTGTTGCAGCCAGCGTTTCTCTTCGGTGCTGGTGATGTGCATATACTCGGCGCCAATCGGGCCGCAGTAGGTCTGTTTGAGCGCTGAAAGCAGCTCGCCCAGCTTCATTGTCTCTTTGCCGCCAGCAAAAGAACCTACGTTAAAGCTTTCCTGGAAATCGGCCTCAGTCAGATCGTGGAAAGAAGGATCCAGATCTGCCACGTTTTCTTGCTTCCACAGTCCCAGCGGGTCGAGGTTTGCATGCTGGTGACCGCGGAAACGATAAGCGTTGATAAGCTGCAGGACTTTAACCTGCTTAGCATTGGTGTCAGGGTCGGAAATCGTAGAAGAGTAACGTGAGGCATCCTTCGCCAGACGACGGAAATAATCACGCGTTGTTGAATGGAATTGATCCGGTTTGACTCCGGTGCCAGGTAACTGCTGGAACATAGAACGCCAGTTGGCGTCTACTGAGTCAGGATCGGTTAAGAAGTCTTCATAGAGCTGTTCTATCCAGCTCTGGTTTGCGCCAGAGAGGTAAGAAGAGTCCAACCAGGCTTTCATTGCGCCGTTCTGCATCGTGATCCCTTAAGCATTCTGTATGCTTATTTCGCCGTGGATACTAACCACGCACAACCGGTGTGCGTGCCGGGGTTCACTTGTTGCGGACTGTCGTGTCATCTGCGTCCGCTAAGGAACCTTTAAAAACTGTCTAATAATCGTCGCTGTTCAGGCTGCGACTGCGTTGCAACCGTCCCTCACACCGGTCACATAGTTAACTATGCTCCCGGTGATTCGTTCCGTTCGCGCCTTGTCTCGCGCTGAACATCTCGATTATTGCTATCAATCTGGCAGTTTTTAGAGGTTTCCTGCACTTACTTTCCTGATGTCGCTGCGCTTATCAGGCCTACGGGAGAATGCCCTGTAGGCCGGATAAGACGTCAGTCGCCATCCGGCGTTGACTACTTACGCACTGCGATTCAGCAACATCGATTTAATATGACCAATCGCGCGCGTCGGGTTAAGCCCTTTCGGACAGACACTGACGCAGTTCATGATGCTGTGGCAGCGGAATACACTGAAAGCATCACTCAACCCTTCCAGACGGCTATCGGTTTCAGTATCGCGGCTGTCGATCAGGAAGCGATACGCAGCAAGCAGACCCGCCGGGCCGATAAATTTGTCCGGATTCCACCAGAATGACGGGCAGGATGTTGAGCAGCATGCACACAGAATGCACTCGTACAACCCATCCAGTTTTTCACGCTGCTCAGGCATCTGTAAATGCTCACGAGCGGGTGGATTTTGCCCATTATTCAATAGGTAAGGTTTAATCTTCTCATATTGAGCATAGAATTGCCCCATGTCTACCACCAAATCGCGAACAACCGGTAAGCCAGGCAGGGGACGGATCACAATTTTCTTACCCGGTTGGTGTAACGCCGAAATCGGGGTGATACAGGCCAGACCATTTTTACCGTTCATGTTCAAACCATCGGAGCCACACACCCCTTCACGGCATGAGCGACGGAACGACAAACTTGGGTCTTTTTCTTTCAGCTGGATTAAGGCATCCAGCAGCATCATGTCACGCCCTTCTTCGCCTTCCAGGGTGTAATCCTGCATGCGCGGAGCGTCATCAACATCCGGGTTATAGCGATAAATCGAAAACTCGAGTTTCATTGTCCTGTCTCCGCATTAGTAAGTACGAATCTTCGGCGGGAATGCCGGGCGCAGTTTCGGTTCCATATTGACCTGACGTCGCGTCATGGATTCCGTCTCTGGCAGATACAGGGAATGGCACAGCCAGTTTTCATCATCACGTTCCGGGAAGTCGAAGCGGCTATGCGCGCCACGGCTTTCAGTACGGAAGTTGGCGGATACTGCGGTTGCGTAAGCGGTTTCCATCAGGTTATCCAGCTCCAGGCACTCGACGCGCTGGGTATTGAACTCGCTGGAGGTGTCATCCAGGCGCGCATTTTTCAGACGCTCGCGGATCGCTTTCAACTGCTCAAGCCCTTTCGCCATCGCATCACCTTCGCGGAATACCGAGAAGTTATGCTGCATACATTCCTGCAAGGCTTTACGGATAACCACCGGATCTTCGCCGTCACGGTTGCCGTTCCAGCGGTTCAGACGTTCCAGAGAAGCGTCGATTTCCTCTTCGGTCGCATCCAGCAGGGCACCCTGCTCCGCGATGGATTCTTGCAGATGCAGGCCAACCGCACGGCCAAATACCACCAGGTCGAGCAGCGAGTTGCCGCCCAGACGGTTGGCGCCGTGAACCGATACGCAGGCGATTTCGCCCACCGCAAACAGCCCAGGGATCACCACGTCTTCGCCCTGCGCGTTCACGGTCAGCGCCTGACCGGTCACTTTGGTCGGGATACCGCCCATCATATAGTGGCAGGTTGGGATGACCGGAATCGGCTCTTTCACCGGGTCAACGTGTGCGAAGGTACGGGACAGCTCAAGAATGCCCGGCAGACGGGATTCGAGAACGTCTTTACCCAGATGGTCGAGTTTCAATTTAGCATGCGGGCCCCACGGGCCGTCACAGCCGCGCCCTTCACGGATTTCAATCATGATGGAACGCGCCACCACGTCACGACCCGCCAGGTCTTTCGCATTCGGGGCATAACGCTCCATGAAGCGCTCGCCGTGTTTGTTAAGCAGATAACCACCTTCACCACGGCAGCCTTCTGTCACCAGAACGCCCGCACCGGCGATACCGGTTGGGTGGAACTGCCACATTTCCATATCCTGCACCGGTACACCGGCACGGATAGCCATACCGACGCCGTCACCGGTGTTGATATGCGCGTTAGTGGTGGACTGATAGATACGGCCTGCGCCGCCGGTCGCCAGCACAGTGGCGTTAGCTTTGAAGTAAACCACTTCACCGGTTTCGATACACAGCGCGGTACAACCGACCACGGCGCCATCGGCGTTTTTCACCAGATCCAGCGCATACCACTCAGAGAAAATGGTGGTGTGGTTTTTTAGGTTCTGCTGATACAGCGTGTGCAGCAGTGCGTGACCGGTACGGTCAGCCGCCGCTGCGGTACGTGCCGCCTGCTCGCCGCCGAAGTTTTTCGACTGACCGCCAAACGGACGTTGATAAATAGTGCCATTATCGAGGCGAGAGAACGGAAGCCCCATATGATCCAGCTCCAGAATCGCTTCCGGGCCGGTTTTACACATATATTCAATCGCGTCCTGGTCACCAATATAGTCCGACCCTTTTACGGTGTCGTACATGTGCCATTCCCAGTTATCTTCATGGGTATTACCGAGCGCAACGGTAATACCACCCTGCGCAGACACGGTATGGGAACGGGTTGGGAAGACTTTAGACAGCAGCGCACAGGTCTGGCCGCTCTGGGAAATTTGCAGCGCCGCACGCATACCTGCGCCGCCTGCGCCAATCACTACAGCATCAAATTCTCTTACTGGCAGTTTCATTACACCCCCCACACCACAACAAATCCATAAATGACGTAAACCACCAGCGCAACAACAATAACCAGTTGCAGCACAAGGCGCACAGCCAGCGGTTTAACGTAGTCGGTCAACACCTGCCACATGCCGATCCAGGCATGGATTAAGATGGAAAACAGAGCCAGCAGGGTGAAGACTTTGGTGAATGCCGATGAGAAGAAACCCGTCCAGATTTCCCAGGTCAGCTCGCCGCTTGTGGCGAAAAAGCCGACCATATAGATGATGTATAACGTCAGAACGATAGCGGTAGCACGGACCAGAATGAAGTCATGTACGCCGTTGCGTCCCAATGCGGAGGCGTTGCTTACCATACGAGGACTCCTGCGAGAAGTGAAAGCACGACAGTGATAACAAAAGAGATTTTGGCGGAGCGTTTACCCGCTTCGAATGTTTCTTCCAGATAGCCAAAATCCATCATCATGTGACGAACACCGACCACGACGTGATACGCCAGCGCGGTGAGAATGCCCCACATAATAAATTTAACGAAGAAGCTTCCCATGATGGCGGACGCCTGCTGGAATCCTTCAGGGGAAGAGAGGCTGGTACCCAATAACCACAACAGGATCCCGACCGCCACAAAGGTGATCACTCCGGAAACGCGATGGAGAATGGACGCTATCGCCGTGATTGGGAAGCGGATCGTTTGCAGATCCAAATTGACAGGTCTTTGTTTTTTCACATTTCTTATCATGAATAACGCCCACATGCTGTTCTTATTATTCCCTTTGGACTTCGGGTACAGAGAGGATCCTGTAGCCTGGAAGACGGCGGGATTTCCTTACTCCGGTCTGCGTGCGGGTCAGACAGCGTCCTTATCTATAACTGTGCGTCATGTAAAACACTGCTTCCAGATGCTAAATCGACACGTTACAACGCTGGGTGGCTCGGGATTGCAGGGTATTCCGGAGACCTGGCGGCAGTATAGGACGTTCACAAAATCATTACAATTAACCTACATATAGTTTGTCGGGTTTTATCCCGAACAGTGACATAGGTCACGATACCAACATTTATTTAATTTTTAATCATCTGATTTGACAACCATTAAACAAAGTTGTTACAAACGACACCAGAAAAAGCATATAATGCGTAAAAGTTATGGGGTCACTCTTTCACCTGACATTAAGTTATGTAACAGTGTATAGGTATTGACCGATTCCTTCAGGACAGTTATTAGTGATAAACAGGTTTAATAATTCGGATTGCTAAGTACTTGATTTGCTGCTTATTCGCCATGAATTAACCGTTTTACCTGCAAGCGCCCATAGCTCTGTACCCAGGTCTTCCCCCCTCTTTCCAGAGCGGCGAGCCAAATAACAAACTGGTAACGGTTCATTGATGTACGAAGGCAAATGTGAGTTCCGGCAGTCTTAAGCAATAAGGCGCTAAGGAGACCGTAAATGGCTGATACAAAAGCAAAGCTCACCCTAAATGGTGATGCAGCTATTGAACTGGATGTGCTGAAGGGCACGCTAGGTCAAGACGTTATTGATATTCGTAGCCTTGGTTCAAAAGGTATGTTCACTTTTGACCCAGGTTTTACCTCTACCGCATCCTGCGAATCCAAAATTACGTTCATCGACGGCGATGAAGGTATTTTGCTGCATCGCGGCTTCCCGATTGATCAGTTGGCGACCGAGTCCAACTATCTGGAAGTGTGTTATATCCTGCTGTACGGCGAGAAGCCGAGCCAGGAAGAGTACGACGAGTTCAGAACTACTGTTACCCGCCATACGATGATCCACGAGCAAATTACTCGCCTGTTCCACGCCTTCCGTCGCGATTCTCATCCGATGGCCGTTATGTGTGGGATCACCGGTGCGCTGGCGGCGTTCTATCACGACTCTCTGGACGTGAATAACCCGCGCCACCGTGAAATTGCTGCCTTCCGTCTGCTGTCCAAAATGCCGACCATGGCGGCAATGTGTTACAAGTATTCTATCGGCCAGCCGTTCGTTTATCCGCGCAACGACCTCTCCTATGCCGGTAACTTCCTGAACATGATGTTCTCTACGCCGTGTGAAAACTATGAAGTGAACCCGGTGCTGGAACGTGCGATGGACCGTATCCTGATCCTGCACGCCGATCACGAACAGAACGCGTCAACCTCTACCGTGCGTACCGCCGGTTCTTCTGGTGCTAACCCATTTGCCTGCATCGCAGCCGGTATCGCCTCCCTGTGGGGACCGGCGCACGGCGGCGCGAACGAAGCTGCGCTGAAAATGCTGGAAGAAATCAGCTCTGTTCAACACATACCGGAATTTGTTCGCCGCGCGAAAGACAAGAACGACTCTTTCCGCCTGATGGGCTTCGGTCACCGTGTTTACAAAAACTACGATCCGCGTGCGACCGTGATGCGCGAAACCTGCCACGAAGTACTGAAAGAGCTGGGCACCAAAGATGACCTGCTGGAAGTGGCGATGGAGCTGGAACACATTGCACTGAACGACCCGTACTTCATCGAGAAGAAACTCTACCCGAACGTAGACTTCTACTCCGGCATCATTCTGAAAGCGATGGGCATTCCGTCCTCCATGTTTACCGTTATCTTCGCGATGGCGCGTACCGTGGGCTGGATTGCACACTGGAACGAGATGCACACCGACGGCATGAAAATTGCGCGTCCTCGTCAGCTGTACACCGGCTACGAACAGCGCGATTTTAAATCCGCGATCAAGCGTTAATATTCACGCTAAGCAAAACGCGCCTGCGGGCGCGTTTTTTATGCCTTCACCACTCTCCCCCCTCGCGTTTTTATTAATTACTGGTATTTTTTTCTCCGCCCGCTTTCTCTATGCTGTATCGATACATCACACAAAAATACCAGGGAGCATGAAATGCCCGTTTTGCAGTGGAGTTCGTTGTTTCTGCTCTCTCTCCTGCTCTCGCTGATTTTTCTCTTCTTGCATCTCCCGGCGGCACTGCTGCTCGGTCCCATGATCGCAGGCATTGTATTCAGTATGAAAGGCGTCACTCTCCGCCTTCCCCGCGCCGCTTTTCTCGCCGCGCAGGCGATTCTTGGCTGTATGATTGCGCAAAACATGACCGGTTCGATATTGACCACCCTGGCGGTGAACTGGCCGGTTGTGCTGGCCATCCTGTTCGTCACTCTGCTCTCCAGCGCGGCGGTTGGCTGGCTGTTAGTGCGTTACAGCGGATTACCGGGAAATACCAGCGCGTGGGGGTCGTCTCCCGGCGGGGCGGCGGCGATGGTCGCCATGGCCCAGGACTACGGCGCAGATATTCGACTGGTGGCGTTTATGCAATATCTGCGGGTACTGTTCGTTGCAGGCGCAGCGGTCTTAGTCACGCGTATTGCGCTGGGCGACAGCGCCGAAGCGGTCAGCCAACAGATTGAATGGTTCCCGCCGCTCAGCCTGAACCTGTTAACCACCCTGCTGCTTGCCGCTGTCGCGGGAATTGCCGGGCGCGTATTACGCATTCCTTCCGGCACCATGCTGCTGCCGATGCTGGCGGGCGCGGTGCTGCATTCAGGTGGAATTGTTGAAATTGAATTACCGGAATGGCTGCTGGCGGCGGCTTACATGGCGATCGGCTGGCGTATTGGGCTGGGTTTCGACAAACAGGTGTTCTTTATGGCACTGCGCCCGCTGCCGCAAATTCTGGCCTCTATCTTTGCCCTGTTGGCAATTTGCGCAGCAATGGCATGGGGACTCGCCCACTACATGCAGATTGATTTTATGACCGCTTACCTTGCCACCAGCCCCGGAGGGCTGGACACGGTGGCGGTGATCGCCGCAGGCAGCAATGCCAACATGGCGCTAATCATGGCGATGCAGACCCTGAGGCTGTTTAGCATTTTGCTAACCGGTCCCGCCGTGGCCCGGTTTATTTCAGCCCATGCGCCGAAACAGCCTCTGTCATGAAGAGACGTATTAATCCGGAAATTCGGTTTCTGTGACGGTGGTTCCCGCCGTGGCCGACTCCAGTAAAAACTCCGTCGTCCCTCCTGGAAAACTCTGCGTAATATGCAAAATGTTATCCCCTTGCCATTGATATTCCACACGTTCGGTATCGCCCAGTTTTTCAATGGTGAGGTTTTTGCCTGGGGTCAACGTCGGCAGTAGATTTTTGCTATCTGACCGCGCTTTCCGGTGAGCCTCGTAGGCGTCTTTCATCGACATATTAGGGTAAAAACAGCGCGTCATTGCCCCATGTTCATACACGTATTCCATATCCCGTGGCCCCAATTCACATTTACGGGTATCCGGCTTTGTGGACTGTTTATTCTCATCGCGAGTGTAGGTGACGATTTTATCTTCATATAAAAAGGCCAGTTTGCTGCCAAAATCGAGTAACTCAACGCCCGCAACCGGGCACTCTCCCACCGGCGATGCGGTCTCCAGAATGGTGAGTTTTTCAGGAAGTTTCAGACCGACACTGGCAAACAGGGAAGTGTAGAGTTCGACGGTGCTATTGCTGTGATAATACTTCACAGGCGTCTGAACGTAGGAGTTCCAGGACAAACGACACGCAGTGCCGAACATCATCTCATGGCCTTTGAAGGCGATTGGCTTGTCGGTGAATGTCTGTTGGTAAAAGGCGTCAGGGTGGTTTCTATCCCCCATCAGCGATTCCCGACTGACCGACGCATAGTGCCACCGCGTGCCATCAAGCCTTTGCGTCAGTTCCTCAACCGGTGAGTTGATGGGTAACGCGCTGTCGTTGGCAAAAACAGCGGGAATACCGGTCGAGATGAAAAGTAATGCAACACCATAAAAACGCTGAAAATCCATTTTCTCTCCTGCTCAAATTCCAGACCCGCGGTGTGCAAGGGTAACGTGTCGCACTACCGTTGACAATGCGGGCACCAGTAAAACGGTCGTGACGAAAGCATCGTTTTTTCGATAATACCGCCGCAGCGCTCGCAGGCTTCGCCGTCGCGATGAAAGACCTTAAAGCGAAACAGCGCACCATGATGTTTATTGTCATCCGCCTGACCCCGGGTGGTATAAGACAGACGAGGGATGTCGAGCAATGCGTGAGATAACGCCACGCGCTGCGAATCGCTGAGATCTTTCACCTTGTGCTGCCCGGTCAATCCCACCTGCCAGAGGATCTCCACCCGCAGATAGTTTCCCAGTCCGGCGAGAAACGCCTGGTCCAGCAGAAGCCCGGAAAACTGGCGATTGCGAAAACGCGGTGAAAGCAGTCGGGCTTCAACGGCCTGTGGCGTTAAACGTGGATCCAGAACATCCGGCCCAACCCGTTGCAGAAACGAATGCGTAGTCAGCTGTTCAGGGGTCAGTATGTCGATATCGGACGCGCTATACAGCAGGATGGTTTTATCGGCCGTTTGCAACCTGACGCGCAGCACCCGCGAGGTCTGTGGAAGCGTGCCGGTATCGACCACCCGCCACACGCCATAAAGCTGATTGTGGCTGTAGAGGGTAAGTCCTTTGGAGAAGTGGGTCAGCAACGCTTTTCCCCGCGTCTCCATCCGGGTGACGGTTTGCCCAATCAGCGGTGATTGATACGGTTTTAACCGATCAAAAGCAAACCAGACGTCCGTCAGCGGTTTGCCTTTGATCGCCGCCTCCAGGTTATCCGCCGCGCGGCGGATCTCCGGGCCTTCTGGCATGGTTGTGTCCTTACTTAATGGGTTGCGCCGCCCGTAACGGCGATATCATTTTCTACCTGTAGCGCCGTGGTAATGGCGATTTCCAGCGCCTGACGCACCGTTGTCGCCGCCATGCTTGGCGCGCCGGGGTGCGCCGCCGCCTGTTCTGGCAAATAAGGGATATGGATGAATCCCCCCTTCACCTCCGGCCTGGCGTTGAGTTTATGCAGCAGACCGTACATCACGTGATTGCAGACAAACGTCCCCGCCGTTTGCGACACCGAGGCCGGAACGCCCGCTTCGCGCATTGCCGCCACCATCGCTTTGATCGGCAGCGTACTAAACCAGGCCGCTGGCCCCTGCGCCACTATCGGCTCATCAACCGGCTGCTTGCCACGGTTATCCGGGATACGGGCATCATCAATGTTGATCGCCACCCGCTCAAGCGTAATATCCGCACGCCCTCCCGCCTGACCGACGGCCAATACCAGCGAAGGCGACAACGCATCAATGGCAGCGTTCAGTACCGTGAGCGATTCACCAAACACGCACGGCAGTTGACGCGCCACCACGCGACATCCGGCGATGATAGCATTGTCGAGCCGGGAGACCACTTCCCAGGAAGGGTTAACCTGCTCGCCTCCAAAGGGCTCAAATCCGGTGATTAAGACGGTTTTCATGGATTGCGCCCCTCCTTACGGGAACATCAGGAAATACATCAGGAACACGTTTACCAACAGCAGCAGCGCGCCGGTCGGCACCTGCGCTTTGATGACCGCGTTTTTATCCGGCAGTTCCAGCAGCGCTGCCGGTACGATGTTGAAGTTGGCCGCCATCGGCGTCATCAGCGTTCCGCAGTAACCGGAGAACATGCCGATGGCCGCCATCACCGCCGGATTGCCACCGTGCTGCAACACCAGAATCGGAATGCCAATTCCCGCCGTCACAATCGGGAAAGCGGCAAACGCATTGCCCATCACCATGGTCAGCAGCGCCATACCGAGAGTGTAAACCGCGACGGCCACAAAGCGGCTGTCAACGGCAAGGTAGTGCTGGGTGAGATACGAAATCCCGCTGCCGACGCCCGCCGCCGTAAACAACAATCCCAGCGTGGCGAGAATTTGCGGCAGGATGAAGGCCCAGCCAATAGAATCCAGAAGACGGCGCGCCTCCTGAATCGGCTGATGGACACGCTCGTGGGTCATTTTTATCGCCATCCCCAGTCCGATCACTGTCCCTGCTGTCATCGAAAACAGCGTGACCAGCGTGGAGTGATTGCCTGAGCCAAACAGCGCATTCTGTAATCCGGGTATGTGGTTGAACATCAGTACGCCAATGACCGTCACCACCGGGATCGCCAGCGCCGGATAAAACAGACGGTTGCCCAGCCGGGTGGCGCTCTCCTGACGCTGCTCGCGGGTACGCTGGTGATAGCTGCCCAGCTTCACGCCGCCGAAACCGGCAATCAACGCCATCAGCACCACCGCCACGCCGACCGCAATTTGCACCGTACGTTTGTCGCCAACCAGCGAGTATGTCCAGTCGCCCACTAAAAACAGCAGGCCATAAACGCCCCAGAACAATCCAGTCGTTAAACGGCGCGGATTGGCTTTATCCCGCCAGGACATCACGGCAACCAGCAGCAACACCACACCGGCCAGCCAGTAGAGATAGCTTTGCTGAAAATTCATTTCGCTTCTCCTTTGCTGGTCGCGACGGTATTCACTTTCGCCATTTCTCGCTGCAGATAGTTGTCCAGACGCCATAGCCTTGTTGCGTGGATCAGGAAGGCGCATATCGCCGTCGGGATCCCCCACAGGGCAATGTGCAACGGCTCAGTCTGGATCCCTCCCGACTCCAGCATAAAATTGTGCATGAAAATAATGGCGCCAAAGGCCACGAAAATGTCTTCGCCAAAGAACAGCCCAACGTTGTCGGTCGCCGCCGACATCGCCCGCAGGCGGTAACGCACCGCGCCGGGAAGCGCGCCGTGATTTTTTTCTGCCGCCCCTTCCGCCATTGGCGCCAGCAGCGGGCGCACCATTTGCGGATGGCCGCCGAGGCTGGTCAATCCCAGCGCAGCGGTGGCTTCACGAACAAACAGATAAACAATCAGCAGACGTCCCGCCGTGGCGCTGTGGATTTTGGCGATCCACGCCTGGGCGCGCTCTTTCAACCCGTGGCGCTCCAGCAGACCAATAACGGCCAGCGGGATCAGCAGGGTAAACGGTAGATTACGGGTGTTGAGGAAACCTTCCCCCAGTTTTTCAAGGATCGTGGCGATCGGCATATGCGCCGCCAGTCCGGTGACGATCCCGGCAACGATGACCACCAATACCGGGTTAAAGCGTAAGAGAAAGCCAACCACAATGACGGCGATCCCCATCAGTGGCCAGAGTGCGACTGCATCTTCCATAGTCCATTCCTGTCAGTTATGTTGCGTGTTATTTTATTTTTATATTAATGACTTATGCGCCAATCTGAATATTGTATGCGTTGAACGCGGCGCGCAAGCGGCGGGCAAAAGCAAGTGCGTGCTCACCATCCCCGTGAAGACACACCGTTTGCGCCACCACTTTCGCCCACTCGCCGGTAATGCTTTTGACTCGCCCGGACTGCACCATCTCCAGGGTTTGCGCCAGAGACTGTTCTTCGTCATCGATAAGCGCCCCTGGCTGGGTGCGCGGCACCAGACTGCCATCCGCCAGATACCCCCGATCGGCAAACACTTCCTGGCGCGTCGTCAGGCCATAGTGTGCGCCTGCGCGGATCAGTTCACTGCCGGCCAGTCCCACCAGAATCAACGCCGGATCGCAGACATGCACCGCCCTGGCGATAGCATCTGCCAGTTGCGCGTCTTTGGCCGCCTGGTTATACAACATGCCGTGCGGTTTGACGTGGCGCATCACGCCGCCTTCCGCCTTTGCGATCGACGCCAGCGCGCCAATTTGATACAGCGTTTGGGCATACACCGTTTCCGGCGGTAGCGTCATGGCGGTGCGACCAAAGTTTTCCCGATCCGGAAAACTGGGGTGCGCGCCAATCGCTACGCCATTTTTTAGTGCTTCGCGTACGCTGACCAGCATGGTTTGCGCATCGCCCGCGTGAAATCCGCAGGCAATATTGGCAGAGGAGACCAGCGTGAGCAGTTCTCTGTCGCTGGCGCAGCCTTCACCTAAGTCTGCATTGAGGTCAATTTTCATCACTGAGCCGCCATGTGAGCTGTTCCAGGTAACGTTGCTGATCCCGGCGCGCTTTTAGCGCCTCTTCCAGCGAACACTGAACGAAATGAATCGGCTGTCCGAGGGGAATTTGCGCCAGGTGGTACATATCGGCTTCGATAATGCAGGCGATCCGCGGATAGCCGCCCGTTGTCTGAGCATCATTCATCAGGACTATCGGCTGACCGTTATGCGGCACCTGCACGACGCCAGGCAGTAAACCGTGGGACATCAGTTCACGATCCGTGATGCGTGTTAACGGCTGCCCCTGCAAACGATAGCCCATCCGGTTACTTTGCGGGCTGAGTTGCCAGGGCGAGCGCCAGAATGCCTCCTGCGAGGCCGTATCAAATTCATGATATTCCGGGCCAGGCAGCGCGCGGATCCAGTTCCCCCACAGCAGTTGCTTAACCCCCTGCGGGCCGCTGAATTGCCGCGCCGGTTTCCCGGTTGCCAGGCGGTCTCCGTCTTTTAACAGACGCCCCTCCAGGCCGCCGATCCCCACTTTCAGATCGGTGCTGCATGAGCCCATCACCGGTGGGACATCAATCCCGCCCGCGATAGCCAAATAACTGCGCATCCCGTGCTGTGGTCGTTTTAGCGTCAGTCGCTGTCCTGCCTTCATCGGCAACCGCCAGCCTGTCCAGACGGGTTTGTCGTCCAGTCGCGCCTCGCAGCTTGCGCCGGTCAGCGCAAACCAGCCGTCCGCCATAAACTCCACCACCAGTTGCCCCAGCGTCACTTCTAGCGCCGCGGCATTGGCATCATTGCCCACCAGCAGATTGGCGATGTGCAACGCCGGTTTATCCAGCGCACCACAATGGCTAATCCCGGACTGACGAAAACCCTGCCGTCCGCCATCTTGTACGGAGGTGTACAGACCCGCACGAATAATATTCAGCATACGCCCTCCTTCTGCGGCACAAATCGCACACTGTCTCCGGGACGCAGCAGAATCGGTTCATCCCGCATAGGGTCGAACAGTTTTAGCGAGGTATGACCGATCAACTGCCAGCCGCCCGGTGTCGACAAGGGGTAAATCCCCGTTTGCGCGCCGCCGATACCCACGGAACCTGCCGGAACAAGCAGGCGTGGTTCCGCACGTCGCGGGGTATGTAATTGTTCCGGTAAATTCCCAAGATAGGGAAACCCAGGCTGAAAACCTAAAAACCAGACCACGTACTCGACGGACGAATGCAGTTCAACCACCTGTTTCTCACTCAGGCCGCTGTGTCGGGCCACCTCGGCCAGATCCGGTCCCCCAGTACCGCCGTAAGTGACCGGAATTTCAATAAAACGTGAGTCAGGCTCCAGCGCCACACTCTCTTCCCACCAGCGCTGCAGGCGCTCTATGGCATCCAGCGCCAGCGTTTGCGGCTCATGCAAAATAACCGTGATATTGTTCATTCCCGGTATGGCTTCCGCCACATTCGGCATCTCGGCCAGACGCTGTGTCAGCCGCCAGATGCGTTTTTGCGTGGCCAGGGTGACCGGCGGCTCAAGTTCGAGAACCACCGCCGTTTCACCCAACAGATAACAACGCGCTCGTTGCACTTTCATCCCTCTTAGAGTTGTTTAGGCCGGATTGGGAATATCAATAAAGGTAACGTCCAGGCTGGTGTTTTCAGTCAGCCATTCGCTTAGCGCACGAATACCGCCACGCTCGGTCGCGTGATGCCCGGCGGCATAAAAATGCAGTCCCTGTTCACGCGCGGAATGAATCGTCTGTTCAGACACTTCGCCCGTAATAAATGCATCGACGCCAAAACGGGCGGCGCTGTCAATAAAGCTTTGACCGCCACCAGTACACCACGCCACACGCTGAACCGTATCCGGCCCGGTATCCCCGCACCATAATGGTTTACGTCCCAGACGCGCTTCAATCCATGATGCCAGCTCCAGTCCCGGAACCGGCATCGCCAGTTCGCCCCACGGTACTAACGGCTCAATCTCACCCATCACGGTGATCCCGAGCAACGCCGCGAGTTGTGCGTTGTTGCCCAGTTCAGGATGGGCATCCAGCGGCAGGTGCCAGCCGTAGAGGTTAATATCATGGGTCAGCAGGGTTTTCAGGCGGTTACGCTTCATTCCACGAATAACCGGCGATTCCCCTTTCCAGAAGTAACCATGATGAACGATAACCGCATCTGCCTGCAGGCGGACGGCTTCGTCAAGCAACGCCTGGCTTGCCGTTACACCGGTCACGATTTTTTGTACCGTCGTTTTTCCTTCAACCTGCAATCCATTCGGCGCGTAATCACTGATGGCCGCACTGTTTAGTTTTTCGTTGATCAGATGTTCCAGTTCAGTGTTTTTCATCATTGTTCCCTTCTTAATGTATTCATTACGTTAAAATAGCGTTCTCCCGTCAGTTCGTCGATAGCCATTTTTTTGACATATTGATAAACAATAGCGCCGTTTTAAGACGAGATTTTCATGCTGTGCGGCGGGGTGCTGGCCTGGTAGTGATGGGGTTTGCTGAACGGTTTATCGATCCGGTGGCGGTCGAATCCTGACCTCATTCTGCCCGACGCGTAACGCCTGTCGGGCATCGTCCTCTTCTATGCGCCGCCTTTTCGCGCGGCGTCATACGCCGCCAGCGTTTCTAATCGCGCCTGTTTGTGATCCACAATCGGGTGCGGGTAATCCAGCGTAACACCGTCTTTCTGCGCCCACGTCCAGGGGGCGTGGATGGCTTTTCCGGGTACGTTGCGCAATTCCGGCAGCCACCGGCGAATAAAGTCGCCGTCACGGTCAAATTTTTCGCCCTGCGTCGTCGGGTTAAAAATGCGAAAGTACGGCGCGGCATCGGTGCCGGTCGAAGCGGCCCACTGCCAGCCACCGTTGTTGGCGGCAAGATCGCCATCGATAAGCTGCGACATGAAATAGCGCTCCCCTTCCCGCCAGTCGATCAGCAGGTCTTTCACTAAAAAGCTGGCGGTAATCATCCGTAAACGATTGTGCATCCATCCTGTTGCATTGAGCTGGCGCATCGCGGCATCCACGATGGGATAGCCCGTTTTCCCTTCCTGCCACGCCTGAAAATGCGCGTCGTTACGGCTCCACTGCACGCGATCGGTCCAGTGAATGAACGGACGGTGTTGACACAGCCGCGGATAAAAGGTGATCAAATGCCGATAAAATTCACGCCAGATAAGCTCATTCAGCCAGACGCTTCCCGCGCCGCCATCAACGGCCTGGGGCTGCTCCGCCAGTAAGCGATGCAGACACTGACGCGGCGAGAGTCCACCGGTCGCCAGGCTCGCGGATAACCGGCTGGTTCCTTCAAGAGCCGGAAAATCCCGTAACTGCTCATAGCGTTCTGCCGTCTGCTGGCAAAACTGACGCAACTGCGCGATGGCCGCCTTTTCCTCCACAGAGAAAAACGTCGGGTCGAACTCCTGCTGTGGCATCGTCAATGTCAGCGGCGTGACGTCGCACGAAATCGCCCCACCGTCACGGATCCCTGGTGCCGCGACACACGCAGGCATCTCCTCTTTAAGCCGCTTTAGCCAGGCGTTTTTAAAGGGAGTAAACACTTTGTACATGTCGTGATTGCCGGTCATCACCGCGCCGGGCGGCAATATCACGCTGTCATCAAATCCTTCACAAACAACCCGGCTTAGCGCGCGCTCTACCGCGGCATCACGCTGGCGTTCGTTCACTTCATATTGGTAGTTGTAAAACAGATGGCTGACGTCATGTTGCTGGCATACCTCAGCCACCACGCCGACGCTGGCCGCGAAATCATTCACTTCACGAAAAATCAGCGGGATGCCTTTCTCCGCCAGCGCGGTTTGCAACGCATTGAGCTGGGCATTCATCAACGCCGCCTGACGTGGGGACATGTCGTGCGCTGCCCACTGCGCCGGGGTAGAGATGAACAGTGCCAGCACCTGCGCCGAACGATCCCGGCAGGCGGCAGCTAAAGCCAGATTATCATGCAGACGTAAATCACGACGAAACCAGACCAGATGGGTGGTCATAACACTCCTGAATCAGTAATACGTTTAGCTTCCGTAGCGCAAACGCAGGGCCTCAGGCCAGGGATCAAAGTAACGTTGCCCACAAAGGTAGGCATCCGGATACTCCGCCATATAGTGTTTGAGTAACGTGATAGGCGCAAGCAGCGGTTGTGTCGCGCGGCGATACCCCTCGATCAGCGCGGTCAGTTCCTGACGTTGACGGGGGTTCAATTGCTTACGGAAATATCCCTGAACATGCATCAGGACATTGGTGTGATTACGCCGGGTGGCGGGGTGCGCGAGCAGCGTCATTAACCGCAGGCGATACTCTGCAAAATAAAGATCCAGATCCGGCCACTCATGGATGGCTGCCACAAAACGCCCCAGGTCCCGATACTCCGGCTGTGAATGCGCCAGCAGCAGCAGTTTGTAGCGGCTGTGATAGCCCAACAGCGCCGCGCGGGTCAGTCCCTGTTGACGAATTTCATTCAGTTCATGCAGCGCATAGATACGTTCGACAAAGTTTTCACGAAGTTGCGGATCGTGCAGCCGCCCGTCCTCTTCCACCGGCAGCCACGGATAGGTTTCAATTAAAATCGAGGTGTAGATCCCGCGCCCGGCTTTACGGTTGTTTTTGCCGTCAGCATCGTAGACACGTACGCGCTCCATCCCGCAACTGGGCGATTTGGCGCAAACGATGTATCCGCACAAATGTTCGAATCCGGCAATACGCGCATGGCTGAACGTGGTCATGGCATCGGTCAGATTCCCTTCCCGCTTATCGCTAAAGCGTAACGCGAGGGCACCGTCTTCATCTTTTACCAGTCGCAATGCGGGTCTGGGTACAGGCAGGCCGATCGCCATTTCCGGGCATACCGCTTCAAAATGAACCCAGGGGGATAACGTTTCAACGGCAAACGCCAGTCGTTTATGCCCGCCATCAAAACGAACCGTATCGCCCAATAAACAGGCGCTGATGCCGACAGGGATTTTCTCACTCATCACAGCTCCTTTTTCGTGCCTGAGATAAGTGTAGACATAAGGGACGCTACATTGCGGGGGGAATGTTGTTTAGCTAAGCGCTGGCAAACTGAAAAACTATGAAGTAATTACCCAGAAGAGGCAACATGTTGGTTTTGCGAACGGTTCCGTTCACTTTATGTTCTTCGCTTCTCTGGCATTTCATGTCCCGTGAACGGGTTAAGGGAGGCGGAAGTGAGCCTCCCTTGCACGTTCACAGGTAGGGTGGTTTCAGAGAGGCTGTGGACATAAGGTGAACGTAAACATTCACCAGAGTAAAAGGTTCTCCCTGATTCCTTAATCGATTGTCACCGCCACATTACTGTTGAGCGCCTTTTCAGGCGACGATCAATTAATAAAAATCACAGGTGGCTTTTTCAGCCTGATCCATCCACACCGGCTTATCGCTGGTTTTCGACCAGACGCGATGCAGATAGCTATAAAAACGGGCGCGATCTTTCCAGAACAACATCACCGGCAGCGCCAGTACACCAGCCACAACGGCAAAAGTACGGCGTAACAAGACAATGTGTGCAGGATATTCTTTATAGAGTTCCATACTTTTCTCCCCTTTATCTGGCCGGTGAAACGCACCGGAAAAATGAACTTGGTTAACTGATGAAAAGAGTATCGCTTTTCGTGTAATTTTACTACTCATCCGACCACTTATTTTTAGCTATTTAGGCCTTATTTACATTCACCGCCGTAATTAAGTTACAAAAAAGTTAAATTAAAACTAACCATTAGTTAAATAATGGTCTTTTTCATTTTTATACTTTTTTTATACCCGCCCCCCGGATTTTTGCGAAATCTTTGCAACCAAAATCCTACCTTCTGGATATCAAAACAAATGCCACGGGAGGTGCTCTGTGAGTACAGGCTTGATAATCGGCATCGGGCTGGTTTTCTTGTTATTGGTTTATCTGGTGTATGCCTTGATTAATGCGGAGGCATTCTGATGGCCGCTTCAGGATTTTTACTCATTGCCAGCTTTTTACTGGTGCTGTTTGTGGTCGCCAGACCTTTAGGGTCTGGACTGGCCAGGCTTATCAATAATACACCGCTACCGGGCGTCGGCGGCGTCGAACGCCTGCTCTGGCGGGGTCTGGGGATCCCGACTGAAGAGATGAACTGGCAGCGCTATTTGCTGGCTCTCCTCATGCTGAATTTACTGGGGCTGGCGGTGTTGTTTTTGATGCTGCTTGGGCAAAACCTGCTGCCGTTCAACCCACAGCAACTGCCGGGCCTCTCCTGGCATCTGGCGCTGAATACGGCGGTCAGTTTTGTCACCAATACCAACTGGCAGTCTTATAGCGGGGAGACCACCCTGAGCTACTTCAGTCAGATGGTCGGGCTTACGGTACAGAACTTCCTCTCCGCCGCGACCGGTATTGCGGTGATCTTCGCGCTGATCCGCGCCTTTATGCGCCAGAACATCAGCACGCTGGGTAATGCCTGGATGGATCTGGTCCGCATTACATTGTGGATACTGCTGCCTGTTTCGCTGCTCATTGCGCTGTTCTTTGTTCAGCAAGGCGCACTGCAAAACCTTTCCCCTTATCAGCCTTTCGTCACCCTCGAAGGGGCAAAACAGATCCTGCCGATGGGCCCGGTGGCCTCGCAGGAGGCGATAAAAGTGCTCGGCACTAACGGAGGCGGGTTCTTCAATGCCAACTCATCACACCCGTTTGAGAACCCTACGGCGCTGACCAACATGGTACAGATGCTGGCGATCTTTTTGATCCCGACCGCGCTGTGCTTTGCGTTTGGCGATGCCGTGGGCGATCGCCGACAGGGACGCACCCTGCTGTGGGCAATGTCGCTGATTTTTGTGGTCTGCGTGGCGGTGGTGATGTGGGCGGAAGTCCAGGGTAATCCCCATCTGTTGTCGCTGGGCGCTGACAGCAGCATCAACATGGAAGGCAAAGAGAGCCGCTTTGGGGTCCTGGTCAGTAGCCTGTATGCGGTGGTGACGACAGCGGCGTCCTGCGGCGCGGTCATTGCCATGCACGACTCCTTCACCGCACTGGGCGGTATGGTGCCGATGTGGCTGATGCAGATTGGCGAAGTGGTCTTCGGCGGCGTTGGCTCTGGTCTCTACGGCATGCTGCTGTTTGTGCTGCTGGCGGTGTTTATCGCCGGGTTGATGATTGGCCGTACGCCGGAGTATTTGGGTAAGAAAATCGACGTGCGCGAAATGAAAATGACCGCGCTGGCGATTCTGGTCACGCCCGCGCTGGTTCTGCTCGGTACCGCACTCGCCATGATGACGGACGCCGGACGCAGCGGCATGTTAAACCCGGGTCCACACGGTTTCAGCGAAGTGCTGTATGCCGTCTCGTCCGCCGCAAACAATAACGGTAGCGCCTTCGCGGGCCTCAGCGCCAACTCCCCTTTCTGGAACTGCCTGCTGGCGTTCTGCATGTTTGTGGGTCGATTCGGCGTGATTATTCCGGTGATGGCGATTGCCGGATCGCTGGTGAGTAAAAAAATCCAGCCCGCCAGTCCCGGCACATTACCCACGCACGGCGCGTTATTTGTCGGGCTGCTGGTCGGTACGGTGCTGCTGGTCGGCGCGTTGACCTTTATTCCTGCCCTGGCGCTTGGTCCGGTGGCAGAACACCTCTCTTTACGTTGAGCGATGTGGAGCACATTGTTATGAGTCGCAAACAACTGGCGCTGTTCGAACCCTCCCTGGTCGCTCAGGCGCTTCTCGATGCCGTGAAAAAGTTAAATCCTCACGCACAATGGCGCAACCCGGTGATGTTCATCGTCTGGATTGGCAGTCTGTTGACCACTCTGATTACGGTAGCCATCGCAACCGGACATATGCCGGGCAATCCGCTTTTTACGGGCGCTATCAGCCTGTGGCTGTGGGTGACGGTGCTGTTCGCCAATTTCGCCGAGGCGCTGGCAGAAGGACGCAGCAAAGCCCAGGCCAACAGCCTGAAAGGCGTTAAAAAAACGGCATTTGCCCGCAAACTGCGTGAGCCGAAATATGGCGCAAAAATGGACCACGTCCCGGCGGATGAACTGCGTAAAGGCGACATTGTGCTGGTAGAAGCTGGCGATATTATTCCCTGCGACGGCGAGGTTATCGAAGGCGGCGCGTCGGTGGACGAAAGCGCCATCACAGGGGAGTCAGCACCGGTTATCCGTGAGTCTGGCGGCGATTTCGCCTCCGTAACCGGCGGGACGCGTATTCTTTCCGACTGGCTGGTCATCGAATGTAGCGTCAACCCCGGCGAGACGTTCCTCGACCGGATGATCGCCATGGTGGAAGGCGCACAGCGGCGCAAAACGCCCAACGAAATTGCGCTCACTATCCTGCTGATTGCGCTGACCATCGTCTTTTTACTGGCGACGGCTACTCTGTGGCCCTTTACCATCTGGGGCGGAAACGCGGTCAGCGTGACGGTACTGGTCGCCCTGCTGGTGTGCCTGATCCCCACCACCATCGGGGGGCTACTTTCGGCAATCGGGGTGGCGGGGATGAGCCGAATGCTGGGGGCAAACGTGATCGCCACCAGCGGTCGTGCGGTGGAAGCCGCCGGTGACGTGGATGTCTTGCTGCTGGATAAAACCGGCACCATTACCCTCGGCAACCGTCAGGCCTCCGATTTTCTGCCCGCCCAGGGGGTAGACGAAAAAACGCTGGCCGACGCCGCACAGCTTTCTTCTCTGGCGGACGAGACGCCGGAGGGCCGCAGTATCGTCATTCTCGCCAAACAACGCTTTAATTTGCGCGTCCGCGACGTTCAGTCATTGCATGCCACCTTTGTGCCGTTTACCGCCCAAAGCCGCATGAGCGGAATCAATATTGATAACCGGATGATTCGTAAAGGTTCGGTGGATGCTATTCGTCGCCACGTTGAAGCCAACGGCGGTCATTTTCCTGCCGACGTCGAACAGAAAGTGGATAACGTCGCCCGCCTTGGCGCCACGCCGCTGGTGGTCGTCGAAGGCTCCCGCGTGCTCGGCGTGATTGCGCTAAAAGATATCGTCAAAGGGGGAATAAAAGAACGCTTCGCCCAGTTGCGTAAAATGGGCATCAAAACGGTGATGATCACCGGCGACAACCGTCTGACGGCGGCGGCGATTGCGGCGGAAGCCGGTGTTGATGACTTCCTTGCGGAAGCCACGCCGGAAGCAAAACTGGCGCTGATCCGCCAGTACCAGGCGGAAGGTCGTCTGGTGGCGATGACCGGGGATGGCACCAACGATGCCCCCGCGCTGGCCCAGGCCGACGTTGCGGTGGCGATGAACTCGGGCACCCAGGCGGCGAAAGAAGCGGGCAACATGGTGGATCTGGACTCTAACCCCACCAAGCTGATTGAAGTGGTCCACATTGGTAAACAGATGCTGATGACGCGCGGTTCGCTAACCACGTTCAGTATCGCCAATGACGTGGCGAAATATTTCGCGATTATTCCGGCTGCCTTTGCAACGACCTATCCGCAGTTGAATGCCCTGAACGTGATGCACCTGCATTCGCCGGATTCGGCGATCCTCAGTGCGGTCATTTTTAACGCGCTGGTCATTGTGTTTCTGATCCCGCTGGCGCTGAAAGGCGTGAGCTACAAGCCGTTATCCGCGTCAGCCATGCTGCGCCGCAACTTGTGGATTTATGGTCTGGGCGGTCTGGTTGTGCCGTTTATCGGCATCAAGGTGATTGATTTACTGCTGACCCTGCTGGGTCTGGTGTGAGGTTTCTGATGACTGGGTTTCGTCCTGCATTATCCACGTTACTGTTTCTGACTGTTATCACCGGCGGCGTTTATCCGTTGCTGACGACCACCCTGAGCCAGTGGTGGTTCCCTGACCAGGCCAACGGTTCGCTCATTCGCGAGGGCAACAGCGTGCGCGGTTCCGCGCTGATAGGCCAGGCATTTACCCGCGACGGTTATTTTCAGGGACGTCCGTCCGCCACGGCTGAAATGCCCTATAATCCAATGGCTTCGGGTGGTAGCAATCTGGCTGTCAGCAATCCTGAGCTGGATAAGCAACTACAGAGCCGTATTGCCGCGTTGCGCGCCGCTAACCCACAGGCCAGCCCAACGGTGCCGGTGGAACTGGTGACCGCCTCCGCCAGTGGTCTGGACATTAATCTGACGCCCGCCGCAGTGGCGTGGCAGATCCCGCGCGTCGCGAAAGCGCGTCAACTGCCCGTTGAAGAGGTGGCGCAGCTGGTTGCACAATATACGCAAAAACCGCTGGTCAGCTTTATCGGGCAGCCGGTAGTAAACATTGTTGAACTCAACCTGGCGCTGGATGCGTCACAGGGGCACTAAGCGACATGAATGACGAACCCTTGCGTCCTGACCCGGATCGCCTGCTGGAGCAGACCAGCGCCCCCCACAGGGGAAAGCTGAAAATATTCTTCGGTGCCTGCGCGGGCGTCGGTAAAACATGGGCGATGCTGGCAGAAGCACAGCGGTTACGGGCGCAAGGGCTGGATATCTTGATCGGCGTGGTGGAAACCCACGGGCGCAAAGAGACCGCCGCGCTGCTGGAGGGACTCGCCATCCTCCCGCTCAAACGCCATGCGCATCGTGGACGGCATATCAACGACTTTGATCTCGATGCCGCCCTCGCCCGCCGTCCGGCACTGATACTGATGGATGAACTGGCGCACAGTAACGCGCCTGGCTCACGTCACCCCCGTCGCTGGCAGGATATCGAAGAACTGCTGGAGGCGGGGATCGATGTTTTTACCACCGTGAACGTTCAGCATCTGGAAAGTCTGAACGACGTCGTCAGCGGCGTGACGGGGATTCACGTTCGTGAAACCGTCCCCGACCCGTTCTTTGATGCTGCCGACGAAGTGGTGTTGGTCGACCTTCCTCCCGACGATCTTCGCCAGCGCCTCAACGAAGGTAAAGTCTATATCGCCGGTCAGGCAGAACGGGCTATTGAGCATTTCTTTCGCAAAGGGAACCTGATCGCCCTGCGTGAACTGGCGCTGCGCCGTACCGCCGACCGGGTAGACGACCAGATGCGAGCATGGCGCGACCGCCAGGGTGAAGAAAAGGTCTGGCATACCCGCGATGCCATACTGCTGTGCATCGGGCATAATACCGGCAGCGAAAAACTGGTACGCGCAGCGGCCCGCCTGGCTTCACGACTTGGCAGCATCTGGCACGCGGTATATGTGGAAACGCCCGCGCTGCACCGGTTACCGGAAAAACAACGACGTGCGATCCTCAGCGCGCTGCGACTGGCCCAGGAGCTGGGCGCTGAAACCGCCACGCTTTCCGACCCTTCTGAAGAGAAAGCCGTCGTGCGCTATGCCAGAGAACATAATCTTGGCAAAATCGTCATGGGGCGCCCCACCACACGCCGCTGGTGGCGCAGCGATTCGTTTGCCGAGCGGCTGGCAAAACGCGCGCCGGATCTCGATCAGGTCATTGTTGCGCTGGATGAGCCGCCCACCCGCCCTCTGGCGCACGCCCCCGACACCCGCACCTTTAAAGACAAATGGCGGGTACAAATTCAGGGCTGCATCGTCGCCGCCGCACTTTGTGCCTTCACGACCCTTATCGCCATGCAGTGGCTGGTGGCCTTCGACGCCGCGAACCTGGTGATGCTGTATCTGCTGGGTGTGGTCGTGATCGCCCTTTTTTATGGTCGCTGGCCGTCGGTAGTGGCGACCGTGATTAACGTGGTCAGTTTCGACCTCTTCTTTATTGCTCCCCGCGGTACCCTCGCCGTCTCTGACGTACAGTATCTGTTGACCTTTGCCGTGATGCTAACGGTCGGTTTGGTGATTGGGAATCTGACGGCCGGGGTTCGTTATCAGGCCCGCGTCGCCCGCTACCGGGAACAACGCACCCGCCATCTTTACGAAATGTCGAAAGCGCTGGCAGTCGGGCGTAGCAGGCTGGATATCGCGACCACCAGCGAGCAGTTTATCGCCTCCACATTTCAGGCGCGCAGTCAGCTTTTACTGCCCGATGAAAACGGCAAGCTGAGGCCTCTGACGCAGCAACAGGGCATCACGCCCTGGGATGACGCCATCGCCCAGTGGAGCTTTGATAAGGGCCAGCCTGCCGGTGCGGGGACTGACACCTTGCCCGGCGTGCCGTATCAGATCCTGCCCTTAAAAAGTGCGGATAAAACGCACGGTCTGGTGGTTGTCGAGCCGGACAATCTTCGCCAGTTGATGATCCCGGAACAGCAGCGTCTGCTGGAAACATTCACCCTGCTGGTCGCCAGCGCCCTTGAACGTCTGATGCTCACGGCCAGTGAAGAACTGGCCCGGCTCGCCAGCGAACGCGAAAGCCTGCGTAATGCCCTGCTCGCTGCGCTTTCTCACGATTTACGCACGCCGCTGACCGTGCTGTTTGGTCAGGCGGAAATCCTGACTCTCGATCTGGCGAGCGAAGGATCATCCCATGCCCGCCAGGCCAATGAGATCCGCCAGCATGTGCTCAACACCACGCGGCTGGTCAATAATCTGCTGGATATGGCGCGCATTCAGTCTGGTGGGTTTAATCTTAAGAAGGAGTGGCTGACGCTGGAAGAGGTGGTTGGCAGCGCACTGCAAATGCTGGAGCCGGGATTAGCACATCCGATCAATCTGTCGCTGCCGGAGCCGCTAACGCTTATTCACGTAGACGGCCCGCTGTTTGAACGTGTGCTGATCAATTTGCTGGAAAATGCGGTTAAATACGCTGGTGTACAGGCCACGATCGGCATTGATGCCCATATTGAAGGGGATCACCTGACTCTGGATGTGTGGGACAACGGTGCAGGCATCCCAGAAGGGCAAGAGCACAGCATCTTTGATAAGTTCGCCCGCGGAAATAAAGAGTCTGCGGTACCGGGCGTTGGGCTGGGTCTGGCGATTTGCCAGGCGATTGTCGAGGTGCACGGCGGTACCATCGCGGCGCAGAATCGACCGCAGGGCGGTGCCTGTTTCCGTGTTACACTGCCACAAGAATCTCCCCCTGAACTTGAAGATTTTCATGAGGATATGTGACAAACGTTCTGATTGTTGAAGATGAGCAGGCTATTCGTCGTTTTCTGCGTACCGCGCTGGAAGGTGACGGACTGCGTGTCTATGAAGCCGATACGCTGCAGCGCGGTTTACTGGAAGCCGCAACGCGAAAACCCGACCTTATCATTCTCGATCTTGGTTTACCGGATGGCGACGGTATTGATTTTATTCGCGATCTGCGCCAGTGGAGCGTTATCCCCGTCATTGTGCTCTCTGCCCGCAGTGAAGAGAGCGACAAAATCGCCGCGCTGGATGCCGGTGCCGATGATTATCTGAGTAAGCCCTTTGGTATTGGCGAACTGCAGGCGCGTTTACGTGTCGCTTTACGTCGCCATTCCGCCAGCCCTTCTCCCGATCCGGTCGTCTGTTTTTCCGACGTGAAGGTGGATCTGACCTCAAGACTTGTGCATCGCGGTGAAGAAGAGATCCACCTGACCCCGATTGAATTTCGCCTGCTGGCGGTGATGTTGAATAACGCGGGTAAAGTGTTAACCCAACGCCAGTTGTTGAATCAGGTTTGGGGACCGAATGCCGTCGAGCATAGCCACTATCTGCGTATTTATATGGGGCATTTACGTCAGAAGCTGGAGCAGGACCCAACCCGTCCTCGTCACTTAATTACCGAGACGGGAATCGGTTATCGGTTTATGCCATGAAAATGGGATGAAAAAAAGGAGCCTTATTGGCTCCTTTCTTCATTCAGGTAATTGTGTGTTTAGGCGTTTTTCAGCACTTCACTGACAATTTCAACGGCTTCTTTCTCGATCTGTTTGCGATGTTCTTCACCGAGGAAACTTTCACAGTAGATCTTGTAAGCGTCTTCCGTACCGGACGGACGCGCAGCAAACCAGCCGTTGTCGGTCATCACTTTCAGACCGCCAATGGATGCGCCGTTGCCCGGAGCTGCCGTCAGACGCGCGGTGATCGGATCGCCCGCAAGCATGCTGGCGCTGACCATTTCCGGAGACAGTTTGGACAATGCCGCTTTCTGAGCGGACGTTGCAGCTGCCTGCAAACGGTTATAGCTCGGCGCGCCAAAGCGAGCCGCCAGTTCGTTGTAGTGTTCCTGCGGGTTTTTACCCGTAACCGCGGTGATTTCCGCCGCCAGCAGACACATGATGATGCCGTCTTTGTCGGTAGACCACGGGGTACCGTCAAAACGCAGGAAAGATGCTCCCGCGCTCTCTTCACCACCGAAGCCGAAGCTGCCGTCGAACAGACCGTCAACAAACCATTTAAAACCTACCGGCACTTCTACCAGTTTACGGCCTAAATCGTTCACCACACGGTCAATCATCGCAGAAGACACCAGCGTTTTACCAACTGCGACATCTTTGCCCCACTGCGGACGATGCTGGAACAGGTAGTTGATGGCAACCGCCAGGTAATGGTTCGGGTTCATCAGCCCTGCTGGCGTGACGATGCCGTGACGGTCATAGTCCGGATCGTTGGCAAACGCCAGATCGAACTTATCACGCAGCGCCAGCAGACCAGCCATCGCACACTCGGAGGAGCAGTCCATACGGATCGCGCCGTCTTTATCCAGGTGCATAAAGCGGAAAGTCTGATCAACCTGATCGTTCACAATGGTCAGGTTGAGTTTGTAATGCTCGGCAATACGCTTCCAGTATTCGATACCGGAGCCGCCCAGCGGATCGACGCCCAACGTCAGGCCCGCTTTTTGAATCGCCGCCATATCGACGATATCCGCCAGCCCTTCAACGAATGGCTGCACCAGATCCTGCTCTTTCACATGACCAGAGGCCATTGCCGCATCCAGTGAAATGCGCTTCACGCCTTTCAGGCCATCCGCGAGCAGCGCGTTAGCCCTGTCTTCCACCACTTTAGTGACGTTGGTATCCGCCGGGCCGCCATTGGGCGGATTGTATTTAATGCCGCCATCTTCCGGCGGGTTGTGGGACGGCGTAATCACGATGCCGTCAGCCAGCGGACCGCCTTTTTTGTTATGGACCAGGATTGCATTCGAAACCGCAGGCGTCGGCGTAAAGCCGTTGTTTTCCTGAACAATGACATCGACACCGTTCGCCGCCAGCACTTCCAGAACGGAAATAAAGGCTGGCTCAGACAGCGCATGAGTATCTTTACCCACATAGCAAGGGCCTGTGATGCCGTTTTTCGCACGCTCTTCCGCAATCGCCTGGGCAATGGCCAGAATGTGCAGTTCATTAAAACTATGACGACCGGCGCTGCCGCGATGCCCGGAAGTCCCGAACTTCACCGCGTGCTCCGCATTCCCTGCTTCCGGTTTCAATACATAGTATTGCGCCGTCAGTTGGGCGACATTAATTAAATCACTCTGTTGCGCAGGCTGACCTGCACGCTTGTGGATTGCCATTGCCTGGTCCTTTTAATGCAACGTTTAGATTGTTCCGCAAACCTTTTCAATCAATTCCGCCGGGAATTGCATTGATTGCATGATGTGTTCAATCATGCTGCATTTACGGCCGGTGTTGGTGTTGGTGATCACCCAATACGGCGTGCCTGGCACGTGTTTCGGCTTGGTTTGATTACCATTTTTCAGCAGAGTCTGCTCGTCTGCCGCAAAGTATACGCGCGTACGACCGTGCAACGATTCCGTCGCCTCAGCAAACGCGTTGTGATCCAGTGAGTAAAGTGTAGACAGTACCAGCATAAAGCGATTTACCGCTTTCTTCTGCTCTGCATATTCATCGGAAAGCAGAAGTTCACGCATGGCGCGCACTTTATCTTTTACGGGGTTGACCGGCTTCGCTTCAACGATAGCGGGTTGCGCTATGCGCACCTCTTTCGCCGCCGGAGTGACAGGCTGTGATGCGGCGGAAAATTTCAACATACGCCGTAAAATGTCGGATGCGCTCTCGCCGATATGCTTGGTGTGGCTGGCAATATAGCTATAGAGTTCATCATCAACTTCAATCGTTTTCATCTTAATCCAGTGCGGTGTCTTATCTGAATACAAGTCGTTGGGATTATAGGGGCAAATCCCAACAGCGGATAGCGTCAAGCCAGGCTGTCTGAAAAACTCGGAGTAAACCGTAGTTGTTGCAGCCCCGTGGCAGAATGGTCAACATAATACCCTAACCCGACAGAGCGAAAAAAAGAACTTTGCCATGAAATTGAACATCCGAGCGCAATCTGCACAAAAGCTGCACAATAATTCTCCCATCGTCCTTGTTCACGGCTTGTTTGGTAGCCTTGATAACCTCGGCATACTGGCGCGCGATCTTGTAGAGGATCACGACATCATCCAGGTTGATATGCGAAACCACGGTCTTTCTCCCCGTTCAACGGAGATGAATTACCCGGCGATGGCGCAGGATCTGCTGGATACTCTGGACGCCGCGAGTATCGAAAAAGCCACCTTTATTGGTCACTCAATGGGCGGAAAAGCCGTTATGGCGCTGACCGCACTGGCACCGGATCGTATTGATCAACTGGTGGCGATTGATATTGCGCCGGTTGACTATCACGTGCGCCGCCACGATGAGATCTTTGCTGCGATCAACGCCGTGACCGAATCTGACGCGCAAACACGCCAGCAGGCGGCAGTCGTCATGCGCCAGCACCTCCAGGAAGAAGGGGTTATCCAGTTCCTGTTAAAGTCGTATGTCGATGGCGAGTGGCGCTTTAACGTGCCCGTATTGTGGGAGCAGTACCCACATATCGTAGGGTGGGAAACCATTCCCGCCTGGGATCATCCGGCGCTGTTTATCCCTGGCGGTAATTCGCCTTACGTCACCGAAGCCTATCGTCACGATTTACTGAGCCAATTTCCTCAGGCCCGGGCGCATGTGATTGCGGGTGCCGGCCATTGGGTGCATGCGGAAAAACCGGATGCCGTGCTGCGCGCGATACGCCGGTATCTGGCGGATAAGGCTAACTGATTAAAAACTCAGCGTCCGCGCGCGATTACGTGCGTGGACGTTGGCGTGCCTCACTCGCTGATGTATGATGGCGCGCTATCCATCCGGGCATACGCCTGGCTGATTGTTTCCCCGAAGTCACCAAAATCATGGCCAAAGAACAAACGGACCGTACGACATTAGATCTGTTCGCGCACGAGCGTCGCCCGGGACGACCCAAAACCAATCCGCTTTCGCGTGATGAACAGCTACGCATTAATAAGCGTAATCAGCTTAAACGCGACAAGGTTCGTGGGCTTAAGCGTGTCGAACTGAAGCTGAATGCTGATGCCGTGGATGCGCTGAATGAACTGGCGGAAGCACGCAATATGAGCCGTAGTGAGCTCATTGAAGAGATGCTGACAAACCAGCTTATCTCGCTGCGTGGCCAGGGGTCTGTCTGAATTTCTGCTCTAAATCATAAATCGTGTAGCACAGAGTGCAGTCCTGCGTGTTTGCTGTTTCCGCATGCCTGACTGATCTGCTATGATTGCCCTTATCCGTGGGCAATACGCCACCACCATTTCAATAAGTTTCAAGAGGTTATTTTACTCATGGCAATCACTGGCATCTTTTTCGGCAGCGACACCGGTAATACCGAAAATATCGCAAAAATGATTCAAAAACAGCTTGGTAAAGACGTTGCCGATGTTCATGACATTGCGAAAAGCAGTAAAGAAGACCTGGAAGGGTATGACATTCTGCTGTTAGGTATTCCAACCTGGTACTACGGTGAAGCACAGTGCGACTGGGATGACTTCTTCCCTACCCTCGAAGACATTGATTTCAATGGTAAACTGGTGGCTCTGTTTGGTTGCGGCGATCAGGAAGACTACGCAGAATACTTCTGCGATGCGCTGGGCACCATCCGCGACATTATCGAACCGCGCGGCGCAACCATCGTAGGCCACTGGCCAACTGCAGGCTATCACTTCGAAGCCTCTAAAGGTCTTGCTGATGACGATCATTTTGTCGGTCTGGCTATCGACGAAGACCGTCAGCCGGAATTGACCGCTGAGCGCGTTGAAAAATGGGTTAAACAGATTTCCGCCGAACTTCATCTCGACGAAATCATCAACGCCTGATTTCGTGCGGCGCAGAAACCATCTGCGCCGCATCAATAGATAAAACCAATCAAAATAATTGCTACAAATTTGTAACTTTCCTGCCCATCCCTGTACAATGTTCGGGTGTTATTCTGGTATTGCACAGTGTGATTGTTGGCAGTACCACGTTTTGATTAATAATATTTGCCCGAGGCTTGCAGTTTTCATTTAGACATGGCAGTTCTATAATGATACGCATTCTCTCAAGTGCAATTTCTGTCACTTCTTTAATGAAGTGAATCGTTTAGCAACAGGACAGATTCCGCATGACTGACAACAATACCGCATTAAAGAAGGCTGGCCTGAAAGTAACGCTTCCTCGTTTAAAAATTCTGGAAGTTCTTCAGGGACCGGATAACCATCACGTCAGTGCGGAAGATTTGTATAAACGTCTGATCGACATGGGTGAAGAAATTGGTCTGGCGACCGTGTATCGCGTGCTGAACCAGTTCGATGACGCCGGTATCGTGACCCGCCACAATTTTGAAGGCGGTAAGTCCGTTTTTGAACTGACTCAACAGCATCATCATGATCATCTTATTTGCCTCGATTGTGGCAAAGTGATTGAGTTCAGCGATGATTCTATCGAAGCGCGTCAACGTGAAATTGCGACTAAGCATGGTATTCGTTTAACCAACCATAGCCTCTATCTTTACGGTCACTGCGCTGAAGGCGATTGCCGCGAAGACGAACACGCGCACGACGCAAAGTAATATGCCCCCAAAGAGCCAACCACGCGGTTGGCTTTTTTATACCCATAAAAAAGACCCGCTATCAAAGCAGGTCTTTTTCCCTTCCGGTAAGTACATTTACTGTACTGTGTTTTTACTGCGAATTTCTTTCCAGATTTTGTCACAATCGGCTTGTACCGCCTGACCATTGCCCGTACGTGTCGCCTGAATACATTGCTGGTAATCCAGTACCCGCACGCTCTCTTCGTTAGCAAACTGCTTATGCTGGTCTTCTTTTTTCAGCACATTTAATACGCTTTGGCAGGCTTCGATTTTTTCCGGTGAACCTTGCGCGGTGTTAATACATGCGCTGTATGCCTCTTTAAGGCGGCTATCTTCCTTAGGTGCAGGAGATTGCGAGCAGGCCACCAGACCTGACGCCATAATGGCGATGAGTAACATTTTTTTCATACAACGGTCCTCAACGATGCGGCAGAGAAATACCCTGCCGCGACTGGCATCAGAAAATAGTGAATGGGGCGATAACCATGAACTTCACGTCACGCTCATCCTGGAAGATGTTGCCATAACCACCGCTCCAGCTCGGGATATTGGAGTGGTTGTCATACTCGGTGAAGTGCAGTTTAAACATGGTGCCTTTGGCACGTCCTTCCTGCATGGTATAAACCGCATCAAGACTGTAGGAGGATTCTTCGATGGTTTTGTTTTTGTCGTAGAACGCATCCGGGTTGCTCTGCCAGGTAGCCGGTTTGGCATCCCAGGCGTAGACGTACGACGCACCCAGCGCCATACCTGGCAGATTCCAGTTCTTCAGGTCATACATCGCGCCGAAGAAGACCGCTTTTTCGCCGTTGGCGTTAAAGTCGGAACGGTTATCCCACCAGACATCCAAACGACCGTTTGAGGAGGCATAGGTCGGCGTCATACGCTGCAAGAAGTAGCCCTGCTGCCCGTCCGCTTTCACCCAGGTTCCTTCCAGACGCAGATCGACCACTTCCGCCACTTTGTAACCGAAAGTCAGTGCCTGCAACCATGCAGTGCCGTCATAGATGTCGTTCACACTGCGATCATCAACTTTATCGCGTGCGCCGTAGAACTGGTAACTGGTGGTAAACGGATTCCCGCCCAGATCGAATTTGTAACTGGCTTTGGCAAAGTACTGATCGACATAGCCCTCAGACTGACCAAAGGCAGCCTCAAGAATAAGATCATTTTTGAAATCGTATTTTGCGCCAACGGAGTGGAGATAATCGACTTTGGTCTTTTTATCAGCCTGGTAGAATTTATCCACTTCAATGTGCCACGGCGCTTTATACTCGTTGGCCCACATGTAGGAGAAGCTCAACGCACCCGCATCGCCATAGTCAAAGTTGGCTCCGGCTTCTGCCCCTTGATAGGTACCCGGCATAAAGCTCCAGTGCGGCGCTAACAGCGTCTGTCCGGTTGGCTGAATATAACCGGCACGTGCCCAGGTCGGGCCATATTTAAATTTTGCAGCGGCTTTATAAAGGCTGACACCACTCTTATCGCCAGAGTAATCTTCGTCATAGCCTTTATTTTTTTTCGAGAATGCAATTTCGTTAGGGTGTCCGCTGTCGTCACTTTCCGCCATTTCAATTGCGGTAAATGCCGCAATATCCAGACCGAACATATCCGCTGCATAACCCGACTGGAAATCCAGGTTGGCGTTCCAGGTCGCGTGTGAAAGGTTGGTTTTGTATTTATCTTCATCCGTGACGTCTTTACGGTCACGCTCACGCTGCCAGTAATAAATGCCGCCTGTTAAGGTCGAATCGTCGATAAAGCCCGCGGCGCTTGCCTGCGGTGCAACCATCCAACCCGACATTGCTGTGATACCGGCGATAGCCAGCGCCAGCGTACTACGTTTGCCACTAAACGTACGCATATGTTAATCCTCTTTGACGTATAAAATGCTGCCGCCAAAGGCGAACAGCTAAAAATAAAAATTAAAAATAGCGCTGAGAAAACCTCATTGACTACAGTGAACAGACTATTTTTCGCGACGCGAATTATCAATCTCTTTCTGTAACCAGTATGTAATAATATGAGCGACCGCACATATTTCATTGCTTTTTGTTACACATTCAGCAAATGCGAAAAATTATCATCAAAATGAAAAATACCGTTGATTTCCATGAAGATGAAAACGGTTACAGCGTTTAATTTAGTCTCGACCTAAATTTCTGAGCCTACTTATCAAAAAATCGTTTATCGGATTAATTATTTTTCAGATGCAATTAATTCGCTCCGCAAACAGAGGATCTCGCGGAAATTAAGCGAAAAAAAACGCCGCGAAGCGCGGCGTTAGTCGGATGGAATGGTGTCGTGTGGCTTATTCGCCGACTTTAGCCCATGTATCACGTAAACCGACAGTACGGTTAAATACCAGTTTGTCGGCCGTTGCATAGCGGCTGTCGAGGCAGAAGTATCCCTCACGCTCGAACTGGAAGGCTTTACCCGCAACCGCAGTCTTCAGCGACGGTTCTGCGAAGCCCTGTTTGATCACCAGCGAATCAGGGTTCATTGCCGACAGGAAATCTTCCGCCGCGCCTGGATTCGGTACGCTGAAAAGGCGATCGTACAGACGAATTTCAACCGGCAATGCGTGCGCTACACTCACCCAGTGAATAACGCCTTTTACTTTACGCCCGTCAGCCGGATCTTTGCTCAGGGTGTCTGCATCGTAGGTACAGAAGATGGTGGTGATATTACCTTCCGCATCTTTCTCTACACGCTCTGCTTTGATCACGTAAGCGTTACGCAAACGGACTTCTTTCCCCATCACCAGACGTTTGTACTGCTTGTTGGCTTCTTCGCGGAAGTCAGCACGATCGATCCAGATCTCGCCACTGAACGGAACTTCACGGCTGCCCATTTCCGGTTTGTTCGGATGGTTAGGCATGGTGACCATTTCGCCTTCGCCCTGATAGTTTTCGATAACCAGTTTTACTGGATCGATAACCGCCATTGCGCGCGGGGCGTTTTCGTTCAGATCTTCACGGATGCAGGACTCCAGCGATGCCATCTCAATGGTGTTGTCCTGCTTGGTGATGCCGATGCGTTTGCAGAACTCACGAATAGCAGCAGCTGTGTAACCACGGCGACGCAGACCGGAAATCGTCGGCATACGCGGGTCATCCCAACCTTCTACGTGCTTTTCCGTCACCAGCTGATTCAGCTTACGTTTGGACATCACGGTATATTCCAGATTCAGGCGCGAGAATTCGTACTGGCGCGGGTGAACCGGGATTGTGATGTTGTCCAGCACCCAGTCGTACAGGCGACGGTTGTCCTGGAATTCCAGCGTACACAGGGAGTGCGTAATACCTTCCAGCGCATCGCTGATGCAGTGGGTGAAGTCGTACATCGGGTAGATGCACCACTTGCTGCCCGTCTGATGATGATCGGCAAATTTAATGCGATACAGCACCGGATCGCGCATAACGATAAACGGCGACGCCATATCAATTTTGGCGCGCAGGCACGCTTTGCCTTCTTCAAAACCGCCAGCCCGCATTTTCTCAAACAGCGCGAGGTTCTCTTCTACACTGCGATCGCGGAACGGGCTGTTTTTGCCTGGCGCTGTCAGCGTGCCGCGGTATTCGCGGATCTCATCAGCAGACAATTCGTCAACATAGGCCAGGCCTTTGTTGATAAGCTCAACGGCATACGCATACAGCTGATCAAAGTAATCTGAGGAGTAGCAGATGTCGCCAGACCAGTTGAAGCCCAACCATTGCACATCGTTCTTAATAGACTCTACGTATTCGATATCTTCTTTTACCGGGTTGGTATCATCGAAACGCAGGTTGCATTGACCCTGGTAATCTTGCGCGATCCCAAAGTTCAGGCAGATAGACTTGGCGTGACCGATGTGCAGGTAACCATTGGGTTCCGGCGGGAAACGGGTATGAACTGTGGTGTGCTTACCACTGGCCAGATCTTCATCGATGATCTGACGAATAAAGTTAGTCGGGCGGGCTTCAGCCTCACTCATCGTGGATTCCTCAAAGCGTAAACAACGTATAACGGCATATGGTCTTATAAGCCGGACAGACTGACAACCTTTAGTTACTTAAAATACGTAACAGACTGGCATTATGGGATCAATTGCTGCAAAAAAAAGCGGCGGAGGTTTCCCCCCGCCGCTTAAGGCACAGACTCTACTCAGGAGCGATTACTTGCCTTTAATCTCATACAGCGCTGTTTGACCTGCAACGACGTGTCCTTCCGCCTTCACAACCAGCCCACCAAAATCATCGATGTTGCTGCAAACGACAGGACTGATCATTGAGCGCGCATTCGCATTCAGGTACGCCAGATCCATTTCCAGAATCGGCTGTCCTGCAACGACTTCGGCACCCTCTTCCACCAGACGCTTGAAGCCCTGGCCACCCAACGCGACAGTATCGATACCCATGTGGACAACGATTTCCGCACCTTTTTCTGTTTCCAGGCAGAATGCGTGATTGGTGTTGAAGATTTTCACGATGGTGCCCGCAGCCGGGGAAACCACGGTTTTATCCGTTGGTTTTACCGCTACGCCATCGCCTACGGCTTTACTGGCGAACGCTTCATCAGGAACCTGATCAAGTGCCACAACATCACCGGTAACCGGGGAAACCAGCTCAGCGATAGTCACTGTATTCAGAACGGCCTGCGGTTTCGCTGCCGGAGCCGCCGCGGCTGGCGCTGTGTCAGCAGAGGCTGCTGCGACCGGACCCGTGGTTTTCATCGCGTTAGCGATTTTCTCAGCCACAAAGCCAACGATAATCTGTACGCTGGTTTTGTTCAGGCGAATCACACCAGAAGCTCCCAGGCGTTTTGCCATCGCTTCGTTCACCAGCGAAGAGTCTTTTACATTCAGACGCAGACGAGTGATGCACGCATCGATACCTGTCAGGTTGTCAGAACCACCCACCGCAGCGATATACTGACGCGCCAGACCGGCAACATCCTGGTCTTTGTCTGCGCTTACATTCATGTCCTGACCATCGGCTTCGCTACCGGCAACTGCCAGCTCACGACCCGGAGTCATCAGATTGAATTTGGTGATAGTAAAGCGGAACACCACATAGTAGATCGCGAAGAAGACCAGACCCTGTGGGATCAGCATCCACCAGTGCGTCGCCAGCGGGTTACGGGAAGAAAGCACCATATCCACCAGACCCGCACTGAAACCGAAACCGGCAATCCAGTGCATAGAGGCAGCGATGAAGACTGAAATCCCGGTCAGAACGGCGTGAATAACATACAGAACCGGTGCAACGAACATGAAGGAGAATTCCAGCGGCTCGGTGATCCCGGTGAAGAACGCAGCGAATGCGCCCGCCATCATGATACCCAGCACTTTCGCCTTGTTCTCAGGACGCGCGCAGTGGTAGATAGCCAGCGCTGCACCCGGCAGGCCGAACATCATGATTGGGAAGAAGCCAGCCTGGTAACGACCGGTAATGCCCACAACCGCTTTGCCCGCGTCAATAGACTGCGCGCCGCCGAGGAAGTTAGGAATGTCGTTAATGCCCGCCACGTCGAACCAGAATACGGAGTTCAGTGCGTGGTGCAGACCAACCGGAATCAGCAAGCGGTTGAAGAAAGCGTAGACGCCCGCGCCAACGGAACCCAGTTTCTGGATGTGTTCACCAAAGTTTACCAGACCGTCGAAGATAATCGGCCAGATAAACATCATGATGAAGGCAACAATAATCATCACGAAGGAGGTCAGAATCGGCACCAGACGACGGCCGCTGAAGAAGGAGAGCGCTTTCGGTAACTCAACGCCGCTGAAGCGGTTGTACAGCTCAGCAGAGATGATACCCACCAGAATCCCCACGAACTGGTTGCTGATTTTACCGAACGCGGCAGGAACCTGGTCCGCCGGGATCTTCTGAATCATCGCAACCGCCGCCGGAGAACAAAGCGTGGTCAACACAAGGAAACCCACAAAACCGGTCAGCGCCGCAGCACCGTCTTTATCTTTGGACATACCGTAAGCGACACCAATCGCAAACAGTACGGACATGTTATCGATGATTGCGGAACCTGATTTAATGAAGAACGCCGCTACCGCGTTATCTCCACCCCAACCCACGGGATCAATCCAGTAACCTACACCCATCAATATTGCTGCCGCAGGCAGCGTGGCCACCGGCACCATAAGCGCGCGGCCAACCTTTTGTAAATAACCTAGAATACTCACTTTATTCCCCCTATGAGACCCCGTTTAAGGCGCGTTCTCAGCTGTGTTTTTATTGTGTCACTATCTTAGTGGTTCACTGGCATTCTGAGTGTGTGAAAATTTAATTCGTATCGCAAATTAAAAGCATGTTTTTTGTGAGTCCAGTCACCAAATATCGTTAAAACCACTCCCTTATACTGGCTAACTGCGAAAACTTATTTTATCATTCAAAAAATCAAGACGGATTGACTCTTGTTGATACAAAACCAGGTTACGCTTGACTATGTACCCATACTCAATCCGCCAACGTCTACATATACATTTGAGGTGAAGAATGAGACTGATCCCCCTGAATACCGCAGAACAAGTCGGCAAATGGGCTGCTCGCCACATCGTTAACCGTATCAATGCATTCAAGCCGACGGCGGATCGTCCGTTTGTTTTGGGTCTACCTACCGGTGGCACGCCATTGACCGCCTATAAAGCATTAGTTGAAATGCACAAAGCGGGCCAGGTCAGCTTCAAGCATGTTGTGACGTTCAACATGGACGAATATGTTGGCCTTCCGAAAGAGCACCCGGAAAGCTATCATAGCTTCATGCACCGTAACTTCTTTGATCACGTTGATATTCCAGCAGAAAACATCAACCTTCTCAATGGCAACGCTGCGGATATTGATGCTGAATGTCGTCAGTATGAAGAAAAAATCCGCGCTTACGGTAAAATCCACCTGTTTATGGGCGGCGTAGGCAACGACGGTCATATCGCGTTTAACGAACCGGCCTCTTCTCTGGCTTCCCGCACGCGTATCAAAACATTGACCCATGACACTCGCGTGGCAAACTCTCGCTTCTTTGATGGCGATGTCAGCCAGGTGCCGAAATACGCGCTGACGGTGGGTGTGGGTACGCTGCTTGACGCAGAAGAAGTGATGATTCTGGTGCTGGGCCATCAGAAAGCGCAGGCGCTCCAGGCGGCGGTAGAAGGCAACGTCAACCACATGTGGACCATCAGCTGTCTGCAACTGCACCCGAAAGCCGTGGTGGTGTGCGATGAACCTTCCACCATGGAGCTGAAAGTTAAGACGCTGAAATACTTCAACGAGTTAGAAGCCGAAAATATTAAAGGTTTGTAATAGTATCCCCGCCCTGACGAGCGTGTTGCAGGGCGGTATTTTTTGAAATCGGGGGTCGGAATGTATGCTTTAACCCAGGGCCGGATTTTTACCGGTCACGAAATTCTTGATGACCATGCGATTGTTGTCGCCAATGGCCTGATTGAAAGAGTCTGTCCAGTGGCGGAACTGCCGCCGGAGATCGAGCAACGCTCGCTGAATGGGGCCATTCTCTCCCCCGGTTTTATCGACGTACAGTTAAATGGTTGTGGCGGTGTGCAGTTCAACGATACCGCAGAAGCGGTGACCGTTGAAACGCTGGAAATTATGCAAAAAGCCAATGAACGTTCTGGCTGCACCAGCTATCTGCCAACGCTTATCACCACCAGTGATGACCTGATGAAACAGGGCGTTCGCGTCATGCGTGAATACCTGGCGAAATATCCGCATCAGGCATTAGGTCTGCATCTTGAAGGCCCATGGTTGAACCTGGTCAAAAAAGGGACGCATAATCCGGGTTTTGTCCGTAAGCCTGACGCTGCGCTGGTTGATTTCCTGTGCGATAATGCCGACGTCATCACCAAAGTAACCCTGGCGCCAGAGATGGTTCCTGCTGAAGTGATCACAAAACTGGCAGACGCGGGGATTGTGGTTTCTGCCGGGCATTCCAACGCAACGTTGAAAGAAGCGAAAGCCGGTTTCCGCGCTGGAATTAGCTTCGCCACTCATCTGTTTAACGCCATGCCGTACATTACCGGTCGTGAGCCAGGTCTGGCGGGTGCGATTCTGGATGAAGCCGACATTTATTGTGGCGTGATCGCCGATGGCTTGCATGTTGATTATGCCAACATCCGTAATGCCAAACGCCTGAAAGGCGACAAACTTTGCCTCGTCACAGATGCAACTGCACCGGCAGGCGCAGACATTGAACAGTTCATTTTTGCTGGTAAAACAATATACTACCGCAATGGACTCTGTGTGGATGAGAACGGTACGCTGAGCGGTTCATCTTTAACCATGATTGAAGGTGTCCGTAATCTGGTCGAACATTGCGGTATCGCGCTCGATGAAGTGCTGCGCATGGCGACCCTCTACCCTGCCCGTGCGATTGGCGTCGACCAACAGCTCGGCAGCATTGCACCGGGTAAAGTGGCCAACCTGACTGCATTCACACACGACTTTAAAATCATCAAGACCATCGTTAATGGCAACGAGGTCGTTACTGAGTAAGAAAACGTATGACACCTGGCGGACAAGCTCAAATAGGTAATGTTGATCTCGTAAAACAGCTAAACAGTGCGGCCGTTTACCGCCTGATTGATCAGCATGGGCCCATCTCGCGAATTCAGATTGCCGAGCAAAGCCAGCTTGCCCCCGCCAGCGTAACGAAAATTACGCGGCAACTTATTGAACGCGGGCTGATCAAAGAAGTTGATCAGCAGGCCTCTACCGGGGGCCGCCGCGCCATCTCTATCATCACAGAAACCCGTAACTTTCATGCGATTGGCGTGCGTCTGGGTCGTCACGACACCACGCTGACCCTCTACGACCTGAGCAGTAAAGTCCTGGCGGAAGAGCATTACCCGCTCCCAGAACGTACTCAGGAAACGCTGGAATTTGCCCTGCTCAATACCATTGAGAGCTTTATTGAAAGCTGCCAGCGTAAAATCCGCGAACTGATCGCCATTTCGGTGATCCTCCCGGGGCTTGTCGACCCCGAAAGCGGCGTCATCCGCTACATGCCCCATATTCAGGTCGAAAACTGGGGGCTGGTTGAAGCGCTGGAAAAACGTTTTCACGTTACCTGTTTTGTCGGCCATGACATCCGTAGCCTGGCGCTGGCTGAGCACTATTTTGGCGCAAGCCAGGATTGTGAAGACTCTATACTGGTGCGCGTACACCGTGGCACCGGGGCGGGGATCATCTCCAACGGTCGAATTTTTATTGGTCGTAATGGTAATGTCGGTGAGATCGGCCACATTCAGGTTGAACCGCTCGGTGAACGCTGCCACTGCGGTAACTTTGGCTGTCTGGAAACCATCGCCGCCAATGCCGCCATTGAACACCGCGTGCATAATTTGCTGAAACAGGGCTATCAGAGCCGCGTTCCGCTGGATGACTGCACCATCAAAACCATCTGCAAGGCGGCCAATAAAGGCGATAGCCTGGCCGCAGAGGTGATCGAGCACGTTGGCCGCCATCTGGGAAAAACCATCGCCATTGCGATAAACTTGTTTAATCCGCAAAAGATTGTCATTGCCGGTGAGATAACCGAAGCCGACAAAGTCCTGCTGCCGGCGATTGAAAGCTGCATTAACACTCAGGCATTGAAAGCATTTCGTAAAAACCTGCCCGTTGTGCGTTCGACGCTGGATCACCGCTCCGCCATTGGCGCATTTGCGCTGGTAAAACGCGCCATGCTTAACGGCATTTTGCTTCAACATTTGCTGGAAAATTAATGCGCTTTTATAGTATCGGATTCATAACAATTTCCCTGGGTAGTTCATGACCATCAAAAATGTCATTTGTGATATCGACGGCGTGCTAATGCACGACAACATTGCCGTACCCGGTGCGGCAGAATTTTTGACGGGTATTCTGGAAAAAGGCCTGCCGCTTGTGCTCCTGACCAATTACCCCTCCCAAACCGGACAAGACCTGGCGAACCGCTTTGCCACCGCAGGCGTGAATGTGCCTGACAGCGTCTTTTATACTTCCGCAATGGCGACGGCCGATTTCCTGCGTCGTCAGGAAGGCAAAAAAGCCTACGTAGTGGGTGAAGGCGCGCTGATTCACGAATTGTATAAAGCGGGCTTTACCATCACCGACGTTAACCCGGACTTCGTAATCGTCGGTGAAACCCGTTCCTATAACTGGGAAATGATGCATAAAGCGGCCTTCTTTGTTGCCAATGGCGCCCGCTTTATTGCCACCAACCCGGACACCCACGGTCGCGGTTTTTATCCGGCCTGTGGCGCACTCTGCGCGGGTATTGAGAAAATCTCCGGTCGCAAGCCGTTTTATGTGGGCAAACCGAGCCCGTGGATCATCCGTGCGGCGTTAAACAAAATGCAGGCACATTCCGAAGAAACGGTCATTGTCGGCGATAACCTGCGTACCGACATCCTTGCCGGTTTCCAGGCGGGGCTCGAAACGATTCTGGTGTTGTCTGGCGTCTCCACGCTTGACGATATCGACAGCATGCCGTTCCGACCAAGCTGGATCTACCCTTCCGTGGCCGAGATCGACGTTATCTGAAAACGACGCCATGCCTGATAACACGTTTCTTATCAGGCCGACGATTCGCACTTCGCTGTTAGCCGGATAAGGTGTTTACGCCGCTATCCGGCAAAGCCCTGTTTAATAAAATAGCCATAAAACTGTCGATTCATCAATAAACACGCTCATTACGTAATCTTTTTTCACTAATCTACAATGCCTATTGCATTTTTTCTTTTCTGACCGGCAATTCACTTGCACCCTCCCCTGCTTTGCTGCATTTTCTTAATCAAGCAAACACAAAAAGCACCACGCAACAGATTAACGGAGAAGGTTATGTGTTCTATTTTCGGCGTATTCGATATCAAAACAGACGCAGTTGAGCTGCGTAAAAAAGCCCTCGAACTGTCACGTCTGATGCGTCATCGTGGGCCGGACTGGTCCGGCATTTACGCCTGTGACAACGCGATCCTGGCGCATGAACGTCTGTCAATTGTTGACGTGAACGCCGGTGCCCAGCCACTGTATAACGAGAAGAAAACGCACATCCTGGCCGTAAACGGTGAAATTTATAACCATCAGGCGTTACGTGCGGAATATGGCGATCGCTATACCTTCCAGACCGGTTCCGACTGCGAAGTGATCCTCGCGCTGTATCAGGAGAAAGGGGCGCAATTCCTCGACGATCTGCAGGGCATGTTTGCCTTTGCGCTGTACGACAGCGAGAAAGATGCCTACCTGATTGGTCGTGACCATCTTGGCATCATCCCCCTTTATATGGGGTACGACGAACACGGCAACCTGTACGTCGCCTCCGAAATGAAAGCGCTGGTTCCGGTATGCCGCACCATCAAAGAGTTCCCGGCGGGCAGTTATCTGTGGAGTAAAGAAGGGGAAATCCGCCAGTACTATCAGCGCGACTGGTTCGATTTTGATGCGGTAAAAGAGAACGTTACTGACAAGAATGAACTGCGCCAGGCCCTGGAAGACGCTGTCAAAAGCCATCTGATGTCAGACGTGCCCTATGGCGTACTACTCTCCGGTGGTCTGGATTCATCAGTCATTTCCGCTATCACCAAGAAATATGCCGCCCGTCGTGTGGAAGATGACGAACGTTCTGAAGCCTGGTGGCCACAGTTGCACTCCTTTGCCGTCGGTCTCGAAGGTTCTCCGGACCTGAAAGCCGCACAGGAAGTGGCAAATCACCTGGGGACGGTGCACCACGAAATCCACTTCACGGTACAGGAAGGTCTGGATGCGATCCGTGATGTGATTTACCACATCGAAACTTACGATGTCACCACCATTCGCGCCTCGACGCCGATGTATTTAATGTCGCGTAAAATCAAAGCGATGGGTATTAAAATGGTGCTGTCCGGTGAAGGTTCTGACGAAGTGTTTGGCGGCTATCTCTATTTCCATAAAGCGCCGAATGCCAAAGAATTGCATGAAGAGACGGTACGTAAACTGCAAGCGTTGCATATGTTTGACTGCGCGCGTGCCAACAAAGCGATGTCAGCCTGGGGCGTAGAAGCGCGAGTCCCGTTCCTGGATAAGAAATTCCTTGATGTGGCAATGCGCATCAACCCACAGGATAAAATGTGCGGCAACGGTAAAATGGAAAAACATGTCCTGCGCGAATGCTTTGAGTCTTACTTACCGGCAAGCGTCGCATGGCGTCAGAAAGAGCAATTCTCGGATGGCGTGGGTTATAGCTGGATCGACACGCTGAAAGAAGTGGCCGCAGAACAGGTTTCTGACCAACAACTGGAAACCGCCCGCTTCCGCTTCCCGTACAACACGCCGTCCTCTAAAGAAGCGTATTTGTACCGCGAGATCTTTGAAGAACTGTTCCCGGTTCCCAGCGCCGCTGAATGTGTGCCGGGCGGTCCGTCCGTCGCCTGTTCCTCTGCGAAAGCTATTGAGTGGGATGAAGCGTTTAAAACCATGAACGATCCCTCCGGCCGTGCGGTGGGCGTCCACCAGTCCGCCTATAAATAAGCGAAAAGTGTAAAAAGAGCCCTCAGGGGGCTCTTTTTTATATTGTAATAATCCTTACAAAAACGATTAATAACCAATAATTGCCGAATATTGCGTCACGCTGTTCGCAACCTAACCAAACAGTCACATTCCGGCCATTTTCAATGAAAAAGGGGTTGACGCTTCAAGGCTCAATACGCATAATGCGCCCCGCAACGCCGATAAGGTAACGCGAAAAAAAAGATG